>CAZSDX010000786.1:0-2578 GCA_964605685.1 uncultured Polyangiaceae bacterium
CAGGAAGGGTAGTCGAGCACGCGGTCGGGGGGGAGGGCTTGGCCGCCAAGGTGGCGGTGGAGCGCGGCGAGGCGGGCGCGGGCGTAGTCGGGGATGCCATCGCGGGTGGAGAGTTCGGCGAGTCCGGGGAAGTGGGGGCGGGCGAACTCGCGGAGGGCGGGTGAGCGGCGTAGGGCGAAGACGGCGTGGTCGGGGGCCTGCTCGATGGCGTGTTTAAGCGCGGCGCGGCCGTCCTCGGTGGCGAGGCGGTTGGCGGCGTCGGAGAGGACGGCGCCGAGGTCCGTGGCGCCGCCTCGGTCGAGGCGGGCGAGTCCGGAGAGGATGGCCTGGCGTCGTGGGGCGTCGGCGGGGAGGAATTCGCCGGAGCGCTCGGTCACAGGGCGGAGGGTGGCGTCGCTGGCCCACACGGCGGCGCGGTCGTCGGGGCCGAGGTGGGCCAGGAGGGCGGCGGTGGTGGCGCGCGCGGAGGCGAGGGCGCTGGCGTCGGTGGCGGCGGAGGCGTCCAGGACGATGGCGAGGTCGAGGCCGCCGGGGGGTTCGTTGGCGGCGCCGGGGCGGACCGGGAGGAGCAGGTAGTCGGACTCTCCCCTGGCGTCGGCCACGGCCTGGGCGCGTTTTTCGTGCTCGATCATGTCGAGTTCGAGCTTGTGGGGGGCGCGGTAGGCGGTGGCCACCGGGGCGCCGTCGTCGAAGAGCTCGACGGCGAGATCGGCCCGGGGGAGCACGTCCCAGGCCTGGATGGTCAGCTTGTTCCCATCGCGGGAGCCCTGCATGCCGGCGCGGATGTCCTGGGCGCCGGCCTTCTCCAGATCGAGGGTGATGTTCAGCTCCTCGATGCGTGGCAGGGAGCTCTCGGCGCCCTCGGCGGCCATGGGATAGACGTACATGCGGCGCTCGGAGCGCTTTCCCTGGCGGCTGAGCCACTCGGCGTAGCGGGTCACCACGCGGCGCGAGCCGCCGGGCTGGATGGGGTAGAGCCTGGCCTGGTAGACGCCGGGGGCGACCCATTCGAGCAGCGCCGGGTCCTCCTTGGAGCCCTGGTAGACGTTGGCCTGGTACTGGGCGGCGGCGGCCTGCTTCTCCTTGACGCGGCCCCAGACCACCTCGCCTTCGCGGTCCACGCCGAAGCGGTGGAGCGCCGCCCCCTCCGGGGTGCGGAAGCTGTAGATCCCCTCGACGGTCTCGGCGGAGGGGTTGAAGAAGATCTCCTCGACCTCGGTGATGGCCAGGTCGTGATCGATCTTCACCCGCACATCCAGCTTCTGGATCGTGAGGGGGAAGCGGGGCTCGCCGGTGGCGCCCGGGGTGCGCGCCCCGACGGTGCCGACCCCGAAGGGAGCGGGCTGGGCGCTCTGGTCGGTGGTGGCCAGTCCTCCGGTCCAGTCCTCCCAGGCGACCTCGGGGCGGCGCGTCGCCTTGCCGTCGGCGCCGATCTGGAGGCGCTCTCCGGGGCCAGCCTGCTCGCCTCCGGTGGTCCGGACCGCCCCCCG
The DNA here is from genome assembly GCA_964605685.1 of uncultured Polyangiaceae bacterium. Classification (GTDB taxonomy): domain Bacteria; phylum Myxococcota_A; class Polyangia; order Polyangiales; family Polyangiaceae; genus JANWXX01. Next base: position 1,491 of record CAZSDX010000786.1, read on the forward strand.
GAGCACGTAGACCTCGGTGCTCCCGTCCTTGAGGACCTCGACGCTGGCCCGGACGTCCGAGAGGTGGAGCATCCCCCTCGGGGTCTCCAGGGCCGTCGGGAGCCCCGGAGGCGTGTCGACGAAGATCTTTCCCTCCTGCACCTGGAGGGCCTCGGCCCGCAGCGTGAGCCGCCCGGGGCCCGCCACCAGCAGCGTCGCGCCGCTGTCGCGCCGCAGCCAGGCCAGGCCCCCGGGCTCCAGGGTGATCTTCTGCCCATCGGCCAGCCGCTCCCGGGGGTAAGGGGTCCGGACCGCCTCTCCCGGGGGTTCGACCTGGACGCCCCGGCGCACGGTGCGCAGCTCGGCGAAGGTCTGGGAGCGGGCGACCAGGGGGCGCGAGGGCTCCTGGCAGGAGAGCAACAGCAGCAGCGGCAGCGGCGACAGGCGAGCCAGCAGCTCGGAAGAGGAACGGCGCATGAACCCTCGCGGACGATGGTGGGGTGCCCCCCACAGACCACCCGTTCGACGCCAAGTTCCAGCCTGGCCCTCCGACGCCGGACCGGGACACGGTACCGCAGCCCTCCCCGGACCTCCAGGTAGAACCTCCCCCCCGCCGGGTTGCCCGTGCAGCCCCCGCGATCGGCGTGTAGTACACCGGGGTTCCCCGATGATTTCTTCCCTCACTCGCCTCCTCTTGCCGCTGGCGCTGGTGGCCTCGGGGTCGCTCGCGGCCTGCCAGGGGTGCCGCTCAAGCGGCGCCCACCAGGGCCCCGACCGGCCGCAGGGCCCCTCGCCTACCCTGCGGCTCTACCTCGTCTCCAGCGTCGCCGGCGCCCTGGAGCCCTGCGGTTGCTCCAAGAACCAGCTCGGCGGCATCGATCACCTGGGCGCCTACCTGGCCGCGGAGCGCAAGCAGGCCCCCGCCTCCCTGCTGGCGGCGGCGGGTCCGCTGTTCTTCCTCGACCCGGTGCTGCGTGGCGAGCAGACCACCCAGGACCGCTGGAAGGCCGAGGCGCTGGCCACCACGCTCCAGAAGACGGGCCTGGCCGCCTGGGCGCCGGGGGCCAACGACTGGGCCGACGGCGCCGCCACGCTGGCCAGCCTGCGGG
>CAZSDX010000787.1:0-2572 GCA_964605685.1 uncultured Polyangiaceae bacterium
ACCCGTGTGGACGGTCTTGGGAACAAGGCCAGTGGACCAAACGATGGGCAAGGCCGCGCGTAGCAGCCTGCGGCCACCTGCTCCCAGCGCCAAGGCGATGCCGCCGAGGCGGACCACTCCGGAACGTTTCCGGCGATGACCCAGGAGGCGGGTTGCAGGGCGTAGGAGCTGTCCTTGCGGAGCTGCGCGGCCTGCCAGGACTGGCGGCGATGAAGCAGCAACTCGACGGAGGTGAGGTCAAGGTGATCGCGCTGCATCTTGAGGTCGGCCACGACCGGAGCGGAAGCAGGAGCCAACGACCAGGGAGGGGGAAGGGAGAGGAGGCGAGCAGGATCGTGGACGAGCAGGAGGCCGTCGAGGTGGACCTCGAAGACAGGAAGCTCGGCAGGACTCTGGAAGGAGAAGACGCCACCAGTGACGAGGGAGGTTTCCTCGGCGAAGATGTCCTTGGCGAACTGGTCCGGCTTGCCCATGCGGGCGGCGGTACCACAGGGGGAAGGCTCCTCCAAGAGAGGGAGGTGGCCGCCGGCACGGAGACGGTGCACAAGAGGCGTCGGATGATCTTCGACGCCGCCGTCGTCCAGGAGCTTCGTACCCTCTGTCAGCAGGCCCCACCCGAGGTCGACGCGACAGAGCGATCCTTCGAAGAACTGAGCACCGAGCAGGTCCGCTACCACCTGCTCCGGTCGCTGGAGCCCCCGCCCGACGAGGTCGAGGAGGGGCGCCGGGTCCTCGACGAGCTGGCCCGCGCCGTGGGCGCCTCGCCCGCCCGGATGCTCTGGGCCCTGACCCGCCGGGATGGTCCCCCGCGGCGCACCTGGAGGCTCGCCGTGGGGCAGCGCTCCACCCAGAAGATCCGCTGGCTGCTGATGCGCGAGGGAGGCTTCATCGCCATCGGACGCAACGAGCTGGGTGACCTCTCGGCCATGCCAGCGACCGCGGAGGGCAAGGCGACGCTCCGTAACCAGCTCGCCCAGATCCACGGGGGCAACGGCGCCAAGGCCGCCCGGGAGGCCGCGCAGTTCTACGCCTTCGTCCGGGAGATGGCCCCGGGGGATCGAGTGGTTGCCGTCGACGGGGCGCGCTCCGTCGGGATCGGCGTCATCGCGGGGGAGTACAGCTACGTCAACGACCGCTCCCTCGCCCACCGACGCGCCGTCGACTGGCTCTCCTTCGAGGAGGTCCCCCTCGCCACCACGGAGCCCCGGGAGCCCCTCCAGGAGATCTCGCACCATGACGGGCTGCTCCTGACCATCGAGGCGGTGCTGCTCCGAGCGCGGCTGCTCCCGACGCCCGCCCCCGCCCCGGAGCGGGTCGCCCCGCCGTCGGCCCCGCAGCTCTCCGGGCTCCTCCGGGAGATCGAGGGCGCCCTCCGCCGGAAAGGACAGCTCATCCTGGCGGGCCCCCCGGGCACCGGGAAGACCCACTGGGCCGAGCGCGCCGCCCTGGAGCTGGCCTCCCGCTCCTGGTTCGGCACCAGCCACGAGCGCCTGCCGGACGAGGCCCGCCGCCAGCTCACCGAGCTGGGCTCCGGCGGCCTGGGCGCGGTCGAGCACTGCTGCTTCCATCCCTCCTTCGGCTACGAGGATTTCATCGAAGGACTGCGCCCCCAGGTCCACCACGGCCAGCTCGTCTTCGAGCGCCGCGACGGCCTCTTCAAGCGCCTCTGCCGCCGCGCGTTGCTCAACCCGGGGCGCGACTTCTTCCTGCTGATCGACGAGCTGAACCGGGCGGACGTGCCCAGGGTCTTCGGAGACCTCCTCGGGGTGATCGAGGCGGAGCGGCGTGGGCACCCGGTGACGCTGCCGCTGAGCGGGGAGCGGCTGGCCGTCCCCCCGAACGTGCTGGTGCTGGCGACGATGAACAGCGCGGATCGCTCGACCTCGCCGCTGGACGCGGCGCTCCGGCGTCGCTTCGCGGTGATCGAGCTGCACCCGGATTCGACGCCGCTCCAGGGGGCCCGGGTGGGGAGGATCGATCTGGGTCGGCTGCTGGACGCGCTCAACGCCCGGATCGTCCAGCAGAACCCAAGGGCAGGCTTCGACGCGCGGGTGGGGCAGGCGTTCCTGCTGCGGCGGGGGCGTCCGCTGGGGGATCTGGAGGCGCTGGGGCGGGCGCTCCAGCAGGACATCCTGCCCACGCTGCTGGAGCACTTCCTGGGGGATCTGGGGGCCATCGGAGCACTGCTGGGGGCCCCCTTCGTGGATCGCTCCCAGGGGAGGCTCGACGCGCGGCTCTTCGCCCCCGGCGGCGAGGCGGCGCTGGAGGCAGCGCTGCTGGAGATCTTCCCCGAGGCGAGCGCGGAGCGGTGAACGAGCCAACCACCGTGACGCTGCCGGAGTGGGGGAAGACGCTGCTGCCCGGGCGGTGGCTCCGGGACGAGGAGGCGCGGGGCGCCGCCGCCCGGCTCACCGAGGAAGGCCGGCTGGAGGTGAGGGAGCTGCGCGCCGGGCTGGAGCTGACGGCGCGCTCCTACGTGGGCGACGTGGAGCTGGGCGACCTGCGGGTGCGGATCGTCCCGAAGCTGAACCCGGACGCGCTCCGGAGGTTGCTGGCGTTCTCCCACGGGGCC
>CAZSDX010000788.1:0-2564 GCA_964605685.1 uncultured Polyangiaceae bacterium
AGGCTCGCTGCCGGAGCGGCGGGCCGTCCGACGCGCCGGTGAGGGCGCCGGTGGCGAGGTCAAAGCGGCAGCCGTGGGCGCGGCACTCGATGGTGCGGCCCCGGACGACGCCGGTGAGGAGGCTGGCGCCGGCGTGGCTGCACCGCTGATCGAGGACGAACACCTCGTCGCCGAGGCGAACGACGACCAGGTGATCGGGGGGATGGAGGAGCACCTGGGGCTTTCCTTCGGGGAGCCGCTCGCGGGTCAGGAGGGCGATGAGCGCAGGAGGAGGGGGCACGGTTCACTCTTCCGTGGCGAGGAGAGGCTCTATCGACGAGAAGCCCAGGTGGAGAAAGATCTCGCGCAGCCGGATCCGCTCGTCCTCGTTGATGCGGGGGCCGAGGCCGAGGTAATCGGCGGAGGCGGAGGCCACGGCGAGGCAGGAGCGTGCGAAGAACTCCTCGTAGGCCGAGCGCGGAGCCGGCGCCATCCGAGCGAGGATCAGGCGGGCCTGCGCGATCTCCTCCCCTTGGAGGTGGAAGCCGAGACCCTCGGAGGCCAGCCGGGCGCGCTGGATCGAGGACGGCCGGAGGTCGAGCTGGTCAATGTGACCGGGACCGAAGCGCTCCTCCAGGCCTCGGAGCGCGTCTTCGATGGCGCGTGCCTCGCGGGTGGAGGCGTGTCCATCGGCCCCCGAGATGAGGAAGAGCAGGGTGTAGAGGCAGCGCCCGAGGGTCCGGCGCTCCTCCCCGCTTGGGGAAGCATCCACGGACGGAAGCCTACCACGCAACCCAGAGGGCGCGGAGGAGCGCGGTGACGGTCTCGTCGTAGGGACTCAACGACGAGGCCGTCGGGGCTTCGTCGCCGCGCCCAGCAGGGCCGCAGTGGACTCCGCGGTGATCGCCCTCACCAGCCACCGATCCAGCCTCTTGAGATCCGTACACGCCTGGATCTGCGCGGCCTGGGCCTTGGTCACCCGCAGCCCCCGGCTCTCCAGCAGCAGCACCACCGCCTCCGCCTTGCCTCTGGCTAGCCCTCTGGCTTCGCCCTCGGCCTTGCCCTCGGCCTTGCCCTCGGCCTTGCCCTCGGCCTTGCCCTCGGCTTTGCCCTCGGCCTTGCCCTCGGCCTTGCCCTTGGCCAACCCTTGCGCTTCGCCCTCGGCCTTACCATCGAGCCAGGCCTGGGTTTTGACGCGCTTTTCCCAGCGTTCGTAGGCTTTCTGCCAGTTCTCCATCTGTTCTTGCTCCTCGGGCAGTTGGTCTTCTGGCGGTGGGAGGCTGTCACGCCAGGTGATGATCAGTCGCATCGTAGCATCGGCCAGAGGCTCGCGCTTCAGGCGAGCCAGGAGCTCGGCGATGGCCCGGCGCTGCGCCTTGCCTTTGCCCAGGATACGTAGCCACAGGGTGTCGTTGCTCGGGGGTAGCTCATCGACCACCACGAGCACGACGCCGAGCACCTCGATCAGCGGGTAGACCCCGCTCTTTGCCTGTCCAGACACCCCGCAGGCCAGCTTCTTGTCGGGCGACAGGCTGGGTGCAACGACGCAGACAACAGGTCGAGTGACGGAGTCGACAGAGAGTTTCTTTCGGCGGGCCTCGCGGAGCCGTTGCGCCCACAGCTCGATGCGCTTGGCGAGGCAACTGTCGAACTCGGGGAGCGTGAAGGGGTTACGGAACAGCTCGAACAGCACGGTGCCTTGGGCGAGCTTGCCCAGCAGACCGAGACGCCTGCGGTAGGCGGGGTTGCGGCGGCGCTCGACGAAGAGGACATCCCCACGACGAGCCTCGCCTCGGAGGTGAACGTCGAGGGAGACATCGCCAAGAGGCGAAAGCCAGAGGTGGAAGGCGCTCTTGGCGAAGTTGTCGTGGCGATGCCGGCTCACGAGGAGGACTCCCAGAGGCTCCGGAGCACCTCGGCCACCGCCTCGTAGAGCGCCTCCGGGATCTGGTCGCCGACCTCCAACTCGTGGAGCGCCCGGGCCAGGGGGATGTCCTGGAGCACCGGCACGTTGTAGGCGCGGGCCGCCTCGATGATCTGCGCCGCGAAGGAGCCTGCGCCCCTGGCGACCACCAGGGGGGCCTCGTCCTCTCCTTCCCGGTAGCGGAGCGCTGTGGCGAGGTGGGTGGGGTTCACGATGACGACCGATGCCTCCTTGACGGCGTGGACGGATGCCTGGTGGAGCAGCTCGTGGTGAGCCTGCTCGCGGGCGGCCTTGAGCTGGGGGTCACCCTCCGACTCCTTGGCCTCGCGCTTCACCTCATCGGGCGACATCTTCAGCCGGTTGCGCCAGGATCGCACCGTCAGCGCCAGATCCACCACCGCCGAGGCCACCAGCACCAGCCCTGCGTCCCGGAGCAGGGCGGCGCCCTCCTGCCCGACGAGCGCGGCGGCCTTGCGGGCGTCCCCGGCGCAGGCCCCAAGCCCGGGCAGCAGCGCCACCAGCCTCTTCCGGCACAGGAAGGCCACCAAGGCCGCGGTCACCAGGGCCCGCAGCAGCGACTGGAGCCGCTGCGCCGAGGCCAGGGCGCCCAGCCCCCCGGCGAGGCGGGTCAGGTCCGGGGCCAGCTTCCCCGGGGCGAAGG
>CAZSDX010000789.1:0-2560 GCA_964605685.1 uncultured Polyangiaceae bacterium
TGGCGAGGGCGGCGGAGGCGGGGCGGGCAACGGTGGCGGGGGGGGAGACGTCGGCGGTGCAGGCGGTGCGGCGGGCGGCGGAGGGCCTTGCCCCGAGGAGATGGCCTGGATCCCCGACGGATTCTGCGTGGATCGCTGGGAGGCCCAGGTGGAGGTCGAGGAGGGAGGCGCGTGGAAGCTCCATTCCCCCTACGAGGTGCTGGACGGGGTGAGCGGGGCGCTGCGGGCGAGGTCGGCGCCGGGGGTGGTGCCTCAGGGGTACATCTCGGGGGTGCAGGCGAGGGCGGCGTGCGAGGGGGCCGGGAAGCGACTGTGCACGCGGGCGGAGTTCCGGAGGGCTTGCCAGGGGCCGGACGAGACGACCTACCCTTACGGGGAGGTGTACCAGGAGGGGGTCTGCAACGAGGGGCGCGCGACGCACCCGATCGTCGAGCTTTTTGGCAACGGTCCCGGGGTGTTCAACAGCAAGAACATGAACGATCCGGCGGTGAACCAGCTCCCGGATTCGCTGGCGCCGACCGGGGCCTACGCCCAGTGCGTGAGCGCGGAGGGGGCCTTCGACATGCACGGGAACCTCCACGAGTGGGTGGACGAGGACGAGGGGACGTTCTGCGGAGGGTTCTACGTGGACGCGAAGCTCAACGGCCCGGGGTGCCTCTACACGACCACGGCCCACGCGATCGGCTACCACGACTACTCGACGGGCTTCCGCTGCTGCCTGGGCCTGTGACCTGGACCCGACCCCCGGCGCGTGGCACCACCGGACCGGATCATGCCGATCGTCCAGACGCTGCTGAGGGTCCTCGGGCTGGGGGAGGCTCCCTCGAACCTGTCGCGCAAGGCGCGCCTCCGGGAGATCCGCGCTCGCAAGGAGATCGCCGCCCTCGGGACGCTCGTCGAGGCCCTCGATGACCCCGACGCTGGCGTCCGCGAGGAGGCGATGCTCGCCCTCTACGGGCTCGGGCGCGACGCGCGGCCAGCCCTGGATCGGGTGCTCCGGGGGCTCCAGGATCCCCACGAGCGGGTCCGCCAGTGGGCGGCCTCCGCGCTGGCTCCGGGCTCCCTCGACCCGCCCACCGAGGAGGTCGTCCCTCCCCTGATCGCCTGCTTCCAGGTGGACCCCTCCTCCGCCGTCCGCCGGGAGGTGCTGGCCATCCTGGGGGCCCACCTCTCCCACCGGAGCGCCGCGCTGCTGCCGGTGGTGGTGCCGGTGTTCCTCGCCGGGTTGCACGACCCCTCCGTGGAGGTCCGACGCACCGCCTCCTACTACGTCGGCTCCTGCTCGGCGTATTTTTGCTCCGACGAGCGGTACACAAAAATCATCGCCGCGGGGTTGCACCAGGGGGCGAGCGACCCCGATCCGCAGGTCCAGGAGCGGTGCGCGGTCGCCCTCGCTCGCTTCGACCCCGACAACCTCGCCGCCCTGCCGGTCCTGGACAGGATGCTCCGGAAGCCCGAGCGGCCCCACGTCGTCCGCGACGCCGCCGAGACCCTCCAGCGGCTCCGGGGGGAGGCCCCCCGGCGGCTCGCCGCCGCGTTGCTCCGGAGCCCCGAGCTCCCCCACCGGCTCCGCGCGGCCTTCCTCCTGCCCCCGGACCAGGCGCCCTTCTCCGTCTTCCTTGACGCGCTCCGGGCTCCCTCCGCGGCGCTCCTGGAGGAATTCCAGGTGCTCCTGCCCCTGCGTCCCTTCTCCGGCCCCGAGGAGGAGGCGCTCCGGGCGGCGGCGATCGCGCTGCTCCGGGCCAGCGACGCGGCCGTCCAGAAGGAAGCGCTCCGGCTCCTCGCCAGGTGGGGCAAGGGTGACCCCCATGGGATCCGGGAGGTAATTCGCCTGGTGGGGAGCCCGAGGGAGGAGCTACGGCGGGAGGCCGCAGAGGCGCTGGGCCGGATGTGTAAGGCGCCGGAGGTGGCGGTGCCGGTGCTCCGTGGGCTGCTGGAGGATCACGACGAGGAGGTGGCCCGGGATGCCTGCCGGGCGCTGGGCTGGTTCGGCAAGGAGGCGGCGGAGGCGGTCCCGGCGATGGTAGGGCTGCTGCGGCGTTGCAAGGCGGGGTACACCCGGACGACGGCGCTGTACGCGCTGGGGTCCGTGGGGCCCGCGGCGGCGGAGGCGATCCCGGCGATGGTGGAGCTGCTGGAGAGCCAGGAGAGCGGGGTGAGGGAGGGCGCCGCGGAGGGGCTGGCGCGGGTGAAGGCGTCCGGCGCGCTGCTCGGAGGGAGGACGCCGGAGGTGATCGTGGACGGGCTGGTCCGGGGCTCCTCCTCGCTGCGAGGGGGCCTGCTGCGGGCGGTGGCGACCTGCGGGGAGGCAGGCGCTCCCTTCGCGGAGGCGGTGGGCGGGTTGCTGGGGAGCGAGGACGGGACGCTGCGCGAGCAGGCCCTGGGCGCCCTGGAGGCGTTCGGCGCGGGGGCGTCCGGCGCGTTGCCGGCGATCCGCAGGGCGCTGCCGGAGATCGAGGAGAGGGCGGCGCAGCGGTGGCTGCGCTTGCTGGGCTCGCTGCGGGAGCACCTCGACGAGCAGGACGAGGAGGCGCTGCTGCGGCTGGTGCGCGCGAGGCCG
>CAZSDX010000790.1:0-2552 GCA_964605685.1 uncultured Polyangiaceae bacterium
CCCGCCGCTCCCTGCGGACACGCTCCCGCCGCCCCCGGACGACCCGCCCTCGCTGCCCGCCTCGGAGCTGGTATCCCCGCCCCCGCCACAGGCCACCAGCAACGCAGCCCCGAGCACCGAACCCCACCAGGAAGACAAGCGACCCATGAGCGACCTCCAATACACGAGCATACCAGGATAGAAGGAACCCCACGCAAGCCCCCGCAGGAGCGAGGCAGAGGGGCAGGAGTGCCGAGAAAGGAGGTGCTATCCTCGGCGCCATGATCCCGCAGGTGGTCCTCGACAAGCTGGGGTCGCTCCCGACCCAGCCTGGCTGCTACCTCTTCCGCGATCCGAAGGGGACGATCCTCTACATCGGGAAGGCCAAGAACCTGCGGCACCGGGTCCGCAGCTACTTCCAGGAGGGCTCCAGCGACGGCCGGGCGATGTTGCCGCTGCTCCGGCGCACCGTGGCGGATCTGGACACGGTGGTCGTCGGCTCCGAGAAGGAGGCGGCGATCCTGGAGAACAACCTCATCAAGGAGCACCACCCGCGGTTCAACATCAAGCTCCGGGATGACAAGGATTTCCTTTCGCTGCGCCTGGATCTCCGGGCCCCGTGGCCCTGGCTGGAGGTGGTACGGCGCCCCGTCCCCGACGGGGCTCGGTACTTTGGTCCTTACCCGTCGGCCACCTCCGCGCGGCGCACGTTGCACCTGGTGAACAAGCACTTCCAGCTCCGCACCTGCACGGACGCGGAGATGGCCTCCCGGGAGCGCCCCTGCCTCCAGTACCAGATCAAGCGCTGCCCCGCCCCCTGCGTCCTGGAGGTGGATCGGGAGGCCTACGGGGCCCAGGCGCGGGCCGTTGCCCTCTTCCTGGAGGGGCGCCACGACGAGCTCTCCGGCGAGCTGGAGCAGCGGATGAAGGACGCCTCGCGGGGCATGCGCTTCGAGGAGGCGGCGATGTACCGGGATCAGCTGCGCGCGGTGCGAGACATCCAGGAGACGCAGCGCCTCGTGGGGGACAAGGACGTCGATCAGGACGTGGTGGGGCTCTACCGGGAGGGCGATCTGGTGGAGCTGGCCATGATGTACGTGCGCCGGGGCCGGGTCGCCGACACGGCGACCTTCTCGCTACGAGGAGTCGAGGTGGACGACGGCGAGGTCATCGGCGGGCTGCTGCGCCAGTACTACGACGACCTCCTCGAAGGGACCACGGAGCAGGAGGCGGCGATGCTGCTGCCTCACGAGGTCGTGGTGCCGGTGGCCCCCGAGGGCGCCGACGGGGTGGCCGAGTGGCTGTCGGAGCGCAAGGGCCGCAAGGTGAAGGTCGTCTGCCCCCAGCGGGGCGACCGCAAGCAGCTCGCCGAGCTGGCGGCGGAGAACGCGGCCCACGCCTTCCGGGAGAAGAAGCGGGCCAGCGACGACGTGGCGGCGCGGCTCTCCCAGCTCCAGCAAAAGCTCCGCCTCCCGGCGCTGCCCCGCAGGATCGAGTGCATCGACATCTCCCACCTGGGCGGCCAGGACACGGTGGGCGCCATCGTCGCCCTGCGGGATACCCTCCCGGACAAGAAGCGCTACCGCACCTTCCACGTGCGCACGGTGCAGGGAGGCGACGACTACGGGGCCATGAAGGAGGTGCTGCTGCGGCGCTTCCGCCGGGCGCTGGCCGCGCTGCCGGCGCCGACCGCCGAGGCGGAGGAGGCGCGGGTCGAGGAGCTGGCGGTGGAGGAGACCCCGGAGGCTCCCCCCGCCGAGGAGGAATCCCGCCCCCTGGAGGGCGTCGTGCTTGCTCCCCTGGAGGACAGCGATCCCTGGTCGCTCCCGGACCTGCTGGTGGTGGACGGTGGGCGGGGGCAGCTCGGCGTGGCGCTCCGGGCGGCGCAGGAGCTCGGGTTGAAGCAACTCCCCATCGTCGGCCTCGCCAAAGAGCGGGAGAACACCGCCGGCGAGACCCTGGTGGACCGCGTCTTCTTGCCGGGGCAGAAGAACGGCATCCTGCTGCGGCCCCAGACGGCGGCGCTGGCGATCCTGGCCCGCGCCCGGGACGAGGCGCACCGTTTTTCCAACAAGGCCAGGGAAAAGCTAGGGAAAGCACGCCGCCTCCGCTCCTCCCTGGACGGGATCCCGGGGGTGGGTCCCAAGACCCGCAAGGCCCTGCTGGACGCCCTGGGCTCCATCGAGAACATCGCCCGCGCCACCGACGAGCAGCTCCTGGCGATCCCCGGGGTCAACGCCCGCGTCGTCGCGGGGCTCCGGAGCGCGCTGTCGCCTTGAGCCGCGGCGTCCTGGGAGAGCCATCCCCCCGGAGATCGGGCCCCGCCGACGCTACCCCCGCTCGAACTCCTGCCAGCGCCGCCACAACCCCAGCGCCGCCAGGCCGCCCGCGGCCAGGAGCGTGGATCCGGCGAGAGGCAAGGGGTCCGGGGGGAAGGCTCCGGACAGGGCGCGCTCGGGGGAGAGCCCGTCGAGCGCGGCGCTGACCCGGCGCAGGGGCTCCAGGGTGGCCCACGCCGCGAGCACGGTGGCCAGCAAGAGCTGGGGGTTCACCAGGCGCCGGGTGCGGCGGGC
>CAZSDX010000791.1:0-2543 GCA_964605685.1 uncultured Polyangiaceae bacterium
CGCCGCCCTCGCCCGCACCGCCACCGCCGCCCGCGCCGCCTTGGGGGAGGGTGCCACCGCTGCCTGCGGCGCCGCCAGCGGAGCCTTGTCCGCCGCTGCTGGTGGTTCCGGCCTCACCGCCGGTTTCGTCGGGATCCTGGGGGCCTCCACCCGCGCTGGCCCGGGCGAAGGCCTCGTCGTCGTAGACGTACGCAGGCAGCGAGCAGGAGGCGAGGAGCCCCAGGAGGACAGCCACAACAACCCGGGAGATCACGGTGAAACCGAACGTATCACGTCCCGCGAGGGGGCGTTCAAGTTGAAAGCAGGACGTTCTGGTTCTTGTGCCCGGGGCGAGGGGAAGTTCAGGGCCGCTGGCACTGCCCCTGGCAGTACTGGGAGAGGGAGGCGCAGCCAGGGGCTGGCTGGATCTGGACGGTGTTGTCGAAGGGGGTGAGGCCGATGGGCAGGGGGAGGGCAGGGGCCTGCTCAGAGACCTGCTGAAGCTGGCAGCCGATGAGCCAGTCCTTGGAGCCACGCTTGGCCACGACCAGGACGGAGTAGTCGCCGTAGGGGGTGGTCGCGGTGGGGGAGGGGGAAGAAAGGGCGTCGCAGAGGGAGAGGGAAGTGGGCCCCGAGAACGCGGCGGGGAGCTGCTGCTTGGTACGGCGCCTCTGGACGAGCTGCTGGCAGTCCGCGTTGGGTGTGGAGGCGTCGAAGATGGTCACCTCGATGGTATCGGCGGAGATGGCGGCGTCCTTGGAGAGGAAGTTGATCTGGTACTCCCAGGAGGTCGGGGGGGCCTCGACCTTCTCGGTCTCGGCGCAAGCGAGCAGGGCGCAGGGGAGGGCGAGGGGGAGGTACCTCATGGGGGGTGTTTTAACTTGAGCTGGTCGACGCCCACACGGGAAAATTCCTTGAAGGTGCCGTTCTCGACGCGCCAGACGACGAAGTCGTTGAGGACATCGCCGCCGTCGTCGAAGTCGACGGGGCCGGAGGCGCCCTTGTAGTTGACGTCACGCCCGGACTTGATGGCGGCCACCAGATCAGGGATCTGATCGGGGCCGTAGGCGCTGGCGCTGGCGTCCTGCCCCCGGGCGACGGCGTAGAGGGAGTCGCGGATCTTGGCGCGATCGTCGGCGGTACCGGCGTGCTGGATGGCGAGGGCGGGCAGGATGCAGGCGTCGTAGATGTTCGCGGTGTAGGTGGGGAGGTCCGCGGCGGGGTCTTCGAGGGGGAACTGCTGGGTGTAGATGTTCTTGAAGGCCTGGTACTCGCTGGTGGGGGGGTTGGTGTCGGCGATGGTGAGGTAGGCCCCCTCGCCGATGGTGGGGGAGTTCGGGTCCGCCGGGTTCTGGCGACCGTCGACGAGGAAGCTACCGATCTTCAGCCCGTTGGCGCCGATGGTGTAGAACTTGCTCCAGTCGTGGGCGGTATCGGCCTCGCGCTCGGTCTTGAAATCCTTGAGGTACTGGATGCCGGCGGGGGGGAACATCACGAGGAGCTGGCAGTCGGGCTTGAGGTCGACGACCTGCTTGGCTTCCTCCTTGTAGTCGGCCTTGACCGCGGGGGGGATCTTGATGTCGGCGACGATCTCGCCGCCGAAGGTGTTGGTGAGCTGGGCGGCGACCTCGGCGGCGATGGGGTTGGCGTAGCCGTCGTCGTTGTGGATCATCGCCATCTTCTTGCAGGATTGCTCCGGCGTGGGGCCCTTGTTGGCGAAGATGGCGATGGTCTTGCCCTGGAGCTTGTGGGAGGCCGTGGTGCGGAAGAAGTAGCGATCCCGGAGGGGCTGGGAGCAGCCCGTGGACTGTCCCTCGGGGCAGCCGGTGAGGGCCGGGGTGCTGGCGGTGGCCGAGATCATCAGGATCTGCTTGTCAAAGGCGAGCTGATGGGTCTTGAGCGCCTGGGGGCTGCTGGTGGGGCCGATGATGGCGGCCACGTTCTCGTTGACGAAGCGGGTCACCACGTCGATGGCGGCTTGCTCCTGGGTCTGGTCGTCGTCGATCTCGAACTTCACCGGGCGCCCGAGGATCCCGCCGAGGGCGTTGAGCTGACTCTCTGCGACCTTTGCCGCGTTCTGGCCGGGTTGACCGAAGCCCTTGAGATCCCCCGTGAGCGCGATGGCCATGCCGAAGACCAGGGGCTTGGGGGCCTCCTGCTTGGGCGCGGCGGCGGCTTTCTGGTCGTCTTCTTCCGAGGAGCACCCCGGGAACGTGAGCGCGAACAACGCCGCGAGCGCGGCGACCCCTACCCCTACCGTTTTCATCATTTCAGTCCTAGCCTCCGGTTTACCGTTTCTCCTGATTTGATCACGACGGAATACGACTGGCGGATCCCCTGCTCGGGGTTCTCCAGGGTGAGCGTATGGGGGCCCGGCGAGAGCGGGACCCGGATGAGCGGGGTGGTCCCGAGGACGCGCCCCCCCTCGGACACACGCGTCCAGGGGTAGGTATCGAAGGTCAAGTACCCCGGTCCCTCCGCGGGGGGCGGCGTGGGCGCGGTGGCGCTGGGGGCCACAGGGGCCGCCCCGCCGGCGCCCTGCTTGCCCCAGGGGCGCAGGGGCC
>CAZSDX010000792.1:0-2537 GCA_964605685.1 uncultured Polyangiaceae bacterium
CCCGCGCCCGCGGCCTCTCCCTCCGGCAAGCCTACGAGCCCCGGGGCAAGGCCGCCTTCTCTGCCCTCGCCATGCCTGCCCGCCGCGTCCGCCTCGACGACGCCCGCGTCGCCCTCGGCGAGCGCCTCTTCTCCGAGCGGCGCCTCTCCCACCAGAACCGCCGCTCCTGCGCCGACTGCCACCGCCCCGCGGACGCCTTCACCGACCGGCTCCGCGTCCCGCCCTCCCTCGACCCCGCCGCGCCCCTCACCCGCAACACCCCGACCCTCCTCTACGCCTTCGCCAGCGCCGCCCAGCGCTGGGACGGTCGCCTCGTCGCCCCGGAGGACCAGGCCCTTTCGGTCCTCCACACCCGCGCCGAGATGGGCCTCTCCTCCGCGGAGATCGAGCGCGTCGCCCGCGGAGAGCCCTACGGCCCTGCCTTCCAGGTTCTCCTCGCTCGCCCCCCCACCGCCGCGGATGTGAGCGCCGCCATCGCCGCCTACACCGACTCCCTCGGCGCCGCGACCTCGCCCCTCGACCGCTTCGCCCAGGGAGACGACGGCGCCCTCGGCGACCAGGAGCGCCTCGGCTTCGATGTGTTCGTCGGCAAGGGGCGCTGCTCCCGCTGCCACCTCCCCCCGCTCTTTGGCGGGGCCCGCCCGCCGATGTTCCAGATCCCGATCTTCGCCGTCCTCGGGGTGCCGGAAAAGAAGGGAGGTGTCAAGATAGACCCCGACCCGGGGCGAGGGGCGGTCACGGGGCAGGAGGCAGAGCGGCATGCTTTCAAGACGCCGACGCTGCGGAACATCGCCCGGACGGCGCCGTACTTCCACAACGGGTCGTTCTCCACGCTTCGGGAGGTGATCGATTTCTACGACAAGGGAGGGGGGAAGGGGAGCGGGGTGGCGGTGGCGAACCAGGATCCGGACGTGCGGCGCCTGGAGCTGACGGCGGAGGAGCGGCGTGCGCTGGAGGTGTTTTTGGAAAAAAGCCTGACGGACGCGGAGGAGAAGGGAGCCAGGAGGAGCAACAGGTAGCTGACAGGGGGCGGTCCACGCGCTAAGCCGCAGCGGAAACCATGTCGGAAACCATCAAGATCTTGCTTCTGGAGAACATCCACCCGACCGCCCACGAGATGCTGAGGGCGGAGGGGTTCGTGGTCGAGGGGATGAGCCAGGCGCTCAAGGGGGACGAGCTGAAGAAGAAGCTCCAGGGGGTGCACATCCTGGGGATCCGCAGCAAGACCCAGGTCACCCGTGAGATCCTGGAGGCGGCGCCCGGGCTGCTGAGCGTGGGGTGCTTCTGCATCGGCACCAACCAGGTGGACCTGGTGACCGCGAACCACCGCGGTATCCCGGTGTTCAACGCGCCGTTCAGCAACACCCGGAGCGTGGCCGAGCTGATCATCGCGGAGATCATCATGCTGGCACGCCAGCTCGGCGACCGCAGCCGGGAGGTCCACGCGGGGAACTGGAAGAAGACCGCCACGAGCTGCTACGAGATCCGGGGCAAGACGCTGGGGATCGTGGGCTATGGGCACATCGGCAGCCAGCTCGGGGTGCTGGCCGAGGCGATGGGGATGCGGGTCATCTTCTACGACATCCAGACCAAGCTCCCCATGGGCAACAACCGCTCCTGCCCGGACCTCGACGCGCTGCTGGCCGAGTCGGATTACGTCACCCTCCACGTCCCCGAGACGCCTCAGACCAAGAACATGATCGGCGCCGCCGAGCTGGCGAAGATGCGCAAGGGCAGCTACCTGCTCAACGCCAGCCGCGGCACCGTGGTGGTGATCGCCGACCTGGCGGACGCGCTCCGCAGCGGCCACCTGGCCGGCGCCGCCGTCGACGTGTACCCGGAGGAGCCGGAGTCCAACGGCGAGGGCTTCCAGAGCCCGCTCTGCGGCCTGCCCAACGTGATCCTCACGCCGCACATCGGCGGCTCCACCGCCGAGGCTCAGGCGGCCATCGGACGCGAGGTGGCCACCAGCCTCCTGCGCTTCGCCCGCTCCGGGACCACCACCAGCGCCGTGAACTTCCCTCAGGTCGAGGTGCCCCGCGTCGCCAACACCCACCGGATCATGAACGTCCACCGGAACGTGCCCGGCGTGCTCCGCGACATCAACCGGATCGTCTCCGACCGCGGCGCCAACATCCAGGGCCAGATCCTCGCCACCGACCCGGACATCGGCTACCTCATCATGGATCTCAACCAGGAGATCTCCGACGCCGTCTGCGAGGACATGAACGCCCTGTCGACCTCCATCAAGACCCGCGTCGTGTTCTGATCTTCCCCGGAGCCTCGTGGACCTCCCGGGCGGCGGCGGCTACCCTTCCGTCCATGACGCGCCTCCGCCAACCCTGGCTCGCTCTCCTCTTCCTCGGCCCGTGCCTCGGGGCAGGATGCGGTGATTCCTCGCAGAGCTCCCTCGGCCAGCGCACCACCAGTACCGCGGGCTCCGCAGGCTCCGCGGGTTCCACCCAGGCAGGAGCAGGCGGGGCGGGCGAGGGCGGCGCAGGGGGCGACGCCGGCGCGGGGGGGGGCGGCGCAGGCCA
>CAZSDX010000793.1:0-2535 GCA_964605685.1 uncultured Polyangiaceae bacterium
CCCGCGGTGCGGGCGCACTTCCGGGCGATCTGGGAGCCGGACTGGCGGCGGTGATTTTTGGAGCAGGACGGCGCTGATGACGGCGACGACCATGGCGGCACGGAGCTTTGATAGATGGTAGAAAGGACGAAGGAACAGCCATGGCTCAACCTGCGATTCCGCTACCTGCCCTGCTACCTGTCCCCCTCGTGACCCTCCTGCAGGGGGCCACGGACGAGCAGCGCGCGGCGCTGGCCCAGACCCTTCAGTCGCCCGAGATGACGGCAGCCCTGGCGGCCGAGCTACGACGACGCCCGGGAGCGACCTTGCACGAGGCTTTCAAGCGGCGTCTACGCGAGCTGGTCGCCCAGATCGAGGGTGTCTCGGCGATCTACCTGTCTCCCGACCTGCGAGAGCTTTTCTTCTTCGGACCTGTTCGGGAACGGTCCATCGTGGACCGGTGCCACGCCGCTGCGGTGCAGGTACAGAACGAGCTGACCCCCGGAGAGCCTCACAGGCTGATCAGCATGTTCACCAGCCAGAACGTTGAAGGATTGCAAGAGAAGGGCTACGAGCGCATCGAGCTTCACCCGTGACGCATGAACAGCTTGCGATGGAGTACTACAAAATCGCGAAAAAGGGTGGCGAGCTGGATACCGAGCACCCCGGCTTCTCGTGGCGCGCTGTGATCTTCTTCTACGCAGCGCTACACGCCGTAGATCACACCCTGACATCCCTCGGCAAGCGCCCCGGCAACCACGACGATCGGCGAACGTGGGTGAACAACCTGCCCGAACTTGCCAGCATCAAGGGCGACTACCGGATCCTGGAAGACCTGTCCCAGCAAGCGCGCTACCACCCGGATCGATGCCCCCTGGATTTGACGGAATTCCGCGACGCCCGCGACAGCACCAGGCGGATCCTGAAGGCGCTCGGCTTCAAGCCCTTACCTGTTTGCTCAAGGGCAGCGCTGACGGTGCCGGCGCTGCGGCTGCCCGCGGGGGTGAGGGACGCGGGGCCCGCGGTGCGGGCGCACTTCCGGGCGATCTGGGAGCCGGACTGGCGGCGGTGATCCGGGCGATGGGAAGCGGAACACCGCGCCCATACAGGCCATCGTGTTCGTGTTACCGGACGATCTCGCCCATGGCAGCGACCAGGCGGGCGACCTGGGCGGTGGGGACCGAGCAGAGCGCGACCCGGAGCGACCCGGCCATGGGGACCACGAAGATGTCCCGCTCCCGGAGCGCCGCGGCCTGGGCCTGCGGGTCCGACGACATGACGGTGACGAAGAAGCCGCCGTCGTAGCGGGGGTAGCGGAGCCCCCGGGGACGAGCCTCCCGGTTCCAGGCGGCGACCCGGGCGTCCAGCAGCCTCGTGGCCTGGGCCCGCTCCGCGTCCACCTGGGGCCGGAGCTGCGGATCGCTCAGCAGCCTGCCCGCGGCGAGCTGTCCCGCGTGGTTGCAGTTGGACCAGGTGCCGCGGCTGGCGTAGAGCATCGCCGCCTCCAGGTCCGGGACGTCCGCCCTGTCCGGCGGCACCAGCATCAGCGCCCCGACGCGCTGCCCGTAGAGAAGGAAGGTCTTGGACGCGCTCCAGCAGAAGCCCACCAGCACCCGGTCGGACACGCTCTCCAGCGCCCGGATCGGCCGCTCGATGGCCCCCTCGCTGAAGGCCGCGTAGGCGCTGTCGAGCACCACGGAGATGGAGCCCAGGTCCGCGCAGCGATCAAGGATGCCCCGCACCTGCCCCCAGTCCTCCTCGCTCATGGAGTAGCCGGTAGGGTTATGGCAGGGGTCGTTGAGCAGCAGCAGGGCGCTCCCCTGCTCCTGGAGCAGCCTGCGGAGCGACGCCTCCAGCGAGGCCGTATCGAAGGCGCCGGCCTCGTTGAACATGGCAAAGGTACGTACCTGTCGGTCGTGCTCGCTGGCGATGGTGGCGTAAGGCCCCCAGTAGAAAGACGAGGTGAGCAGGGCCTTCCCCTCGTCCACGAAGGCGGTGATGGCGTGGCGCAGGGCGCCGGTGCCCCCGGGGGTCGCCACCACCACGGAGCGCTCCTGGAGGCTCGCCCGCCCGCCGCTCACCTCCTGCCGAATCGCCTCCAGGAACGGCGCCGCGCCGCCGATGGGCGCGTAGGCCGCGATCTGCTCCGCGGACACCTCGTGGAGCGCCCGCACCGCCGTCGGCAGCGTGAACAGGCGCCCCTCGTCGTCGAGGAGCGCACCGAGCGTCGCGTTGATCACGTCGCCCCCTTGCTTCTTGCGATCCGCCGCCATCTTGCTCAGCGCGAAGATGGGGTCGTTGCCGGGGCGTCCTCGGTGGCTCGGGATCAGGAACTTGCTCACCGCTCGCCTATACCACGCTTCTCCCGGAAAAAGCCCCCTTCGCGCCTGGCCATGGCGCCCTGTCCGTGGGACCATCACCCCCGGGTGATCGCTCCTCGACGATGGCGCACCGTGGCATCGCTCCGGCGCATCGCGCTGGCCGCCTCCGTGCTCGCGCTGGGGGGTCTGCTCACCGTGCCGCGCCGCGCCGCGTCGCCGCGCCGCGCCTTGCCCT
>CAZSDX010000794.1:0-2527 GCA_964605685.1 uncultured Polyangiaceae bacterium
TGAGCAAGCGCATGGGGTTCAACAATGCGGGCGGCGCGGCGGCGCGGGCGATGGCGGCGCAGGCGGCGAGGAGGCAGGGAGCGGCGGCGACGCAGGGGATGGCGGATCCAGCGGCGATGGCGGGCAGGGGGGCGACGCGGGGGCCAGCGGCCAGGGCGGCTCCTCGCCGGTGCTTTGCACCAAGGAGGAAGACTGCGGAGCCCAGAGCAAGTGCGCCAAGGTCGCCTGCGTCGAGGGCACCTGCGTCACCACGCTGTACGGCAAGGGGGTCTCCTGCGACAGCGACCTGGACAAATGCAACGGCACCTGCGCCTGCGACGGCAACGGCCAGGCCATTCCGACCCCGGCCCCGGAGATCGACGACAGCAATCCCTGCACCAACGACGTCTGCGAGCCGACCACGGGCACGGTCACCCACCTCCCCATCAGCGGCTGCGCGACCTGCAAGAAGGACCAGGATTGTCCCGACCCGGGCCCCTGCGCCAAGGCATCCTGCGCCAAGGGAAAGTGCCAGGTGACCCCCGTGGCGGTCGGGGAAAGCTGCGACGACGGCGACCTGTGCAACGGCAAGGAGACCTGCGACGGGAAGGGGCTCTGCTCCCCCGGCGTCCCTGTGGAAGACGACGACGACAACGCCTGCACCGAAGATTTTTGCGACCCCAAGACCGGAACGATCAGCCACTTCGACATCAACTGCGGCACGCCAACCTGCGATGCCTTCCTCGGGAAAGCGACCCAGGTCTCCTGCGACCCCAGCTCGGGGTGTAAAAAGACCGACATCGGTTGCGCCAACAACCTGAGCTGCGAGGCCAACGCCCCGGTCTGCGCGACCTCCTGCACCCCGGGAGAGTCGCAGCTGTGCCTCCCGGGGACCGTCTGCAAGAAGGATGGCCTGGGCTGCGGGCTCCCGATCAAGGCCGCTTGCAGCAACGGAGGTCAGTGCGCCTCCGGGTTCTGCGAGCTCAGCGAGAAGAACAACAAGATCTGCGCCGAGGTCTCCTGTCTCGGGTGCCAGCTCATCAACGAGGAGGGAACGGCGTGCGTGAACGTCCCGGGGGGGCAGGATCCGAAGAACGCCTGCAAGGAGGAGAATAACGGCTGCAAATCAAAGGACAACTGCAATGGGAGTGGTGCGTGTGAAAAGATGCCCGATGGGGCCGACTGCGGTACCGCCGTCTGGTGCAAGAACGACAAGTGCTGCGCATTGGGGTTCATCTGCTGAACTGGGTTTGGGTGCGCGTCCCATCGCCCCGATTCCTGCCCCCCGACCTGGCCCCTGCTGCTAAGGTTTTCCCGAGGTTTTCCCTTGAGCTCCCCCCGTCACGTCGTCGGCATCGACCTGGGCACCACCCACACGGCCCTCGCCTACCTCGACCTGCAGAGCGACCCCGCGCAACCTCCCTCGCCCCGGGTCTTCGCGGTGCCCCAGCTCGTCGCCCGGGGCACCGTCGAGCCGCGGGAGCTGCTCCCGTCGTTCCTTTACCTGCCCCACGAGAGCGAGGGCCCCCAGGCGCTCCCCTGGGACCCCCAGCGCACCCACGTCGTCGGCGTCCACGCCCGGACCCGCGGGGCGGAGGCCCCCGGAAGGCTGGTGTCCAGCGCCAAGAGCTGGCTCTGTCACCCCTCCGTCGACCGGCGCTCGGCGGTGCTCCCGGCGGGCTCCTCGGAGGTCGAGCGGGTGTCCCCGGTGGAGGCTTCGTTCCGCTACCTCGAGCACCTGGCCGAAGCCTGGGACCACGCCCTCGCCCGGGGCGACGAGGCGCTGGCGCTCCGCCACCAGGAGATCGTGCTGACGGTGCCCGCCTCCTTCGACGCGGTGGCCCGGGAGCTGACGGTGGAGGCCGCCTACGCCGCAGGGCTGGAGAACATCACCCTCCTCGAAGAACCCCAGGCGGCCCTCTACGCCTGGCTGGACCGCGCCGGAAGCGGCTGGCGCAAGGCGCTCCACCCCGGCGACCTCCTGCTGGTGGTCGACATCGGCGGTGGCACCAGCGATTTTTCCGCCATCGCCGTCGTCGATCAGGAAGGCTCGCTGGGGCTGGAGCGGATCGCCGTCGGAGACCACATCCTGCTGGGCGGCGACAACATGGACCTCGCCCTGGCCTACGCGCTCCGCCAGCGGCTCAAGGCCGAGGGCAAGGACCTGGACGCCTGGCAGACCAGCGCCCTCATCCACGCCTGCCGCGCCGCCAAGGAGCAGCTCTTTGCTAGCCCATCCCTGGCCGAGGCGTCGGTGGTGATCCCGGGGCGCGGGAGCAAGCTCCTCGGCGGCGCCATCCGGACCGAGCTGAAGCGCGAGGAACTGGAGAAAATCCTGGTCGACGGCTTCTTCCCCCGGGTGAACGCCGACGCCCGCCCGGTGGGCCGGGCCCGCGCCGCCCTCACCACCCTCGGGCTCCCCTACGCCTCCGACGCCGCCATCACCCGCCACCTCGCCGCCTTCCTCGGACGCCAGGCGGGGGCGACCGCGGGTCGGCCGGGCTTCGCCAGCGGAGAGGCCCTCCGCCCCACCGCCGTCCTCTTCAAC
>CAZSDX010000795.1:0-2516 GCA_964605685.1 uncultured Polyangiaceae bacterium
CCCACCCACCGCCGCCCTGCCGCTCCCGGCTTTTCTGCGCACCCCCGCCGCCGAGCGCGCCTGCAAGGAGATCGAGGCGGCCTCCCGCCAGGCCATCGACCGCGCCCTGGCCGCCAGCGAGGAGCTGCAAGGAGACCCGGTCCCGGACCTCACCCGCACCCCCCGCGGCTGCCTCGACCGCACCCCCTGGGCCCTCGCCGTCGAAGGGGCCAGCCCGACCCCCTGCAAGGGCGGGAGCTGCGCCCTGGTCCGCTGGCGCGTCGTCCACGTCGCCCCGTCCGGCGAGGTCAGCGCGGGGCCCATCCTCCAGGATCTGGCGGGCGGCCACCCGCTCCGCATCGTCCACGCTTTCGTCTACGACTGGGACGGGGACGGCGAGCTGGAGCTGTTCCTCCGCCGCTCCCGGGCCTTCCTCGCCTGCGGGCGGGAGGCCGAGGTCGCCGAGGAGCGCGCGGAGGTATGGACGTTCCATGGAGGACGGACGGAGCTGTACGAGCCGGCGCGGCGGGTGGCGGGGGAGAACGGACCCCTGGCGGTGGGGGACGAGGACGGAGACGGGCGGCCCGATCTGCGGGTGGAGGGGCCGTCCCGGGGGACGGTGCCGCTGCCCTGGGGGGCGGTGGGGGCGGCGGCGGTGCTGGCGGGGCACGGGTGGCTGGCGCGGTCGCTCCGGGGAGGAGACTTCACCCTCACGGACGACGCGGCCCGCTCGGAGCACCGGCATGCGTGCCCGGGCCCTCCGCCGGTGGTGGTGCTTCCCTCGCCGAAGCCGGCGCTGGTGCTGGGGGCGGCGGCGCGGAACGTGGCCTGCGCCCGGGCGTGGGGGGTGAGCGGGGAGAAGCTGCGCGAGGAGCTGGAGGCGGGGCGCTCGCTCCTTTGCCCGGACGAACCAGGGCGCTGCGCGGCGTTCAAGGAGCTCTGGCGCTGGACCGACCTGGCCTCGCCGACGCGCCTGTGGTGAGCGGCGGGGCCATCGCGGCAGGCTGCTCCCTCAGGAGAGGACGTACCAGACGCCGCCGCCGCCGACCGCCAAGCAGGCGAACAGCAGCGCCAGGCCGGGGCGAAGCTGGTCGGGGTAGAGCCGACCCTTGCGGGGGTCGGTGAGATCGTAGACGGCGATGTTCCACCCGCCGACGCGGTACCCCTTGAGCGGGCCGTGCCCGAGCGTCACCCGGTCCTCCTGGCTCACCCCGACCTGGTTCTCGGTGACCATCTCGCCGTTGAGGGACTGGAAGCGATACTTGACCAGCACCCGGAGCTTGTTCAGCTCCGCGTCCCACTCGGTCCGGGCGGAGATCACCTCGGCTCGTGCCCTCATCATCCGTCCTGGAGCGAACCCGAAGATCAGGAAGAGCGCCACCCAGAGCGGCAGCGTCCCGGCAACAAAGACCAGACAGAGCACGATCATCCTGGAGTCCATGGCGACCTCTGTATCCCCGGACGGAGGAAGGCTGTCCAGTTCAGCATTACCCGCTCGCCTCGCGAGCGCCGCTCAGAACGTGACCGGCGTCTGCACCGGGGAGCGCCGCAGCAGGACGTGCTCGATGGGGACGCCTTCCTTCGGAAATTGCACGGTCAGGTACTCCTCGCCGCCGATCTCCCAGGTCTGGATCAACCGCGCGTCGGTGGCATCGAGCAAGGCCACCGGCTCCTCCCGGATCGGCAGGGGGCGCGGGGTCTTCTCCGTGATCTTCCAGGCTCCGTTCTTGCGGACCAGGCGCACCCGGAAGAGGTTATCTTCCGGCGGGGAGGGCTCGACGGTGACGATATCGAGCACGATCTCGTCCGGCGACAGGATCTTCACCACCGTCGGATCCTGCAGGGTGACGGCCTTCACCTCCCGGGCCTCGGACCTCGTCTGTCCGGGCGCCCAGCGCTCGATCTGGAGCACCGGGATCCAGCAGGATGTCCCCACCACCAGCACCTCCCCGGACGCCCACGCCCGCCCCGCGATCACCGAGGTGATGTGGCTCAGGCACCCGTGGGGGTGCTTCTTGAACCCGGTGAACACCGGCACCTTGCGCTCCTTGCCGGGGCCCAGCACCTGGAAGTGTGGCGTCATCGACGCGCTCCCGTGGGAGGCCACCAGCAGCCGCTCCCCCCAGGGGATCATCGCGGTCATCAGCCCCGACTCCCCTGGCTCCACCGCGCCTGCCCGGGACCACCCTTGCCCCGCATACCGCCAGAACTCAAAACGAATCCCCTCCGCCCCTGCGGCGAAGCTGGTGATCCACCGGGTCCCCTCGTCCCCCTCGACGATCCCCTGGAAGTCGCGGGATCCATCGGCCTCCTCGGGGAGAAAATTCCAGCTCATCCCGGGCACGAGCCGGGCTTGATCCCCCTCGACGGAGGCGAAGCGCACCACCCCTTGCTCCCGGGAGATCGCCGCCACCAGGACCCCACGCGCGCCGGCGAGGGGCTGCAATTCGACCCCCGGCTCGGCCCGGGCCACGACCACGAAGGGCGCCTTCGCCTGGTAGCGGGGCGGCGGCGGCGGCGGCGGCACCGGCACGAAC
>CAZSDX010000796.1:0-2513 GCA_964605685.1 uncultured Polyangiaceae bacterium
TCGGGGCGGCGGCGTGGGCGCCGAGATCCGGGGGAGGTTGAGGAGGGAGCCGACGGTCACAGCCCGCGAGGGCGAGGAGGGAGGCGACGACCCCGGCGGCGCGGCGAGGAGGCACGGCGGGATCCTTCCACGGCGAGCCGGACCTCGCCAGCGAGGCGACGCTCAGGCGCGCAGCGCCCTGGCGTAGGAGTCAACGGTACCGAGGGCGGTGTCGCGCCAGGTGAAGCGCCGAGCTCGGGCGAGGCCCGCCTCGGGGGGCAGGGCGCGCAGGGCGCCG
The DNA here is from genome assembly GCA_964605685.1 of uncultured Polyangiaceae bacterium. GTDB lineage: Bacteria > Myxococcota_A > Polyangia > Polyangiales > Polyangiaceae > JANWXX01. The sequence goes on from CAZSDX010000796.1 coordinate 278, forward strand.
GCGGAGGCCAGGCGCACGAGGGCGTCCTGGAGGGCCGGGAGGTCGTTCCCCGGGACCAGGAGCGCGGCGTCGCCGGCCACTTCCCCGAGGCAGGTGGCGGAGGTGGTCACCACGGGGCACCCGGCGGCCATGGCCTCCAGCACCGGCATGCCGAAGCCCTCGTAGATCGAGGGAAAGATCAGCCCGAGGGCGCCGTGCATCAGCGCGGCCATGTGCTCGTCCTTCACGAAGCCGAGGAAGCGGAGCGGGGTGAGCCCTCCCTCGGCCCGCCAGATGTCCCGGAGCGGCTGCTGCTCCGCCTCGGTGAGCCACCCGGCGAAGACCAGGTCGACGTCCGGGATGCGGGCGCGGGCGAAGGCCGACACGAGGAGGTCCGCCTTTTTTCTGGGATCCGTGGCCCCCACGTAGAGGAAGTAAGGGCGACGGTCGACGCCGAGGGCGCTGCGCTGCTCCCGGTGGAGCGCCTCCTCGTCGGGGGAAGCTGGCGGTCGAAAGCGCTCCGTATCGACCCCGTGATGCACCACGTCGATGCGAGACGCCGGGACACCCAGGACACGCATCAGGTCGTCGGCGGTGTACCGGGAGACGGCGATGACCCGGCGGGCGAGGGAGAAGCGGGCCAGCTCCGCCAGACGGAAGGCCTCCAGGTAGGCCCGGGTGGCGTTCACGTACTGCTCGTGGAGCACCAGCCGGATCATGTCGTGGCAGGTGATCACCCGGGGGACGAAGGCGCCCCGGGGAGTCCCCAGGTTCTGGGTGACGTGGAGCAGCCGGGGCCGGGGCCGCAACCGCAGCAGCGAGGCGGTCAGCTTGAAGCGGCGATCCCAGATGTAGCGCATGGCGTGGCCCGCGGGGTAGGGCATGGGCTCCGAGCCGCTCCAGTCGAGGGGACCCACCACGTCGCCGCTCAGGCCCACGAGCCCGCGGATGTCGAGGCCCTGACGCTCCGACGGTGTGAGCGCCGCCATCGCCGCGCCAAGGTAGGCGACGTAGTGGCCGATCCCGCGGAGGCGCGAGGTGGTGTCGAGGGGGGTGAGATCAACGAGGACGTCCAAGGCGAGCGCCTCTTACCACGTCCTCGCGTCGGGCAGAGCTAAGCTCTCCAGCGCCTCCAGCACCGCGGCGCGCACCGCGACCCCGGCCTCCACCTGCTCCAGCACCAGGCTCTCCGGGGCGTCCGCCAGCGCCCCCTCCAGCTCCACTCCTCGGTTGATCGGCCCGGGGTGCATCACCACCGCGCCGGGCCTCGCGAGCTTCATCCTGGCCCGGGTGATCCCGAAGGACCGGCTGTAATCCCGCGTCGACGGCAGCAGCGAGCCCACCAGCCGCTCCCGCTGGACCCGAAGCGCCATCACCACGTCGGCCCCCTCCAGCGCCGGCTCCAGCCGGTCGAACACCTGCACGCCGAACGCCTCCCCGAAGCGCGGCGGTAGCAAGGTCCGGGGGCCCGCGACCCGCACCTCCGCCCCCAGCTTCCCCAGCAGCAGCGCGTTCGAGCGCGCCACCCGGCTGTGGGAAATATCTCCACAGATCGCCACCCGGACCCCCGCGATGCGCCCCAGCCGCTGCCGGATCGTGTAGGCGTCCAGCAGCGCCTGGGTCGGGTGCTCGTGGGCGCCGTCCCCGGCGTTGAGGATCGAGGTCCGCAGGTGCCGGGCCAGGAAGTGAGGCGCTCCGGAGGTGGGGTGGCGCAACACCAGCGCGTGGGGCCGCATCGCCTCCAGGTTCCGGGCCGTGTCCAGCAGCGTCTCTCCCTTGGTGACGCTGCTGGTCGACGGGCTGAGGTTGATCACGTCCGCGCCCAGCCGCTTGGCGGCGGCCTCGAAGGAGGCCCGGGTCCGCGTTGACGCCTCGAAGAAGAGCTGCACCACCGTCTTCCCCCGCAGGCTCCCCGGGGGGGGCTCCCCGGCGCGGGCCGCTCGCCCGTGGTGTTCCGCCCGCTCCAGCAGCGCGAGCGCCTTGTCCGCGTCGAGTTCTTCGATCCCCAGCAGGTGTCGCATCACCCCGGGCCCTTGCCGGATCTCGCCCCCGCCGGCAAGCCGGAATGGTCTATCCTTGGGCGATGAAAGCTTCCTCGATCTTCTTCCCTCTCGCCCTGGTCGCCTTCCTCGCCTGCGGGGAGGACGAACCTCCCCCGACCTCCTCCCCCGGCACGGCAGGGGGAACCGGCGGCATCGCAGGCATCGGCGGGGGCGGCGGCACCGCCGCAGGGCAGGGCGGAGGCGGCGCGGGGGCA
>CAZSDX010000797.1:0-2509 GCA_964605685.1 uncultured Polyangiaceae bacterium
AAGCATCTAAGCGTGAAGCCCCCCCCAAGATGAGGTCTCCCACCGCGCGAGCGGGTAAGACTCCTGGAAGACCACCAGGTTGATAGGCCGGAGGTGGAAGCTCGGCAACGGGTGAAGCTAACCGGTACTAATCAGTCGAGGACTTCAACACAGTTTGCTTCGTGTCTGGGTCCGGTGAGCCAGGCTCGTGGCTTGCGGCGAGTTGCTTCTGCTTCCAATGGCCTCTTCGTGTGGGTGCATTGTGTGCCCGATGTGTGGACAAGTTCATATTTCCCGGTGGCATTGGCGGAGGGGCCACACCCGTTCCCATACCGAACACGGAAGTTAAGCCCTCCAGCGCCGATGGTACTGCCCTGGCGACGGGGTGGGAGAGTAGGTCGCCGCCGGGATTCAAATCGAAGGCTTGGAGTTCGCTCCAGGCCTTCTCCTTTTGTTGAGCTCTGTCCCGCCCGCGTTCGACAGTTGAGGCTCTAAAGTGGACACTCGTCCTGATCGACTTTCTCGATTCTGCGGCCTTTGCGCCTCGGGGCGGGAGGCAAAATCGCGAAAAGGCGTAGGCACACGCATGCAGGCTTCCATGAAGGATTTTCAGGGCAGAGCGCGAAGGCTCGTAGAATATGTATGTCCGGACTGTGCAGAGAACGCGGAAGGATGGCACTTCGGTGCGGTATGTCCAGCTCGCCCACAACTACCGGGACCCGGCTACTGGCCAGCCCAAGGCTGAAATCTTGAAGTCACTCGGCCGCGACGACGAGGTAGATGTCGAGGCGCTGAAGCGCCTGGTGCGGAGCGTAGAGCGCTACCTCTCGCCAGATGATGGCCTGCAGCGTCAGGCAGCGCGGGCACACGGTGATGAGGTGCGCCTGCTGGACTCCCGACCCTTGGGTGGAGCCTGGGTCCTGCAGCACCTCTGGAGCGAGCTTGGCCTGGGGCGTGCCGTCGAGAAGGTCGCCGCCGGTCGAGCGTTCCAGATGCCCGTAGAACGGGCGCTATTCGCGATGGTGGCGAACCGGGCACTCGCACCCGGCAGCAAGCTGGCCGTGGAAGAGTGGGTGCGCGAGGACGTCGCCCTGCCCGGTCTGCAGGACGTCCCGGTCCACCAGCTGTATCGCGCCATGGACCTCATCCACGACGCCGAAGAGGAGGTTCAACGGGAGATCTACTACTCGGTCGCCGACCTGCTCAACCTGGAGGTGGACCTGCTCTTCTTCGACACCACGAGCTCGTACTTCGAGATCGATGGCGAGGACCAACCGGACGGCGAGGACGAGGACTACGTCCTCCGGCGGCGAGGCCACTCGAAGGACCATCGCCCTGACCTGGCTCAGGTCGTGATCGGGCTCGCCGTCACGCGGGAGGGGATCCCCATCCGATGCTGGGTGTGGCCGGGGAATGCTGCCGACGTGGCGCGCGTTCAGGAGGTGAAGCGTGACCTCATCGGCTGGCGTCTCGGGCGCGTCGTGACGGTCCTGGATCGCGGCTTCATGTCCGAGGAGAACCTGCGGGAGCTGCAGCGGGCCGGCGGGCACTACATCGTCGGTGAGCGCATGCAATCCGGCAAGGAGGCCGTCGAGGCCGCCCTGGCGCGTCCCGGCCGCTACCAGAAGGTCCGAGACAATGTCGAGGTCAAAGAGGTCGTGGTCGGAGACGGTGAGGCCAGGATTCGGTACATCATGGTGCGCAACCCTCAGCAGGAGGCGAGGGACCGGCAGGAGCGGGAGCAGCTGCTCGAGCGTCTGAAGGCCGAGCTCGAGCGGCTCCGCAGTCCAGAGGGAGGCGGCCACGGCAAGGACGCCTGCCGTCTGCTCACGCATACGACTTACGGACCGTTCCTGAAGCAGGGCAAGGACGGTCTGCCCAGGATTGATCGCGAGAAGGTGAAGGCGATGGAGCGGCTGGATGGCAAGTACCTGCTCCGCACCTCGGACGACACGCTGGCCGCCGCCGATGTGGCGCTCGGCTACAAGCAACTGCTCGAGGTCGAGTCCGCCTTCCGCTCCCTGAAACAGACGCTGCAGCTGCGTCCGATGCACCATCGCCTGTCGCGGCGAATCCGTGCCCACGTTGTGATCTGCTGGATGGCCCTGCTCCTGATCCGGGTGGCGGAGCACCGCGCCGAGATCGCGATGAAGGACGCCCCCACGTGGGACCGTATGCGGCGGGAGTTGGACCGTATGCATCTCGGCACCCTCGGAGGGGCGGCCGGCACGTTCCAGCTACGTTCGGAGACGCGGCCGTTCCAGGCGCAGCTGTTCACAGCACTGAAGGTGCCGGAACCGCCGAAGGTACACACCGCAAGCACCCCAGCGGCCTTGTAGTCACACGCCCGTTACTACCCTTCGGTCTTCAAAGCCCGCGGTTGCGGGCTCTTCTATTGAGACGTGTGATCGGCACTGTCGAACCCGGGTCCCGAGCTGTTCGAGCTGTCCGTCAGCGTGATGGCTTGGGGAGAATCTAGGAGCCTGTGTGAGTAGCCGGTCGCGGGTGTCCCGCCCCGCCCGGGACCTCC
>CAZSDX010000798.1:0-2504 GCA_964605685.1 uncultured Polyangiaceae bacterium
AGGGCGCAGCGCCGAGCCACCGCGACCAGGATCGCCGCCCAGGCCCCTTCCACCTCCGGCGCCGCCTTCCGCGCCGGATCGAGCAGCCCCGGCCCCAGCCCCAGCGCCGCCTCCACCGCCCGGACCTTGAGCGCCGCCTCCGCCTCGACCCAGCAGCGGACGCCGGTGCCCTGAAATTCCAGGGAGACGCGGCGCTCCCCGGGGAGGAACGGCTCGGCGGAGATCTCCCCGGCGACGAGCTCCACCGGCTGCCGCAGCAGCGCCGACGCCTCCGCGGCGACCCGGGCGGCGTCGAGGAGCGGAAGCAGCGAGGCCCGGGCCTGGTGGGCGGCGTACACCGAGAGGCGAGAGCGCCGGGGCAACGAGGACCAGGGGAAGGGACGCGGGCTCGCGGAGGTCAGCGCCATCGCCCCGCATCTTGCCACGGGCGGGGCTCCCCCGCGGGGGTTCCCTTCCCCGGTCGCTGTGGTAAACGTGGGGGATGCGCCTCTCGAAGCTGTGGATCTTCCCCCTGACGCTCGCGCTGGCCTGGGTGAGCGTGGCCTCCGCCGACGACAAGCCCAAGAAGAAGGGCGACGATAGCGCCGCCAAGAAGGACGCCAAGGAGAAGAAGGACGACGCCGGCGGCGTCCGGGGCATCACGCCCTACACCGAGAAGCTCATCAAGGGGCACAAACTGATCGCCGCCCGCGACTTCGCCGGCGCCGTCGACGCCTACCGCAGCGCCATCGCCGAGGACGACAAGAACCCCCACGGCCACTACTTCCTCGGCGCCGCCCAGCTCCTCAAGGGCGACCTCACCGAGGCGGAAGCCTCCTGGCAAAACGCCCTGCGCGTCGCCGCTCGCGACCCCCTCACCCAGAGCAAGGTCCGCTTCGCCCTCGCCGACCTCCGCGAGCGCCAGCGCAAGCTGGAAGAGAGCAAGTCCGCCTGGCAGGACTACGGCAAGGTCATCGCCGATAACCCCAAGATCACCGGCTACCCCAATACCCCCGGCGAGCGCCAGAAGGCCGTCGACCGCTGGCTCGACCTCGAGAAGAAATACGGCGAGGTCAAGGCCCGCATCGAGGCCCGCGACAAGGAGCAGAAAGAGAAGCGCGACAAGGACGCCGCGAAGGACGCCGCCGAGGAGGCCAAGAAGGGTAAGAAATTACCCCCATCTCCCGCTCACGGCGCTTGTTTCCAGCCGGGCGGGGTCTCCACGACGCGCTTCTGGATGTGGCTCCCCTCGTCGTAGAGCAGGTGAACGTCCCACATCTTGCCGTCGGCAAGCTGGAACTGCTGGCCGTTGTAGCTCAACAGGTATCCCTTAGCGTAGCGAGGCTCGAAGGGAGGAGGCTCGTCGAAGGTGTTCTCCAGGTGGACGAGTTCGAAGCGGCGCTCCTCGTGGGGGGTGACGTCCTCGGTGCGGCTCTTGACACCGAACCAGAGGGAGCGGGCCGGAGACTCCCGGGAGAACCCGACCAGGATGAAATCGCCCTCCACCCGGAGCGCGACGCAGGGGGTGCGCATGGGAATGACGACCTCCTCCACCACCGTGCCGCCCCGGATCACCAGCCCCTTGTCCGAGGAGGCGCTCTCCTGGGCCGAGACCTCCCGGCGAAGGATGTTCTCGCCGGAGGTGTAGAGCTGGAGCCGACGGATGTCCGTGGGAGACAGGTTGAAGCGCTCCCGAGCGCCCAGGGTGAAGGCGGGCTTGCCGCAGCCCACCAGGAACAGGCCGACCAGCGGCAGGAGACCCCGCAGCCAGGACGCCCTCACCACGGGGTCTCCCTCCGGGGTCGCTCCGACGCCGCGCGGTAGCCCCGGTAGGCGGCCAGCACCGCAGGGACGTAGCCCTGGGTCTCCGGGATCGGCGGGATACCTCCGGCCCGGCGCACCGCCCCCGCTCCCGCGTTGTACGCCGCCACCGCCAGGGATACCTGGCCGTCGAACTCGTTGACCAGCATGCGGAGGTAGCGGGCCCCGGCGAAGATGTTCTGCCGCGGGTCGAAGACGTCGGTCACCCCCAGCTCGGCGGCGGTGGTGGGCATGAGCTGCATCAACCCCTGCGCCCCCCGGCGCGAGGTGGCCGCCGGGTTGAAGTTGGACTCGACCTTGATGACCGCCAGCACCAGCTCCACCGGGAGCGAGTAGTGCGCGGCGGCCTCCTGGGCCACCGGGAAGAACGGAGCGCGGGAGGGGGGGTCCTCCGGGGAGAGGGGGACCCACCGGGGCCTCTTCCTTCGTTCCGCCCACCGCTTCCCGCGAGTGGTTTGATGTTCAGGTAAGTCCAGGTCGTTCTTTCTATGCGATGGTACGACTTGTTCGTCAACCATGGTTTGGGTGCTTACTCTGTTGGGCCTTGTGTCTAACCTCGACAAAGGAGGGGATTATTTTTTACCCATGCGGAGGGTGTAGGGGCGCAACCTGTTGCGCCCCTACTTCTGTCGAGGTTAGGTGCAAGGCCCTCTGTTGATTCCACTCCACAGAAGAAAGCCCCAAACCATGGCAACCCTTTCTAC
>CAZSDX010000799.1:0-2499 GCA_964605685.1 uncultured Polyangiaceae bacterium
GGGCGAGCGCCAGCGGCACCAGCGCCGCGGCCCCCACCGCCACGACGCCGCGGTGCCACGCGGGGTGAATCAGCGCACGATCCCCCGGGCGAGGCACTGCTCCACCATCTCGCGCACGCCGCGCCGGCAGGGGCGCTCGTGCTCGGGGCGGCGGCTGAGGGCCAGCAGGAGCTCCATCGCCTTGTTCCGGAGCGCAGCGGGGCAGCTTGCGCTGGTGGAGATCCGGGCGACCTCCACCAGCATGGTACACTGCTCGGCCACGTAGCCCCCCTGCTCGATCCGCAGGGAGATCTGCCCCAGCACCTGCTCGAAGCGCGCGCTGAGCTGCGGATCCTCGGCGGTGGGGGCCGGGGAGGGCGGTGCGGGGAGCTTGGGGGCGGAGATCCTCCGCCCGCTCGGGGGCCCCGGGGGGTCAGCCGCAGCAGAAGCACCGAAGCCCCGGGAAGATCCCGGGGCTGTCTTCGGTTGAGAGGGCTTGGGAGCGGCGTTCTTGGAAGAGCGCTTGGAGGGGGGGGAGCGTTCTTCGTCTCGAACCAAGCAACGATCAGGGCGGGCCAATAAGTACCTCGCGTTCTTTCGAGCCGTTGGCCGGGCCAACGATACCCCGCTTTTCCAGGACTTCCACGATCTTGGCAGCGCGGTTGTAGCCTAGCCCAAGCTTCCGTTGAAGCCAGGAAGTTGAGCACTTACGGGTCTCCGCAACCACACGTACGGCTTCGTCGTACTTTGGGTCAGTTTCGACCTCATCTGGCTCGGGCTCCTCATCTTCGTCACGATTTCGCGTGATACTCTCGTCGTAGACTGGTTCTCCCTGGGCCCGGAGGAAGTCACAGACTCGCTGGACCTCCTCCTCGAAGACGAAGGGGCCCTGGACCCGGCGGGTGTCCGTTGACCCATTCAGCTTGACGAGCATGTCGCCCTTGCCGAGGAGCTGCTCGGCGCCCTTCTCGTCGAGGATGGTCTTGGAGTCCTGCCACTGGACGACGCGGAAGGCGACGCGGGAGGGGAAGTTGGACTTGATGGTGCCGGTGATGACGTCGGTGCTGGGGCGCTGGGTGGCGAGGATGACGTGCATGCCGGCGGCGCGGGCCTTCTGGGCGAGGCGAGCGATGGCGGCCTCCACGTCCTTGCCCTGCTGCATGATGAGGTCAGCGAACTCGTCGACGACGATGACGATGTACGGGATCTTGTCCGGCAGGGGAGGGGCCTCGCGCTCGGGGCCGACCTCCAGGAGGCTGCCGTCCTCGGTGGTGGCGAGGCTGGTCTTGGGCTGGACGAATGCCTTGATCTCGCCCCGGTGGGCCCGCTCCACCCAGGCGTTGTAGGTGGCGATGTTCTTGGTGCCGGCGTTGGCGAAGAGCTGGTAGCGCCGCTCCATCTCGTCGACGGCCCACTTGAGGGCGTTGGCCGCCTGTTTCATGTCCGTGACCACCGGCAGCAGCAGGTGGGGGATCCGGTCGAAGGGGGCGAGTTCCACCACCTTCGGGTCCACCATCAACATCCGGAGCTGCTCCGGGGTGCGGCGCATCAGCAGGCTCACCAGCATCACGTTCAGGCCGACGCTCTTGCCGGCGCCGGTGGCCCCGGCCACGATGACATGGGGCATGCTGGAGAGGTCCGCGTAGAACGGCGCGCCGACGATGTCCCGCCCCATGACCACTGGGAGCGGCACGTTCAGATCCTGGAACTTTCGATCCTCCACCAGCTCCCGCAGGTTCACCGGGATGCGCTCCCGGTTGGGCAGCTCGAAGCCGATCCGGTTCTTCCCGGGGATGGGCGCCACGATCCGGACCTTGCAGGAGAGCCCCAGCGCCAGGTCGTCATCCAGACCTGCCACCTGCCGCACCTTGGTCCCCTCCGCGGGGATCAGCTCGAAGGTCGACACCGTCGGCCCCGTGTGGATGTCCACCACCGTCCCCTTGACCCCATAGTTGGATAGCACCCGCTCCAGCTCCTTGGCCCGCGTCAGCAGCGCCTCCGGGTTCTCCCGGTGCACCGTCGGCGGTGCGGGGTCCAGAAGTTCCGGACCCGGAAGCTCGAAGTGCTCCGGCACCTGCACCAGCCTCCGCGCGGGCTTCGGCGCGGGCCTCGGCTCCTCCACCTTCTCGAAGATCCGGGGGCCTTCTTCCCGGGCTCGCGCCGCCACGGCTCGCTCCTCGGCGGCAGGGGTCAGCGGCTTCTTTGCAGGCTCCGGCTCCGGCTCCGGCTCTGGCTCCGGCTCTGGCTCCGGCTCTGGCTCCGGCTCTGGCTCCGGCTCTGGCTCCGGCTCCGGTTCTGGCTCCGGCATCGACCTCGGCGGAGGTTGCGGTCGGGGCTGGGGCTGCGGGGAGGTGGAGTCGGTGGGGGCGTTGTGGATGCGGACGGCGGGTGGATCCGGAGGGGCTGGCGGGGGCGGGGCGTCGTCCTTGCGAGGGCGACGGCGTCCGCGAGGGGGAGGAGAGGGGGGGGGGGGGGGGGGGGGGGGGGGGGGGGGGGGGGGGGGGGGGGGGGGGTCGGGGG
>CAZSDX010000800.1:0-2485 GCA_964605685.1 uncultured Polyangiaceae bacterium
CCGCCACCAGCACCGCAGCGCTCGCCAGCCCGTGGGCCGCGGTCACCCCTCCGCCCGCCGGCACCAGCGCCAGCCCCAGCGGCAGGATCACCACCGGCGCCAGCGCTACCAGCTGGATCCCTCGATCCAGGAAGAGCCCCGCGCCGCTCGCCAGACCCCAGGCCACAGCACCGCCCACCGCGGCCCGCCGCAGCCGCCCGATCCACACTTCCTCCATGCTCCCCTCAGCCTCGCTCGAACCGGATCCGCACGTCCCCCAGCTCGAACACATCCCCCGGCTGCAGCTCGTGCCGCTGCACGCTCCTCCCCCTCACCCGCACCCCGTTCGTGCTCCCCATGTCCACCAGCCAGAACGCATCCTCCAGGCGCTCGATCAGCGCGTGTTGCCTCGACAGGTTCGGCGTCGGGATGCTCACGTCGCAGGAGCTCCCGCGGCCGATCACCGTGCGCCCCTCCCCGAGGGTATAGGTGTTCCCTGACCCCGCTCCGGCCTCGATCACCAGCCGCGCCTGGATCTCCGGGCTCCCCTGGCGGCGCTTCGCATCCAGGGACCGCGCGTTGGGGGACATCCCCCGCTTGCGCGCGCTGGGGCTGGAGAGGCTCAGGAAATCCTGCTGGGCCTTGAAGTAGTGAGCAGAGCGCTCCTCGCTGGGTTTTTGCTCGTAGATGGTCCGGTCGTCGAGGAGCGCGTCGTAGGCGTCGTCGAGGGGGTCTCCCTTGCCCCGCTGGAAGCCAGGGGTGGCCTCGATGGCCCGGAGCGCCTGCTGGAGCACCGCCACGGCCCCGGCAAAATCGCGGCGCGCGGCGAGCCCTCGGGCCCGGGTGCGCTGCTCGTCCGCCAGCGCCACGCCGACCTCCGCCAGCGCCTCGAGGTCGGCCAGCTCGGGCCCCGAGTGGACGGTGAACGAGGCCTGCGCCTGGGCGTGGAAGGCGCCCCCGCCGCTGGCTTCCTGCCCGGAGAGCGTGGCGTAGAGGACGCGCCAGTCGCCCTCGCGCCAGGCCCTCACCCGGACCTCCACCACCACGTTGATCTCGTCGCCGGCGACGAGATCCTTGAGGGCGACCCGGAGGCCGTCGGCCCCGATGGAGGTGCGGAGATCGCCCAGGACCCGGACGATATCGGCGTCCTCGGAGGGGGTGAGCACCAGCCGCGGCCCTTCGAGGACGACATCGAGTTGGGTGCCCAGGGCCTGGACAAAGCTGGCCTCCGCAAGCTGCGGCTCGCTGACGAAGGCGTAGCGCCCCCCGCCCAGCTCGGCGATGTTGATGAGGACGTTCTCGTCGTGCTGGGCGCCGTAGCCCAGGGTCGAGACAGCGATGTTCCGGGCCCGGATCTGCCCCGCCTCCGAGGCCAGCGCCCGGGGCGTGCTGGGCCCGACGTTCGGCTGCCCGTCGGAGAGCAGCAGGAGGATCTGCTGCTCCCCGGCGGACCGCGGCGGGAACAGGGAGGCCCCGCAGGACATCCCAGCGCTGATGTTGGTGCCCCCCTCGGCCTGGAGCTTTCGGACCTCGCCCTGGAGCCTGCGCCGGGCCGCGGCGTCCAGGCGGCGCAAGGGGGCGACGACCCGGGCCTCGGAGGAGAAAGCGACGACCCCCACCGCGTCGCCCTCCGCAAGCAGGTCGACGATGCGCTCGGAGGAGCGGATCACGTGCTCGATGGGCTGCCCATGCATCGACCCGGAGACATCCAGGGCGAGGACCGCGGAGAGGCGGGGACGATCCACCTTCCCCTCGGGCACGCCGGCGCGGACCCGGATCAGCACGTGCAGCGTCCGTTCTTGCCCCGCCGGGATCGCGGTCAGCGTGGGGCGACAGGCGAGGTCGATGGAAGCGGTGGGCATGGAGCCAAGAGTGTCATAAAAGGCACCGATGAGCACGGTTCTACGCGGGCTGATCGGCGTGGTGCACCTCCGGGCGATGCCGGGGGACCCGGGGCACCGGGGAGGCGGCTTCGAAGCCGTCGAGCAGGCGGCCCTGGCGGACGCCGAGGCCCTGGCCCGGGGCGGCGCCGACGCGCTCATCGTCGAGAACTTCGGCTCGGCCCCCTTCCCCAAGGGCACCGAGGGCCACCGGCTCCCCCCCCACCAGGTCGCGCTCCTGGCCCTGGTGGTCCGGGAGTGTTCCCGCCGCCTCGGCCTGCCGGTGGGGGTCAACTGCCTCCGCAACGACGCCATCTCCGCCCTGGGCATCGCCGCCGCTGCGGGCGCCTCCTTCGTCCGCGTCAACGTCCACACCGGGGCCTACGTGACCGACCAGGGGCTCATCGAGGGCGAGGCGGAGCGCTCGATCCGCTACCGCATGGCCCTCGGCGCTCCCATCGAGCTGGCCGCGGATGTCCTGGTCAAGCACGCGGCGCCGCTGGCCCCACTCTCCGCCACCGACGCGGTGCACGACTGCCTCGACCGGGGCCTCGCCGACGCGGTGGTCGTCAGCGGCGTGGCCACCGGCGCGCCGCTGGACGAGGCGCTGCTGCGCCAGGCCCGCG
>CAZSDX010000801.1:0-2484 GCA_964605685.1 uncultured Polyangiaceae bacterium
CCCGGAGGAGCCCCCCGCGGCACCCCCGGCCCCACCAGGCTGGCCACCGCTCCCTCCGCCCCCCAGAGGCGGTGGGATCTCGGTGTCGGAGGGCTGTTCGTCGCCGCACGCGATCAGGGCGAGGGAGAAGGAGAGGATCAGCATCGAAAAGCAAGAGCGCATGGGGTTCCAGGATGGCAGAGCCAGCCCCCGAGCGGAAGCTCCCCCCGCGCTCGGCGTGGTAAGAGTCCGCCACGATGAGCGAGCGACCCGGGGCGGTGCTGGTGGCGGTGAAGCTGCCAGAGATGGAAGAGCAGGAGGTCCAGGCGAGCCTGGACGAGCTGGAGCGGCTGGTGTCAACCCTCGGCTACCGAACGGTGGCGCGGGTGACCCAGGCCCGGCAGAGCCTGGCGCCTGGCGCGGTGCTGGGCGAAGGCAAGCTGGCGGAGCTGGCAGCCCTCACCGGAGGCACCGGCCACACCGGGACGACCCCGCCGAGGGCCCCGGACAAGGCACGGCTCCGCCGGATGCAGGAGGAGCAGGGAGAGGCAGAGGAGCCCGACGCGGAGGACGAAGGAGGCGACGAGCCCCCGGGAGAGAAGGCGAGAGGAGCGATCCAGCTCGTGGCGGTGGACCACGACATCTCCCCGAGCCAGGCGAGGAACCTGGAGCGGGCCACCGGGGTCGCGGTGCTGGACCGGACCGGCGTGATCATCGAGATCTTCCACCACCACGCCCGGAGCCGGGAGGCGAGGCTCCAGGTGGAGATCGCCCGGCTGACGTACACGGCGCCGCGGCTGCGGGAGTCGCCGTCGGGCAAGGAGCGGCAACGCGGCCGAGGGGCAGGCGAGGCAGCGCTGGAGCTGGACCGGCGGAAGATCCGCGACCGGATCGCCGAACTGAAGGAGGAGCTGGCGTCGGTGCAGGCGATGCAGGGGGTGAGGAGGGCGCACCGCCACGACGCGAGGAGGGTGGCCCTGGTGGGGTACACCAACGCGGGGAAGTCCTCGCTGATGCGAGCGCTGACCGGGAGCGAGGTCCACGTGGAGGACAAGCTGTTCGCGACGCTGGACACCACGGTGAGGGCGCTGCACCCGGAGGTGAAGCCGAGGATCCTGGTGAGCGACACGGTGGGGTTCATCAAGAAGCTGCCGCACGACCTGGTGGCGAGCTTCAAGTCGACGCTGGACGAGGCGCTGGAGGCATCGCACCTGCTCCATGTGGTGGACGCCTCGGATCCGAGCTGGCCCGCGCAGCTCCAGGTGACCCGGGACGTGCTGGCGGAGATCGGCGCCGACACGGTGCCCACTACCCTGGTGTTCAACAAGCGCGACCGCCTCGACGAGGAGGCCCGGGGGGAGCTGGCCAGGTGCTTCCCCGACGCCTGGCAGGTGTCCGCGAAGGATCCGGAGGACATCGCCGTCCTGCGCCAGCGGATCATCGACCTGTTCGAGAGCGCCTACGCCGAGGAGACCGTGTTCGTGCCGTACCGCGCCCAGCGGCTGGTGGCGGGGATGCACGAAGCGGGGCGGGTGCTCCAGGAGACCTACGGCGAGGAGGGGGTCACGGTCCGGTGGAAGGCGCCAGCCGCCGAGATCGCCAGGCTCCACGCGGCGCTGCGGGAGCAAGGCGAAGGGGGTCAAGGCTTACCCACACCTCGGAGGCCCAGGGCGGCCAGGGCGGCGAGCGTGGGGGAGAGGAAGACATGGTAGCGATCCTCGCCGAAGAAGATCGCGTGGGTAACGCTGAGGGCGGCGTAGGTGAAGAGGAGGTAGCGCGCCTCGCCGCCGAGCGCGGGACGACCCGGGATGGGCAGCGCCGCGAGCAGCGGGGTCAGCACCGCCAGCCACCAGAGCGGAGCCGAGTGCTCGCGGGAGAAGAGGAAGAGGAGCAGGAAGGAGAGGGCCACGAGCAAGGCGCCCTGGGCCCGGCGCTCCCGCCCCCGCAGGCGCCAGGGGGCCGCCACCACGGAGAAGGAAGCCGCGCCCATCAGCAGGCCGTGGCCCGCGGTCATGATCTTGCGGAGCGCGTCGCGGCGCTCGCCGCCGAAGCGGCGAGGGCGGGCCTCGGCGAGGTACCCTGCGGCGAAGGAGGAATGATCGTAGGTGTTGGAGAGCTTGGCCGGGATCAACCCGAGCCAGCGGCGCGGTTCAGCGCGGATGTGGGCGAGACCGACGGAGGCCCAGCAGCGATCCTGCTGGACCTGCCCGGTGACCACCGGGCACCCGTCGGAGGCGCGCAGGGTCTCGAAGCGGCCGGTCGCGCGAGGGAAGGCGCCGATGGCCAGGTTCCACCCGGCGTTGGTGCTGACGAGGGCGCAGCCGTCCATGACGCGGCAGTTGCGCAGCGTCCAGGGGGCGACGACGGCGAGGGCGGTGGCGGTGGCGACGGCGGCGACGGCGGCAGCGCGGCGGGAGGAGGCGCGGAGGTTCTCCGGGTCGAGGGCCAGGAGCAGGAGCCCCGGCGCGCCCAGCAAGGTCTGGGGCCGGACCAGCGTGCCCAGGC
>CAZSDX010000802.1:0-2483 GCA_964605685.1 uncultured Polyangiaceae bacterium
GCCTGCGCTCCCCCCCTGCCCTGCGGTCCCCGCAACGCCGCCCCCCTGGCCACCCGGTCCTCCCGCGGAGCCGGCGTCTCCGCCGCCCCCCGCGGAGCCGGCGGCCCCACCCGATCCCGACTTCCCTCCGGTGGAGGCAGGCGGAGAGCCTTCCTCGGTGGCTCCGTCGCTGCCGCAGGCCAGCGCGCCGGAGAGACAGAACAGGAGCGGCAACGAGCGGAGAAGCGAGGAAGAGCGCATACCGGGGAGGGTACAGGATGTTCCCCGGCGGGTCATGCCCCCGCGTGGTTCAGGGGTTCACGGTCATCACCGGGAGGTCGCCCAGTTGCAGGAGCAGGTTGGGGTTGGAGCCCGCGCCGGAGTCTCCCTCGTTCTTGTCGCACACGGTCCAGGAGACCCCCTGGTCGAGGCTGAAGCGGTAGGCGTAGCGGTAGCTCCCCGGGGCCGGAGCGAGGAAGCTGGCCTGGTACTCGTCGTCGTTCCCGGACTGGACGTTGAAGGTGGCGTTGGTCCAGGTCCAGGCGCCGTACTGGGGGTTGACGGAGGGCAAGCCGAACCCGAGCTGCGCCCGGACCATCCCGCTGGCGCCCGCCGCCTCGGTGACCCCGGCCTCGAAGATCCGACCGTAGACGAGGGGCGTCGTGGTGTTGGTCTGCACCGAGAGCGAGAGGGGGAACTGCACGTTGCAGTAGTCCGCCTCCAGGCCCGCGCCGGACTCGTTCTGCACGAGGCACTGGCAGACGGAGGCGGGCGAGGCAGCGTTCCTCGGGGCAGGCGCGCCGGTGACGAAGTCCGCGCTGTTCAGGTTCACGTCGCCGCAGCCGGCCTGCACGCGCTGCCCGGAGAGCGAGGTAGAGAGCGCAGGGACCGCGGTCCCTCCCTCGGAGCAATTGGCGGTGCCGTAGCCGACGAAGTCGAGGATCTCCGGGCCTGTAGGGCAGGACACGCCGTTGGTGATGGTGGTCTGGTTGGCGACCAGGGCGATCTTGCCGTTGGCCCCGGCCATGTCGATGGATCCGCTCAGATCGTGAGCAGGAAGGTCACTGCCGGTGTTCCCACCGGCGAGCCGGATCAGGAAGTATCCCCCGGCGGGGATGGTGCCCGAGAGGTTGAGTTTGTTCCACGACGTACCGGTGGCCGAGGCGTACTGGATGGACATCGAGGAGATATCGATCTCCGTGGTACCGCGGTTGTGCAGCTCGATGAAGTCGTTCTTGAAGGTGGCCCCGGAGTTGCCGCCGCCGCCGTAGACCTGGCTGATGACGACGGAGCCGTTGCAGAGGTTGGGGCTGGTGGCGGTGAAGCCGTTGGCCAGGGTGAAGGTGGAGGCGAGAGGGACGCCGCCGGCGTTGGTGGCGGCGGTGGTGACCCGGATCTTGTAGGAGCGGTTGACCAGGAGGCCAGGCGCCGGGGTCAGGGTGGCGACGGTGTTCCCGCCGGACATCGCGGGGGGGCCCGCCATGGCGATGCAGGTGGCGAAATCGTCGAGGGAGACCTGGAGGGAGCCCGTGCAGGCGCCCGCCGACGTCTGGGCGGTGAGGCTGGCCGGGGCCATCGCCTGGTTGAAGGTGACGGCGACGGTGGTGGTGGCGACCGCGGTGCCGTTGCTGGCCGGCGTCGTGGAGCTGACCGCAGGAGGGGCGGCGCAGGTCCCGCCGTTGCAGTTGCCGCTCTGGCAGTCGGGGTTGGCGTTGCAGGTCTTGCCGTTGGCGCACTTGGTCGCGCAGCTCCCGCCGCAGTCGACGTCGCTCTCGGAGCCGTTCTTCACGTTGTCGTCGCAGGCCGGGTTCTGGCAGGCGTTGTTCGAGCAGACCCCGCTGGGGCACTGGGAGCCATCCACGCAGGCCACGCAGCTCCCCGCGGAGTTACAGACCTGGCCGCCATTCTGGTTGCAGGCGGTCCCCTCCAGCAGCGGCGGGAACTGGACCGCCCCCTCCGAGCAGGTCTGGTCTGTGCACTGGTTCCCGTCCTCCAGCGGAGGATCCGAATCTTTCGGGACCGCGACGATGGCGCCAGCACCGTCGCACTGGTTCTCCTTGCAATCGTTGAGGGTCTGGCTGGACACCACCGTGCCGGCCGGCGCGAAGGACTCGCCGCAGGTTCCCGCATTGCAGGTCCGCGACTTGCACTCGGTATCCACCCCGGGACAGTCGGACGGCTGGTTGCAGCCGACGCACTGCCCGCTTGCGTTGCACACGCTGGAGCCGCCGCAGTTCGTCCCCGCGGCCTCCGGGGGGTTGGAGGGGACGCCGTTGGTGCAGACATCCTTGGTGCAGGGGTTCCCGTCCACCGGGGCGTCGCTGTTGAAGTTCACCGCGACGACGCCGCCCACGCCGTTGCACCGGTTCTGCTTGCAGTCGCCCGCGGTCTGGTTGGACACCACCGTACCGGACGGGGCAAAGGAGAAGCCGCAGACGTTGTTGGTGCAGGTGCGGGTCTGGCACTCGGTGTCCGTGCCGGGGCAGTCGCTGGCGACCACGCAG
>CAZSDX010000803.1:0-2476 GCA_964605685.1 uncultured Polyangiaceae bacterium
GGCTCGGGACAAGGGGGGGGCGAGGAGGAGCCTTCGGGGAGCGTCACCATCTCCGGGCCCCAGAGCGGGGAGGAGGGGGGCTGCTCGGTTCCGCTGGGACGAGGAAGGAAGGCCGCGGGGCTGCTGGGGCTGGCGGCGCTGGCGGGGCTGGGGCTGGCGCGGCGTCTCCGGGGTTCGGGGGAGCGCGGGCGGTAGGTCAGAGGCCGAGGAGGTTGCACCCGACGCCGACCTGCGGGGTCACGGTGCCGGCCTGGGGCGCCCGGGTGTCGAACTGGAAGGCCACGGAGATGGTCACCTGGCCGCCCACCGCGGCGCCGGCCACGGTGCCGGCGAGGTTTCCGAGGGTGCCGCCGACCCCCGCGGCCACGGCGTTGCCCACCAGCATGGCGCAGGGGACAGCCCCGGCGAGCTGACCCCGGAGGATGCCCCCCACCGGCTGCCTGGTCCAGTCGATGCCGCCCTGCATGGTCATCCCGCCGCTCTGCACCATCAGGCCGTCGAAGACCACCCGGTTTGCGTCCGGCGTGCCCAGGATCCGGGCGCCAAAGGTCACCGGACCCAGCGCCAGCCCGGACCACTCGGCCCCGGCCACCCGCACCCCCCGCGCCGTGCCGCTCAGCTTCCCGACGAGCCCCTGCCCCACCGGGAAGGCCAGCTCTGCCTGGGCATCCAGCGCCGCCGCCACCGTCGACGGCAGCCCCAGCGGCTGCGCCAGGGAGGCCAGCGGAGCCCCCTGGAGGATGACCCGCACCGTCGGCGTCGAGGAGGAGAGCAGCTCCATGCGGGAGTGGCTGGCGGACTCTCCCGCCTCGCCGAGCCACAGCGAGAGCCCTTGGGAGCGGGACATCCAGCCGACGGAGACCGGACCCACGGCCACCCCGAAGACCGAGGCCCCGGCGGAGCGCAGCAGCCCGCCACGGCCCGAGGGCGTGGCGCTGGCCCCGCTCACCAGGAGCCAGGGCGGGCTGGTGGCCTCGTCCCGCAGCTCGATGCTCGTGTCGCGGCAAGCCACCTCGATCCCGGCGCTCTTGCCGTGCGCGGAGCGCCACCGGGAGACGCCTTCCAGCGCGGTCCGGATCGGCCCGACCACGGTGATGCGACCCTTCCTGGCCGTCACCCGGCTGGCCCGAAACAGGGAGGGCTCGAACTCCAGGGTCTCCGCCTCGCCCACCAGGAGCTTCTGCCCCAGGAGCCCGAAGCGCGCCCCGGTCACCGAGATCGTTCCGAACCCCACCGAGAGCTCGTCAAAGCGCAGCGAGACCCCCAGCGACGACGCCTGCCGCTCGATCACCCACCGCAGCAGCGGTCGGTGCGCCAGCAGCGCCACCAGCAGGAGGCCCGCCAGCCCTCCTCCCAGGACAAAGGACCAGCGGACAGGCGCCCGGGACGGAGCCCGGCGGGCGCCAGGCGGAGGAGGGATCCAGCCAGGTGCGGGTTGCATGAGTCAGTTCAGACCCTCTTGGGGTTTCTTGGTGCCAAAGATCCGGTCCCAGTTCTCCCGGTAGGTGGGGGTCGCCACCTGCGCGGGGCCGTGGCGCTGCGTGGGCGGGCGGGTCGCCTCCTGGGGGGTTGCGGCAGGGGAGGGGAGGGTCGTGTCGACGTCGCAGATCCAGGGGGCGTCCTGGCGGGGTTTGAGCTGGACGACCTCGCCGTGGATGGGGCGTCCTTCCTGGAGGGGCCTCACCTCCCCCACGGAGGCGCCGTCGGGGCGGAGGCGCATCACGCGGCGCCCGCCGCCGTCCTCGGTCTTGGCGCCGAGGAGGGCGATGTCGAAGTGTTCTCTGTCCTTCTCGGGAGCGGTGGCCATGGCGCAGGATAGCCGGCCTGGCCCCGGAGCGACAGGGGAGCGGCGCGTTTTCCGGGGCGACGGCGACGGCGGGGCGCCGCAGGGCAGGGTTGGGGTATGCTGCGGAGTCTCGGATGACGGTGCGACGAAGGAAAGGCTTGCTCGGGGCGCTGGTGGCGTGCGCGGCGCTCACCTCCGGGGCCCGGGCCCGCGGCGAGACGCCCTGCGCGGACGAGCTGGCGCGCAAGGTGTTCGAGGCTGGCCACGCGTTCTACGAGGCGGGCGACTACGAGGAGGCGCTCCGGTCGTTCCAGCGGTCGTACAGCCTGTGCCCCAAGCCCGAGCAGCAGAAGAACATCGGCGCCACCCACGAGCGCCTGGGCAACCTGCCCTCGGCCATCGAGGCGTACGAGCTTTACCTGAAGATCGCCCCCCAGGACGCGGAGGACAGGGACGCGATCCAGGTGCGCATCACCAACCTCCAGAAGCGCCTGACCCCGGCTTCGCCCTCCGCGCCGGCGTCGACCTCCGCGCCGCTTCCGCTTCCGCCCCCGCCTGCGCCGGATCCGCCGCCTCCCACGGCGCCGGATCGCACCGCCGCCGTGGTGGTCCTGAGCGTCGGCGGGGTGCTCGCGGTCGGGTCGCTGATGGGCATTGATTTCTGGACGGGCGCCTTCATCGTCGTGATCG
>CAZSDX010000804.1:0-2474 GCA_964605685.1 uncultured Polyangiaceae bacterium
CTCCGCCGGCGGCGCGCCGCGAGCGAAGTCCCCGACGACCTCCCGCAGCAGGGCCAGCGAGGGACGATCCAGGGCCCGGGCGAGGCGCCAGGCGTTCCAGCCAGGCTCGATGGCCAGCGAACGCTGCGCCAGGATGGCCCCGGTGTCGTAGGCCGCGGCGATCCGGTGGGCGGTGACGCCGGTCTCCGCGTCGCCGGCGTCGATGGCCCAGAAGTAAGGGTCCGGCCCCCGGTGCCTCGGGAGCAGAGATGGGTGTACCCCGACACCACCCAGCGGGCAGCATGCCACCAGCTCCATCGGCAGCCGGGTCGTCCAGAACCAGCTCACCAGCAGCTCGGCTCCGCGGGTCCGCACCTGCTCCTGCAGCGCCGGGTCGTCGGCCCGGGGGCGCTCCAGCAGCCGGGCCCCGAAGCGACGGCGGGCCCTCCTGTACCCCACCGCGTCCAGCCGCGACAGCGCCACCAGGGCGAGCTCGTGGCCGTCCTGATCCAGGAGCAGCGCCCCCAGCGGGAGCCCGAAGTAAGCGATCTTCACGGGGCGATCCTCAGGCGATCTCGACGGGTCCGTGGCCCTGCTCGATGAGCTGGAGCACGAACTGGACCTCCTGCGCTGGCTCGTACTCGGATCGCGCCCGGAGGAACGCCTCCAGGTAGCGTCGAGCGTCGGAGCGCTGCCCCAGCGCCGCGTAGGCCATCCCGAGGGCGTGGAGCGCGTCCGGGTCGTCGTTGCGCAGGGCGAGGGCGGCCTTCCCCTCGGCGATGGCGCCCCGGTAATCCCGGAGACGACGGAGCACCTGGGCCAGCGACCCTCGCGCCCCGAGGTAGCGGGGCTCCAGCTTCACCGCCGCCCGGAAGGCATCCCGCGCCTCTTCCAGCCGGCCAATCTCGTAGAAGGCCACCCCCATGAAATAGTAGATGTACGGGTTACGAGGGTCCTCCCGGGCGAGGTCCCGGAGCAGGTAGAGCGCCTGCTGGTACTGCCCCTCCTGGAGCACCTCTGCCACCTCCTCCACGGCCTCCCAGTGGGCCCCATCGAGCTGATCTTCCGGCGTCACGGCCATGACCTTTCCTAGCACGTCCCGGGGGGTACGATACCACCGCGCAATCCCTTCATGCGCGGGTGCTCCCTCTGCACCGATGCTGTTTGGGCCGGCGTGTTTCCAAGGACGATCCGCGCTGTCACGCGCCAGGCATGTTCGTTGCGTAGGTTCCTGGGCATGCTCACGGCGGAAGAACTCGCGGAACTCCAGCAACTCGTCGCTCGCGTCGCCTCGTCGCTCGAACAGACCCCCCAGGACAACGACCTGCGCTACGCCTACCGGCTGGCGGCATCCCACGCGCTCTCGCTCCAGGATCAGCTCGCCGAGATCGCCCGCCTCCAGGAGAACGCCCGGCGAGACTTTCCCCACCTCTGCATGGCCTCCTGAGCGGCTCCGGGGTTGCGGCCGGGGGGCGCCCTGGGCATGAGGGGGGCATGGAAAAGATCCTCATCGACGGCGTGGAAGGGCTGAAGGCGCTCGCGGGCAAGGAGGTCGGCGTCTCCGCCTGGAAGACCATGGAGCTGAGCCGTATCCAGGCCTTCGCCGGTGCTACCGACGACCACCAGTGGATTCACGTGGACGAGGAGCGGGCCACCCGCGAGAGCCCCTTCGGCAAGCCCATCGCCCACGGCTACCTCTCCCTGTCGCTGGTGGCGGGCCTGTTCTTCGAGCTCCTGGAGCTCCGCGGCTTCGCCCTCGTGATCAACTACGGCACCAACAAGGTCCGCTTCCCCAGCCCGCTCAAGGTGGGCGACCGCTTCCGGCTGGCGATGAAGCTCGGTGAGGTCAAGGACGTGGGCGGCGGCTGGTTCGAGGCGGCCTTCCAGGCGACCATCGAGATCGAGAACCAGGGCAAGCCCGCCTGCGCCGCCGAGTGCATCTACCGGTTCAAGTCCGCCTGATCAAGGCCCGCCGATCCGGGCCACGTCGCGCAGCCAGGTGTCGATCCGCCATCGGGTGCGCCACGACGGCGGGAGCCCCTCCACCGATGCCTCCACGGCCAGCACCAGAGCCCCTCCGGGCTCGGCGGGGGCCTGCTCGAAGGTCACCTTCACCTTCGACCCTCGCAGCAACGTCAGCGACCCCACCTTGCGCCACCGCAGCGTGATCTGCGCCTCCCGGTCCCCCAGCGTCGCCCGTGCCTCCGGGGGAGGCCACGCCGGGAGTTCCAGCACCAGGCCGCCCCCTTGCTGCTCGTCCGCGACGAAGAAGGTCCGGGGGTCACCGATCAGCAGCCTCGTCTTGCCCCCTTCCACCGCCACCACCGCGCCCTGCGCTGCCTCCCTCGCCAGCTCCAGCGCCTCGGAGGTTGCCCCTCTCGTCGCCTCCACCTCCACCCGCCCCGCGTGCACCGCCCGCCCCTGCGCCGCCGGCAGCGCCGCCTTCCACCGCCGCACCAGCCGCAGGCAGCGCCCTTCCACCCCGCAGCGGGCCT
>CAZSDX010000805.1:0-2472 GCA_964605685.1 uncultured Polyangiaceae bacterium
ATTGCGCTTCGGTGCAAGGGCGCTCTCGATCGGGAACATCACCTGCCAAAAGAGCGCGCTATGCGGCAGCCCGACGGTCTGCGCGAGGACCGGGCCCAGGCCGGCGTGGGCGACCTGGCGGTGCGGGCGGCGGCGATGCTGGCGGAGGCGCTCCCGGAGGAGCTGAGGCTGGACGAACCCACCGCCGCGCTGCTGGAGGGGCGCTTCGTCGTGGAGCAGGACGCCCGCGGGAGCCTTCTGGCAGGGGAGCGGAGGACAGAGCAGGCGAGGACGCTGCTGGGACGCCCCACCAGGACCGTCGGCCGGCGGCGGGAGCTGGGGGTGCTCCAGGCGACCTGGGAGGAGTGCGTCCAGGAGCCGCGCTCCCGGCCCTTGCTGGTGACCGCGGGGCCTGGCTTCGGCAAGAGCCGGCTCCGCGCCGAGTTCCTCCGCCTGATCGAGCGGAGCGGCGCGCCGTTCACCCTGCTGCTGGGCCAGGGAGACTCGCTGCGGGTCGGCTCTCCCTTCGTGATGGTGGCCCCGGCGCTCCGGCGTCACGCCGGGATCCTCGACGGCGACCGGCCCGACGCCGGGCAGCGGAAGCTCCGGACCCTCCTGGAGCCCCTCCTCGGTGGTGAGGAGCGACCCCGGGTAGCCGAATTTCTCGGGGAAATGATCGGTGCCCCGGTGCCGGAGGCGGAGGCCAGCGACGCGCTGCGAGCGGCCCGCCAGGATCCGATGCTGCTGGCGGAGCAGCTCTCGGCGGCGGTGATCGGCTGGCTCCGGAGCGAAACGCAGAGGAACCCGGTGCTCTTCCTGGTGGAGGATCTCCCCTGGGGGGATCGGCCCAGCATCCGGCTGCTGGACGCGGCCCTGGGCGCCTTGCAGGATGCCCCGCTGATGGTGCTGGCGCTGGCGCGCCCCGAGGTCCACGAGGTCTTCCCGTCGCTGTTCTCGGGCCGGGGCCTGGAGGAGATCCGCCTGGAGCCGCTCCCGCGGCGCGCCGCCCTGGAGCTGGCCCGCGACGTGCTGGGCGAGGCGACCCCGCTCCCGCGGCTGGAGGCCATCATCGACCGGGCGGCGGGTAACGCGCTCTACCTGGAAGAGCTGATCCGGGCCGTGGCAGAGGGGAACGACGGGGCGCTCCCGGACACGGTGATCGGCATGGTCCAGGCGCGGCTCGACGCCCTCGGCCCGGACGCCCGGCGGCTGCTCCGGGCGGCGAGCGTCTTCGGCGAGGTGTTCCCCGAGGGCGGCGTGCGGGCCCTCGCGGGGGGCGGCGGCGGCGGCTACGAGGTGCGGGAGTGGCTCGACGACCTGGCACGGCGCGAGCTGACCTCGGCGCTCCCGGTCTCCCCGGGGAACACGGGCTCCGGTCGCCTCTTTCGCTTCCGTCATGCCCTGGTACGAGACGGCGCCTACGCCACCTTCACCGACGAGGATCGCTCCCTCGCCCACCGCCTCGCCTGCCGGTGGCTCGAGGAGAACGGAGAGCGAGACGCGCTCACCATGGCCTCCCACGCCGAGCGCGGCGGCGACGACGAGCGCGCGATCCGTTGGCTCCTGCGCGCCGCCGAGCAGGCCCTCGAAGGCAACGACCTGCCGGGGGTCATCTCCGCCGGCGAGCGAGCCCTCGCCCGGGGCGCCTCCGGCCTGGAGCGAGGCGCCATCCTGGCGCTGATGGCCACCGCCGCCTACTGGCAGAGCCGCTACCGGGACGGCGCCGCGTGGGGGCTCCAGGCGAGCGGGCTCCTCCCCCCCTCCGGTCCCCTCTGGTTCTCCGCCGCCGGGTCGGCCCTGGTCTCCATGGCGCGCCTCGGCGAATTTACCGATTTCGACGCCCTCTTCCTCGCGCTGCGCGGCGCGCACGCCGCCCCCGGCGCCGCCGCCGCCCAGCTCATCGCCCTCTGCCGCGGCACCTTCCAGCTCATCTTCAAGGGGCGCTTCGACGACGCGGACGCCACCCTCGCCCGCATCGCCGAGATCGCCGAAGACGCCGAGCTGGACGCGCTGACCCGGGCCCAGATCAGCCACGTCCGCGGCGTGCGCTCCGCGATGGTGGGCGACGTCGGCCCCTTCCTGGTCAACCTGGAGCAGGCGGTCGATTTCTTCGAGCGCGCTGGCGACCTCCGGAACGTCTCCCTGGAGCGCTCCACCGTCGGCTGGTGCTACGTCGAGATCGGACAGCACGACCACGCCATCCGGCTGCTCCGGGCCAGCCTCGCCCGCTGCCAGCAGCTACGCTCCCAGCAAGCCATCACCTACGCCAAGGCCAACCTCGGCTACGCGCTGACCTGCTCCCCCGAGCACCACGATGAGGCCCGCTCGGTGCTCGCCGAGGCCGTCGAGGAGACCCGCGCGGTCAGCAACCGCCGCCTGGAGGGGTGGTGCCGCGGCTACCTCGTCCCGGTGCTCCGGGCCGCGGGGGACCACGCCGCCGAGGAGCGGGAGGCCGCCCTCGCCTGCGAGCTCCTCGCCAGCGCGCCGGGGCTC
>CAZSDX010000806.1:0-2464 GCA_964605685.1 uncultured Polyangiaceae bacterium
CCTCCGGCCCCTCCTCCGGCCCGGAGCGAGGCCCCTGCGGCGCCCTCCGCGTCGCTCTCCTCGGCGCCGACGGCCGACCCTCCCGCCGCCGTGCTCCTCGCTTCTGCCTCGGCGGCCTCGCGCCCTCCGGCTCCCCCGGCCTCGCGCCCTCCGGCGACCAGACGACCGGAGAAGGGTTACTCCCCGACCAGCGACGACCGGAAATGATCCGGCCCCGGGCCCCTCACGGGGACCACCACTGGACCGGCGCGGTCTCGTGAAAGTCCGTCTCGGGATCGAAGAACCCCCGGCCAAGCTGCCCGGCGCTGTTGTGACCCCAGCACTGGAGCTGCCCCTCCAGGTCGACCGCGCAGGTGGCGCGGCTTCCGGCGCAGACCCGCCGCGCCTTGCCCAGCCCGGGCGTGACCGGCGGCGGCAGCGGCTCGCTCGGCGAGATCCCGAGCTGACCGAGCCAGTTCTCGCCCCAGCACCGGAGCGCGCCGTCCAGCCCCACGGCGCAGGCAAACTCGCCGGAGCTGTGGGCCATCTGGGCCACCGGAGCGAGCCCCGGGATCTCCGTGAGCGCAGGGAAGGCGATCTGCGCCGGCGGGTTGCTCGGAGAAAGCCCCAGCTGGCCCTCATCGTTGAAGCCCATGGCCCACAGCCTGTGATCGCCCCGGAGGACAAAGGTGCTGGCCTGGCCGGCGACCAGCGCCAGGATGCCTGTGTCGACGGTCTGCACCGGCGCGGCGGACGTCTTCGGCTCAAGGGCTCCGGTGAGGCAACCCCAGCAGCCGTCCCCGCGCGCCCCCCAGCACAGGAGCTCCCCCTGGGCCCTGGAGGCGCAGGCGTGGTACTCCCCCACGGCCAGGTGGTCGATCTGGGACAGCGGGAGCCCGTCCGGCCCCAGGACAAGGGTCGGGGTGGGGGTGGGGCCTCCGGAGGTTCCGGCGCCGAGCTGGCCAAACTGGTTGCTCCCCCAGCAGGCGGCCCGCTGCTGCCCCGCGAGGAGCGCGCAGGCGTTGAAGAACCCGGTCTCGACCCGGGTCGCAGGGCCAGGCAGAGGAACGACCACCGGAGGAGCGCTGGCCAGGTTGACGGAGACGCCGGGGCCAAGCTGCCTCTGGAGCGCGTTGCCCCAGCAAGAGACCGCGCCCCCTTCCAGCAAGGAGCAGGTGTGGTGGAACTTCGACGAGAGCTGGAGCGCCTTGGCCGGCAAGGGAACCGGCACCGGGCGACTCACCGGCAAGGGCACGAGCTGACCGTTCTGGAACTGGTCTCCCTTGCCCCAGCAGTAGACCCGGCCGTCCAGGGGCCCCCCGGAGGAGAGCACCACGCAGGTGTGATCGTTGCCGCAGGTCATGTCCCGGACGTCCGCGCAGTACCCCTCGACGCAGAGCGGGGCGTCGCCCCCGCAGGGAGGGAGATCCTGGTACGCTGGGATCTGAAAGGAGGCCCCTTCGCAGACCGATGGAACGTTCCCCTGGCAGCGGCGCGCCCCCGGGACGCAGGCTCCGCAGGCGGTGGGGGGGAGCGTCGAGGCCACCTTGGTGGGCGGCAGGATGGGCCGCCAGACGATCCCGAAGGCCCCGGAAACAGCGTCGCAGAGCGCTCCGTCCGCGTTGTAGCCCGGCGCATCGAGGACCAGATCCGGCACCTTGGCGGATAGCTCGTTGAGCAGCAACGTGGCCCCCAGGGCGAAGCACGACCCCGTCGCCCCGAGGAACAGCGGAAGGAGCCCGTCGCTCAGGGCCTTGGTCCTGGTGAGGAAGCTGAGCGTCGACAGCCCCGTCTTGCCGTGGGTCTCGTCCAGGGGGACGACGAGGTTCAGCGCCTCGAAGGTGAGCTCCAGGAGTTGATCCTGGGCCAGCTCGCTCTCCGCCACGCTCGCCGGGAGCAAGATCTTCCCCGGTACCCGCTCCATGAGGTCGCCACTGACCCAGGTGTGATCGCGGACATAACCCCGGGGGAAGCGGAGCAGGGGCAGGCCGAGCTGACCCGACAGGAGGGAGCGCTCCTCGGCGGCGCGCTCGTCGGTGCCATCCCAGGCCGGCGCCTCCTTCGCCGCCACCAGGAAGATCTCGCCCGGGGCGTAAGGATCATCGGGCGCGGCCCCCAGGTCGGAGATCCGCAGGGCGAGCGCCACGCCGCCGGCCAGCAGCCGTTTGTTCGTCGTCGTCTCGATCTGCGCCTGCTTCCCGTCGTTGGCGCCGAGGAAGCTGCCGAGGCTGTTGTCGATGCACTCGTTTCCGTCGGGCGGCGGGGGATCTCCCTGCGCCGCCGCGCATCCCCCTGAGCAGCGTCCGTCGAGGTCGAAGCCGAAGTTCTTCCAGGCGGCCGGATCCGGGGCGCAGGTGTTGTCCTCCTTGCAGGCGGCCGGGTTGTAAGCCCCCAGGTGCAGCCGCAACGACGCGAGGTGCAGCTCCTTGCCTCCCTGGGCGATGGCCTCCCCCGCGGGCCTCGCCGGGGGCCTCCGTCCGCCCTC
>CAZSDX010000807.1:0-2452 GCA_964605685.1 uncultured Polyangiaceae bacterium
CGGGCGGCGCGCTGGGCGCGCTCCAGGGCGGCGTTGTCGTCGCCCGCGGCCAGGGAGGCGCGGGAGGCTTCCAGCAGGAGCTCGGCGCGCCGCTCGGGGGAGGCCATGGAGGCGATGGCCAGCTCGTCGAGGGCGTCCGCCAGGCTCCGGAGGTTGCCGGAGGCACGCTCCAGGTCGACGCGGAGCTCCAGAAGCCTCTCCGAGCGGCTGATCAGGAGCGCCGCGTCCAGGGCGGCCCGGGCCTGGTCGAGCTCGCCCGCCCTGGCGAACGCCTGGGCCGCCCGGATGGCCAGCTCGGTGCGATCCCGCGGGTCGACCTGGTGGCGGAAGGCCCGGATCCACCAGGTTCCGGCCTCGATGAAGCTCCCCTGGCGCTCCAGCAGGTCCGCCAGGTAGCGGGTGGCGCTCGGGTCGTCCCCCTGGATTTCCAGGAGGGACTCCAGCTCGGCCTGGGCGTCGCGGATGCGCCCCAGGCGCTGCTCCAGCAGGGCCGCGCGGCGGAGCCGGAGCACCCGTGCTTCTTCCGGATCGGAGGTGATCTTGCAGCGACGCTCCAGGATGGCGACCAGCCCTTCGTGGTCGCCTCCGTCCATGGCGAGCTGCTCCAGGGCCAGCAGCGCCTCGCGGTCTGCTGGCCGGAGCTCCAGCAGCGCCCCCCACACGGCCCGGGCCTCCGCCGGGTCGCCGCTCTCGGACAGGAGCGACGCCAGCTCCCTCAGGAGTGCCTCCCGGGCCCCCTCGTCCGGCTCGATCTCGACGAGCCTCCGGAGGGCATCGAGGAGGGCCTCCAGATCGCCCTCTTGCCGGGCGTCGCGGGCCTGGATCATCCGGAGCGCCCGTTCGTCCAGGGGCTCACCGGCAGGGGCCTGCTCCTCGTCCGCGAGCTGGTAGGCACCCCGGAGCGCCGAGGCCGCCTCCGGGAACACCACGGAGGCCAGCCGAGCCTCGGCGATCAACCCCTCGTCGTCGTCGAAGCGCTTGGCCGCCCGGAGCAGGAGGTCCACCGCGGCCTCCTGGCTCCGCTCCAGGGTCGCCGTGTGGGCGCAGAGCCGGAGCGCCGCCGCGCCCACGTTGGCGAAGGGCTGCCGCAGCAGCGCCCGGCAGGCCGCCACCAGGCCCTCCTCGGGCTCCGCCAGCTCGGCCTCCGCCAGGAGCTGCGCGTGGGGGAGCGCCTCGGCGTACTCGTCGATGTCCGCATCGATCTCCAGCGCTCGCCGGAACGCCGTGGTCGCCGCCTTCCCGGAGCGGAACGTACGGAGCGAGGCCAGCGCGAAGGATACCGCCACCCGGGCGCCGTCCGGGCCGTCGATCTTCTTCAGGATCACCTGCCGCACCTCCTCGAAGCGCAGGAGCCCCTGCGGATCCCCCGGCGCCGCCGTGTGCAGCGCCTCGGCGGTCGCCTCCACGGTCCCCCGGTCCGGGTGCTCCCTCACCGCCCGCAGCAGCACCTCCGCCCGGCGGCGCGCCCCTTCCGGATCGTCTCCGCAGTCCTCCGCGGCCCGCATCAGCCAGGTCCAGCGCTCCTGCGCCGTGGTCGCCGCCGAGGCCACGCGGCTCAGCGTCTCCACCATCTCCGCGACGAGCCCGGCCTTCCGGGACAGCCTCCGCATCAGCGCGAACGGGGTTCCCACCGACGGAACCTCCTCGAAGGCGACCAGCGCGTGGCGCGCGGCTCGCTCCGTGTGCCCCCACCCCTCCAGCGCCCGCGCCGCCCTGTAGTGCGCCGCTCGCCGACCAAATTTCCCCTTCGCCGACGCCGCCAGGAGGTCGTACAGCCCCTCGATCTGCTCCAGATCCTTCCCGATGTCTGCCGCTGCCTCCGCGATGGCCAGCGCCTCCGCCCTCGCGGGATCCAGCCGCACCGCCCTCACCGCCGTGTCGAACGCGAGCCCTCGCTCCCCCGCGTGGAACGCCGCCAGCGCCGCCAGCGACAGCACATGCCCGGATTCCCTCGGGGACCTCTTCTGCTCCGCATGCTGCAGCAGCTCCTCCACCGCCTGCGACGGCCCGGCGAAGGCGAACAGATCCCTCACCATCCTCGCCGGCCCCTGGATCGGCTCCTGCTCTGCGGCCTTCACCCACGCCCGCACCATCCCGGCCCTGTCCCCAGCCCAGTCCCACCGCGCCGCACCCACCTCCCGCCACCGAAGCGCCGCCTCATGGTTTCTTTGTTGACCCATGCTGGCCAGCGCCTCGGCGCGGGCCTCCAGGATCGCCAGCAAGCCGTCTGGCTCCGAGGCCACGAGCAGGTCCGTCTGGGCGAGCACGTCCCCGGCGATGGCGCCTTCCTTGAGGGCGCGGCCGAGGGCGCGAGCGGCGCTGTAGGCGTCGCCGGCGAGGTCGTGGTGGTGGGCGGCGCGCTGCCATCCGAGGGCCCGCTCCTGGGGGGGGGCGTCGCCGGCGAGCCAGCGCTCCCAGAGGATGGCGCGCTCCCGCTCGTTGAGGACATCTC
>CAZSDX010000808.1:0-2428 GCA_964605685.1 uncultured Polyangiaceae bacterium
AGGGGACCGGCGTCCACCGCGGGCAGCGCCGTCACCAGCGTGGACAGGGCGGCCTCGGTGCGCCCTCCGGCGGCGCGGTCCAGGTCCGCCAGGCGCAGCACGACCTCCCGCTGGCGAGGGGCCCGCTCCAGGGCCCGCAGGTACACGTTCCGGGCGGCCTCCAGGTCTCCCTGGGCCAGGGCCTCGTCGCCGTCTCGGAGCAGCTCCGCCACCTCCAGGGCCCGGATCGCCTCCGGGCTGACCTCCAGCGGCAGCCCTCCCTGCTCTGCCACCAGCCGCAGGGCGTCCGGCTGGACCTCGGCGCGGCTCCAGACCACCCCCTCCGTGGCCGGAAGCCGCGCCCCCGCCGGAGGAAAGACCTCCCGCAGCAGCACCCGCGGCGCGTCCTCGATCCGGAAAAGGGCCCCGGAGCGGCGCGCCTGGCCAGCCAGGAGCCGCTCGGAGGCCAGCAGCGCCAGCGACAGGGCGGGGGCCTCGACGCCGAGGGCGCGGGCCTCCCGGGCGACGAGGCAGAGGTCGCGGCCCAGGGGCGCCCAGGCCAGCTCCCAGGCGAGGGCGCGGTGCTCCAGGGAGAGGCCCAGGGAGAGACCGCCGTCGACGGGGACCACGGTGAGGGTGGGGGAGCCTTCCCCGAGGACCCCGGCGAGGGCCGTAGAGGCCCAGGATTCCAGCTCCGCCCGCGGCAGGGTCAGGACCAGCCGCTCCAGGCGCCCGCGGCAGTGGCGGAAGCGCGGTACGCCGCCGGAGAGGTCCACGGGAAAGCGGAGGTGCGGCAGGGAAGCAAACACCTCCTCCACCCGGAGCCCCGGGCCCAGGTGCGTCGGGCGCCCCAGCTCCAGGCCCAGGCCCTTGCGGCTGACCGCGAGGCGCAAGGCGACGGTCTCCGGGGGGCCGTCGTGACCCCCCCGGGAGCGCCACAGGTCACCCGGCAAGCGAACCGGAACGCTATCTCGCCGTCGACCCATGCCTTCGTGGAGCGATCTTACCCCTTCGACCCCTCCCTGGGCCAAGCTCCCCCCGGAGATTACCCGCGGCGGAAGGCGGCGACCAGCTCCTCGCTGGCGGTGTACGGGTCCACCTCCCGGCGGAACACCCGGGCGGCGGCCTCCTCGATCCGCTGGCCCAGGGCGGAGGTGGCCTCGTCCACCAGGGTCTCCCGCAGGAACCCCCGGAGCTGCTCCTGCTGGCGCTGGGCGAGGCGTTGCTGCCCCCGGGGGCCCGCGAGCCAGGCGCGGTGCTCGTCGAGGCGGGCCAGCAGATCGTCGATCCCCTGGTTCTTCGTGGCCACGCAGCGCACGATGGGCGGGACCCACGCTCCTTCCTCGTGCTTCACCTGCTGGCGA
This sequence comes from uncultured Polyangiaceae bacterium, assembly GCA_964605685.1. Taxonomy (GTDB): domain Bacteria; phylum Myxococcota_A; class Polyangia; order Polyangiales; family Polyangiaceae; genus JANWXX01. The sequence continues at coordinate 1,344 of CAZSDX010000808.1, forward strand.
GCCAGGTCGAGGTGCCCTGCGGCGTGGCTGCGGCTGTGGGCGCCGGCGGCGACGACCTCCCCGCCCAGCGCCAGCATCAGCTCCAGGTCGCGCACGGTGCCGTCGGCGCCGTCCCGGTCCGCCTTGTTGACGACGAACACGTCGGCGCACTCCATCAGCCCGGCCTTGTTGGCCTGCACGTCGTCCCCGAGCCCCGGAGCCACCACCACTACCGTGCTGTGGGCTGTCCGGGTGATCTCCAGCTCATCCTGCCCCACGCCCACGGTCTCGATGAGGACCACGTCGGCTCCCCAGGCGTCCAGCACGTTGACCACGTCCCAGGCCGAGCGCGACAGCCCCCCCAGCGCTCCTCGCGTCGCCACGCTCCGGATGAACACCCCGGGATCCTCGAAGTGACGCTGCATCCGGATCCGATCCCCCAGGATCGCCCCCCCGGAGTACGGGCTCGTCGGATCCACCGCCACCACCGCCACCCGCTTCCCCCCCTTCCGGAGCTGCTCGATCATCCGATCCACCACGGTGCTCTTTCCCGCGCCTGGGTTCCCGGTTACCCCGACCAGGAAGGCCCGTCCGGTCCGGGGAAAAAGACCCCGCAGCAGGTCGAGGTAACCCGGCACCCGGTCATCGCAGAGCCGACAAGCTCGGGCCGTGGCCCTCACATCCCCCCCAAGGATCTTTTCCGTCAACGGGTGCATCGCCCCTCGACTAGCGCCCCGCGCTCCCTGCGGGAAGGGGCTCCTTCTTCCGCTGACGCCGGCCCGCAGGATAGGTACAATGAGGTTCCCCCCTTCCCCGGTGAAACCATGCGAAAAACCTTGCTCCCTTGCCTCCTTGCCTTCCTTCTCCTTGGCGCCTGCGGCACCGACGAGAGCGGCCTCGACGAACTCTCCGCCCCCGGTACGAGCGGCTCCGGCGGCAGCAGCGCGGGCCAGGGCGGCTCGTCCGCAGGCTCTGGCGGCGGAGGCCAGGGCGGAGGCTCGTCCGGCAAGGGCGGCACCTCCGTGGCAGGCTCCTCGGGGGCCGGCGGGGACGGCGGTTCGGATGCAGGCTCCGGTGGGGCCAGCGCCGGGGCGGGCGGCAGCAAC
>CAZSDX010000809.1:0-2425 GCA_964605685.1 uncultured Polyangiaceae bacterium
AGCACGCCGATGCGGCGGATGCCCGCTGCCGGCGGTGCCGCTCCCGGCCGTGCCGGAGCCCGAGGCGCCCGCGCTACCGCTGTTGTCCGGGTCTCCGTCGGAGCAGGCCACGCCAAGGAGAAGAGAAAACGAGAGGAGGGTGGGGAAGATCGTCCGCATTTCTCCCTGGAGACGGGGCGACGCGCCGGGCGTTGCGTATTTTTCTTTCCGGCAAGCGCGGGGCGTGGATCAAGCAGAGAGACGCCGGAGCTCCTCCGGGTCGTGGGCGCAGAAGATCCGGACCTCTCCTCCATGTTGGCGGCTCAGCTCCCGGAGCCTCGCCTGGTTGCCGATCCGCTGCGTGTGGTCCATCTCGACGAGGCTCTGGAAGATCCGCAGCCCCGCGGGGCACGGGGGCTCGTTGTCGTGGATCTCCCCGCGGAAGAAGTAGGCGTCGCCCGCGTGAAGCAGCCACCCCGCCCCCGTGTCCACGGCGATGGCCGAGTGCCCCCGGGAGTGCCCCACCAGCGGCACCAGCAGGATCTCCGGCGGAAGCCCCTCCAGCGACCGGACGCAGGGGAAGCCGAACCAGGGCTCCCCCGAGGCCGACGGGTAGAGCGCCCAGGCCGGGCGGTGCTCCCACTGGTGGGGTTTGTACCGCTCGCGCTCCCGCCAGGTGGGGGCCATCGCGGCGCGGTGCTCGGGCTCGTAGAGGTGAACCCGCGCCTTGGGAAAATCCCCCAGCCCTCCGGCGTGATCCAGGTCCAGGTGGGTCACCAGGAGGTTGCGCACGTCCTCCGGCGAGAAACCGAGCTGCTTCACCTGATGGAGCGCCGTCTCCTCGACCCTCGCCAGCGGACCGGAGAGCGCCACGAAGGGCGCCCCCAGCTTCCCCTTCGGGTCGGCCACGTCCCGGGTGCCGAAGCCCGTGTCGACCAGCACCAGGCCGTCCCGGGGGGTCTCGATCAGCAGGCAGTGGCAGATCATCTTGCCTCGCTCCCTCAGGGAGCCTTCCCCGGTGATCAGGCGCCCCCCGAGGGGACAGAGCGTGCCGCAGTTGAGGTGGTGGATCTTCAGGCCCATCGCCCCACTCTGCCACAGCTTCGCCGCAAGCTCGCCGGCCGAAAGCAGGGGGCGAAGCCGGTCTTGACACAGTTGTTAGGGAGACTTTATCCTTGGGTTTTGTGCGTACCCTGGTGCTTGGAGTATTGCTTGTAGCTTTGGTGGCTTGCTCGAAAAAGACCAACCTTTACCAGGAGGATACCCCGAGCGGCTCGGGGGGAACCTCGGAGGTTGGAGGGCAAGGAGGGAATTCTTCCGAGGCGGGTCAGGCTGGGACCAGTGGCACGGCGGGGACAGGGGGGGCAAGCGCCACAGGGGGCATGGGTGCGCCGAGTGGTGCGGGGGGCACGGGGGCAACGGGTGGCCTGGGAGGCAGTGGAGGCGGTGCCGCTGGTGGCGCAGGGAGCTTGGCGGGAAGTGGAGGCGCCGGGGGGTCTTCGGGGGGAACCTCGGGAGCGGCGGGGCAAGTGCAGGGAGAATGTGGTTCCCAGCCGTGTCGCTCCTTCGAGCCGATCTTGCAACTCGACAAGTTGAAAGATTCGTACATAGGACAGAGGTGGAGTGTGAACAAAGATCACCTCTACTGGATGAGGCAGCCAGAGGAGTCGGAATCGAAATTCTCCCTTTGGCGAGTCTCGCTTTCTACACTCCAGGCAGAGGAATTCCATCAGGATATGTGTCCGTGGAATAATGTTTCTTTTCTCGTTACCGATGACGAATCGATCTTCTTTTCTTGCAACGACAAGGTGTACAAGCTCAGCATCCAAGCAGGGCCTACGGCGTCACCTACGATCATCGCTTCTGGGTTGGTTGGTGAGATAGGGTATGATATCGCACAAATCCGAGGGCAATACCTCTACTTTAATCGAGGTGGATCTGTTGAGAACTCCATTTTCCGAACTCCCCTCGATGGGACGGAACAGACGGTTCCCGAGAAGGTCGCAGGAAAAGTTGGCGTTTTTGATGTATCTCCCGAAGGAGATGTGCTTTTCTCCACCTCCTCCGCGAATACCATGATGTATTATCTGGCTTCTCAGGCGTTGACGGTTCCAGTTGGGCCTTCCTCGTGGCCCGGCAGCTTTTCTTTCCCATCCATCACCCCAAGTTCCCTGTACTGGGTGATGTACAAAACCAATTCATCCACCACCAAGCAAGAGAGCTTCGTTTATCGCGTGGATCGCAACAATCTGAACAATCAAGAACTCTTTTTTCAAAAGACATCCTCTGTCCAGGTTCTGGTCGTGGACGAGAGTGACCGGGTTTTCTATTACTCCCTTGGACAAGTTGCTCCGCTCCCGATTACCATGAGAGCCGGTTCAAGCAAGAAAAAGTTTGCAGTATCTGATTATAACTTCCTCAACCCCTCCAGAACGAGATACCATCA
>CAZSDX010000810.1:0-2143 GCA_964605685.1 uncultured Polyangiaceae bacterium
GTGACGGCGGCGCGAGCGGTGACGGCGGCGCGAGCGGAGGTGCGGGGCAAGGCGGCGCGGGCGGAGGGGGTGGGGGTGGGGAGTGCGCGGGGCCTGCGGAGTGCCCCGGTCAGGACAGCGAGTGCCAGGAGCGGACGTGCGAGGCGGGCGTCTGCGGGGTGGTGCTGAAGGCGGCGGGGCTCCCCGTGGGGCAGGATATCCCCGGGGATTGTCGCGTGTTTGTCTGCGACGATCAGGGGGGAGTGATCGCGAAGGCAGCTCCGGAGGATCTGCCGGAGGACGGCAAGGAGTGCACGGAGGATCTGTGCGAGGGGACGGAGCCGTTGCACCCGTTCAAGAAGGCCGGAGCGCCGTGCGCATCGGGAGGGGGGAAGGTGTGCGACGGGGCGGGGGCCTGCGTCGAGTGCGTGGACGGGGCGACCTGCGCCAGCGGCGTGTGCCAGGGGAACTCCTGCGTGGTGGCCTCGTGCAACGACAAGGTGAAGAACGGGGAGGAGACCGACATCGACTGCGGGGGGGCCTGCGGGCCTTGCGCTCCCGGGTCAGGGTGCAAATCGACCTCGGACTGCACCAGCCAGGTCTGCGCGGGGGGCAAGTGCGCGGCGCCGAGCTGCACGGACAAGGTATTGAACGGGAGCGAGACGGAGGTGGACTGCGGCGGCTCCTGCCCTGCGTGTCCGAGGTTGGTCGCGCTCGGGACAGGGAGCGCCGGGGCGCTGGGGGCGGTGCGAGGGGCGGTGGGGGACTGGGTGCTGGCGGCGATCCCGGGGGGAGCGTCCGGCAAGCCTCCGGCGCTGGCGGTGGGGGCCGGGCAGGTGGGGCTGGGGGCGCTGCAAGGCGGCGGAAATCAGCTCCTTTTCACCACCTGGAAGGGCGGGACCTGGGCTCCCTTTGGTCAGGTGGGGCCAGGGGTGACGACGCGGGATGTGCCCTCGGTGGTCGCCCTCGGGTCGACCTTCGGGATGGCGTTCCACGGGGAGGATTTCAAGCACTACTATGCGGCCTTCAGCGGCTCGTCCTGGTCTCCGGTGGAGGGGGTCACCTCCGGGGGGAACCCGTCCTTCGGCCCGGCGGCGCCTGCGTTGGGGGTATCGGGGGAGAGTCCGATGGTGATCTTTACCGGGGACAACGGCGATCTCTTTGATCAGGTCCGGGGAGCGAACGCGTGGAACCCGGCGTCCCCGCACAACCTGGGGAACGTCGCCCAGGGGGTGTCGGCGGCGATCGCGCTGCCCTCGGCGGGGGAGGTGCTGGTGGTGTTCCGGTGGAAGGCGAACGGCTCCTTGCGTTCGACCCTGCGCAAGGGAGGGAGCTGGGGGGCGCCGGTGGAGATCCCGAACGCGCTGTCGGACGATCCTCCGGCGCTGGTGTTGCTCCCGGGGGGAGGAGCGCTGGTGGCGTTCCGGGGGACCGACAAGAAGATTTACTGGTCCACCTGGAACGGATCGGTCTGGACGCAGGCTGCGGCGTTGGTATCCGGGGCGGCCAACCCGACGATCAAGAGTGCACCGTCGCTGGGGCGGGGGCTGCTGGGGGACGCGGAGCTGGTCTTTGTGGAGGACGATGCGCTGGGGGCGATCTCCCACGCGACCTTCGCCAAGGGGAGCTGGGGGGCGCCGGCGGTCGTGGGCGGCACGGGCCTCCTAGGTGCCGCCATCGCCCGGACCCCCTGAGCGCGAGGTGGTTCGGGCAGGCGGCTGCGGCAGGGGGATTTTTGGCGTAAGGGGTGGGGGTGGGTTTCGAGAAAAAGCCGACGCCTCGCTGGGAGCCGCTGCTGGCGCTGGGCCTGCCTGCGGCGCTGTTCCTGGGGACGATCTGGGCGGCCGGGATCTGGGATCCGTACGAGCTGACGGTGGCCGAGCTGGGGCGGAGGGCGGCGGTGCACGTGCTGGGGGCGCCCTGGCTGGCGCTCCCGGGGGCGGAGAACCGCCTGCCCACGCTGGGCGACGTGGGGCAAAACGAGCTGCCGGTGATGAGCGTGGCGGTGGCGTTCCGGCTGCTGGGGCTCGGGGGCGGGGTGGGGCGGCTGCCGATGGCGCTCTGGGGGCTGGCCGGGGTGGTGGCGCTCTGGGCCTGGCTGCGCAGGATGGCCTCGCCGCGGGCCGGGACCTACGCGGCGCTGATCCTGGCGACCACGCCGCTC
>CAZSDX010000810.1:2177-2423 GCA_964605685.1 uncultured Polyangiaceae bacterium
GGGCGACGTTGTGGCCATGGCGGCGCAGATCGTGGCCTTCGCCGGGCTGTCGGTGGCGCTCCTGGACGCGGAGCCCCAGGGGCGCGTCGGGTGGTTTCTGCTGGGGCTCGCGGGGCTCGCGGCGGGCTTCTTCAGCCGGGGGGCGCTGCTCGGCGTGGCGGCGCCGGCGCTCGCGGTGGGGGTGGCGGCCTTGCTCGACGCGCAGGAGGACGACGCGCCCCCGAGGCCCTGGTGGTTCTGGGCGGG
>CAZSDX010000811.1:0-2418 GCA_964605685.1 uncultured Polyangiaceae bacterium
GCCAGGCGCCCAGCCGCAGCGGGCTGGCCACCAGCCCGGCGCGGGCGGTGAGCTCCTCCAGATCGCGGAGCATCGCCTGGGCGCTCGGATAGCGCTCCTCCCGGGAAGGATGGAGCGCCCGGGCGACCAGGGCGCGCAGTTCCGGCTCGCAGGGGAGGCCGCGCTCCGGCAGCGGCTGCTCCGGGGCGGAGCGCGCCAGGGCGAGGAGCGACTGCCCCTCGGCGGGGCGGTAATAACGGCGACCGGCGAGCAGTTCCCAGAGGATGACTCCGGCGGAGAACACGTCGGCGCGGGCGTCCAGCGGCTCACCCCGGGCCTGCTCCGGGCTCATGTACCCGGCCTTGCCCTGGATGCTCTCGCCAGCCGCGTCCCCTGCGGCCTCGTTGGCGAGGGCGATGCCGAAGTCGCAGAGCTTCACCTCGCCCTCGAAGCTGACCAGCACGTTGGAGGGCGAGACATCCCGGTGCACCAGCCCCAGCGGGTTCCCCTCGTCGTCCATGCGTCGGTGGGCGTAGTCCAGGGCGCGCAGGGTCTCGGCCACGATGAGCAGCGCGAACTCCACCGGCAGGGGCGTCTTGCTCCGGGAGCAGCGCCGCAGGAGGTCGTTGAGGTCGAAGCCCTCGACGTACTCCATCGCCAGGAAGAGCTGCCCCTCGTGGCGCCCCAGATCGGTCACCTGCACCACGTTGGCGTGGGTGAGCCGGGCCGCCAGCTTGGCCTCCCGGATCAGCAGCTCCACGAAGGCCGGCTTCCCCGCCAGCTCCGGCAGGATCAGCTTGATCACCGCCAGCCTCGTCGCCCCCAGCGCGATCCGCTCCCGGGCCAGGAAGATCTCCGCCATCCCTCCCTTCCCCACCGCGTCGAACAGCGTGTACTTCCCGAAAGCCCGGGGGAGCCCGGGGGAGCCCGCCCCGGGAGCATCGGATCCTGTCATGACCGCGCTCTTTACTCCCGTTCGCAGAGCGGCTGCATGTACCATCCGCAATTGCTGTCGTTGAGCAGGTACGCCGTCGAGCCATCCAGGGCGAACCAGTTGAGGCTGAGGCAATCCTCTTCCCCGACATTGTTCGGCTCGTTGGTCGCCCAGGGGAATTTTTTGCTCTCGAAGGGGCTCGGTCCCCCGAGGGAGGTCACGAAAGACCCTTCGTTGCCCAGGTCGTTTCCGTCGAGCCAGAGGGTAGGCGTCCCCGGACCGCCGAAGACCGAGAGCCGGGCCCAGGAGGCCACCGAAAGGAACTGGAACTCCGCGAGGGAGTCGACGCGGGCCAGGTGGTAGCGAGGTCCCAGCGCGGAGCAGGCTTCTCCGGCTTTGTCCCACGGGGTTAGCTGCTTGAGCGCCGCGTAGCAGTGGCTGCTCACCGGGTCCTTGACGGCGAAGTAGGCCGCCTCCAGGGGGGCGCATTCGACGGCACAACCCGTGGAGCATCCATCACCGTTTTCTAGGTTGCCGTCGTCGCACTCCTCGCCGGGGTCGAGCTTGCCGTTGTGGTTGCAGGGTGCCCTGGGGACCTTGCACTCGCAGATGCCGACCTGCCCGGTATCGTTGCAGTTGGAGGAGAGGAGCTTGAGGTCCGAGTCCTTGAGCCGGAGGCAGCGCTCGGACAGGACGTTGTTGGGCTCCCCGTTCCCCCAGCTCGCTCCGTCGGGGCCGCCGCCGTTGCTGTTGTTGGCGACCCACCTGGCCGCGGGGCCGCCCCCGGTCCACGGAGAGAAGTCGACCCAGGTGTAGGCGGGCATGTCCTGCCAGCCGCTGTCGCTCTTGAAGGCACCGACCCAGGCCTCCGAGCCGAATTTTCCCTTGAGGAAGGAGCGCTCGGCGGCGGTCTCCAGCACTACCAGATCGCACCCGGCGCCCTTGGCCACGCACTCGTCCCGGGCGGCCTGCCAGCTCTTCTTCCCGGTGGTCGAGTAGCAGCTCCCGTTGTCATCGGACAGGACCCCTCCGGCGCAGGTGAGGCCGCAGGTGCCGGAGCAGGCCATGGTGGCGGCGCCCCCCGCGTCGCAGGCTTCCCCCGGGTCCAGGGCGCCATCGCCGCAGGTGGGCGAGGGGGCTCCGCACTTCACCTCGACAAAGAGCCTCTTGTCCGCGCCCTTGCACGGATCTCCGAAGGTCGCGTTGTTCGCGTCGATCTTGCAGGAAGCCTTGTGCAAGCAGAGGGCCTCCACCTTGGACTTGCTGGTGGCCGCGTGGCAGGCATCCTGGGAGAACGAGCCGCAGTCGCCCTTGGGGAGCCCGTAGCTGGCGAACACGATCTCGACGATCACCTCGTTCGCCGGGCAGGTCAGCGTCATCGACTTCGGGGCAGACTCCTCGTTGGCCTTGCCGCAGAGGGAGGTTGTCTGGCCCCCTGCCCCCGCGGAGCCCGCGGCCCCGGCGTCGCCGCCTGACCCGGCCTCGCCCGCGGCGCCTCCGTCCCC
>CAZSDX010000812.1:0-2402 GCA_964605685.1 uncultured Polyangiaceae bacterium
CCCGCCCGAGCCCCCCTGGCCCGCGGAGACGCCCCCGCCGCTCCCCGCGCTGGTCGAGCAGCTCGGCGCCCGGGTCCACCGGGAGCGCGGCGCGATGGAAGACGCCATCGCCCGGGCCCGGGAGGCCATCGCCGCCGGGGAGGTCTTCCAGGTGGTGGTGAGCCAGCCCATCACGGTCCCGGGGGCGATGGATCCGGTGCTCCTCTACCGGGCGCTCCGGGCGCTGAACCCGTCGCCGTACATGTTCCTGCTGCGCTTCCCCGGGCGGGCGCTGGTGGGGGCCTCCCCGGAGGTGCTGGTGAGGGTCGAAGCAGAGCGGCTGCTGGTGCGCCCCATCGCCGGGACCAGGCCCCGGGGCGCGACGCCGGAGCAAGACGCGGCGCTGGAGCGGGAGCTCCTGGGCGACGAGAAGGAGCTGGCCGAGCACCGCATGCTCCTCGACCTCGGGCGCAACGACCTGGGGCGCGTCGCGCGGATCGGCTCGGTCCGGGTAGAGCGCCCCCTCCACGTGGAGCGCTACGCTCATGTCATGCACCTGGTCTCCGACGTGGAGGCCCGGCTCGCCCCGGGCAAGGACGCGGTGGACGCCCTGGCGGCGAGCTTCCCGGCGGGCACCGTGTCCGGTGCCCCGAAGGTACGCGCCCTGGAGCTGCTGGCCTCCCTGGAGCACGAGCGCCGCGGTCCCTACGCGGGGGCGGTCGGCTACCTCGATTTCCAGGGCAACCTCGACACCTGCATCGCCATCCGGACGCTCCTGGTGGAGGAAGGCGAGGCGCCCTGGATCCGGCTCCAGGCGGGCGCAGGGGTCGTTTTTGACTCCACCCCGGCGGCGGAGGTGGATGAGTGCTGGAACAAGGCGCGCTCCGGGCTGAGCGCGCTCTGGCTCGCGCGCCGGAGGAGCACCGGATGAGCCCTCGTGTTGTGCTGATCGACAACTACGATTCGTTCACCCATAACCTCTACCAGCTCCTCGGGGAGCTGGGGGCGGAGCCCCGGGTGTTTCGCAACGACGCCATCGACGCCGACGGCGTCGAGGCGCTGGAGCCGAGCCATGTGGTGCTCTCTCCGGGCCCCGGAAGCCCGGAGCACCCCCGGGATCTCGGGGTATGTGCGGCGCTGATCCCGAGGCTGGGTCCGTCGGTACCGGTGCTGGGGGTGTGCCTGGGTCACCAGGCGATCGTGCACCTGCTGGGGGGCCGCGTGGAGCGAGCGCCGACGCCGCGCCACGGGAAGGTGAGCGCGATCCGCCACGAGGGGTCGGATCTGTTCGCGGGGCTCCCGCCGGTGCTGGAGGTGATGCGCTACCACTCGCTGGTCGCGGCGGAGGTGCCCTCGTGCCTGCGGGTGACGGCGCGCTCGCTGGACGACGGGCTGGTGATGGCGGTGGAGCACGTCACCTGGCCGCTCCGGGGCGTCCAGTTTCACCCGGAGAGCGTCGGGACTCCCGAGGGTCGAGCCCTGCTGCGCAACTTCCTCGGGCTGGGATCGGGGGCGAGCTTGCGCCGGACGCCCGGTTGAGCACAAAAGCGCGCCATGCCCCCCCGTCCGGCGGCTCTCTTCTTCCGCCCGCTCCTCGCCGCGCTCCTCGCCCTCGTCGCGCTGCTGCTGGCCCCTGACGCCGGGGCGCAGGCCGCCCCGCTGGCCCTGGAGGGCGTCCCCGGGCGCGTCCTGTCGCTGACCGTGGGCAAGGGCGGGCACGAGGGCTCCTTCACCGTGCGCAACACCGGGAGTACGCCGTTGCCGGTGCGAGTCCGCCTGGCGACCTCCGACGAGGACGTGCGGCTGCCCCCGGGGATCTCCGTGGCCTTCGAGAGCCGCTCCCAGGACGCCACCCTCTCCCCCGGGGAGGCCCGGAAGGTCCAGGTGCTCTGGACCCCCTCCCGCGGGAAGGCCCGGGAGGTCTACGGGCACATCGCCCTCGACGCCGGCGGGACCACCACCCACCTCGGGCTCCACGGGGAACTCGGCCTCGGCCTCAGCGGCTTCCTGGCCCGGCGCATCCTGTCGCTGCTGCTGGCGCTGCCGCTGCTGGGGGCCCTGGCGGCCCTTAGCTCCGCGCGGGTGGGCGTCCCGGCTGCGCTGGCCTGGCTCCCTCGCGGCGTCGCTGCCTTGCACCTGGCGCTGGTCACCTGGCTCCTGGTCAACCTGGAGCGGGACTTCGGGCGCCTTGATGGCAACGAGGGGCTCCAGTACATCGAGCGGGGGCCGGTCGGTCCGGCGGAGGTGTTCCTGGGAGCCGACGGGGCCTCCGTGCTGGTGGCCTGGGTGCTCGCGGCGGCGTTCCTCGTCGGATCGTCCCTGCTCCCGGGGGGGGCGCTGGCGGCGCTGGCCCTGTCGGTGGCGGGGCTGACGCTGGCGTCCTTCAGCCAGGACCTCGCCTCGCTGTGGGTCGGGTGGGCGGG
>CAZSDX010000813.1:0-2396 GCA_964605685.1 uncultured Polyangiaceae bacterium
CTGCGACGACGCCCTGACCACCGGCGCCGCCCTGGCCACCGGCGCCGCCCTGGCCACCGGCGCCGCTCCCTCCGGGGCTGGCGCCGGAGAAGGTCAGCTCGCCGCCCCCGCAGGCCAGCAGGGTGGAGGCGAGGGCGAAGATCCGGAGAACGCGGCTCACGAGGTCACCCCCAGGAGGCGAGCGACGACGCTCTGGGCGCCCTCCAGCTCCCCGAGGACGCCCTGGACATCGCTGACGCCGAAGCTCTCGGGGAAGAAGGGCCAGATGCCGAGGGCGAGCATGGCCGCGATGCGGTTCTCGGCGGGCGTGGCGAAGGTGGTGGCGTGGCCGCTGGGGCCGATGGCGCCGTGGACGCCGCGCTGGGCCGGGCCGCCGAGGTAAACGGTGACGTAGCCGTAGGGCCAGTGGTTGCGCCCGAGGTCGCCCTGGGCCCCGGGGGAGCGACCGAACTCCATGGAGAGGACGATCAGGGTGCGATCCAGGTCGATCTTCTGGGGATCCTTCTCCCCCGGCTCGTTGATCAGCGGGAGGAGAGCGCCGAGAAAATTGTGGAAGTTCCTTGTTTGCGTGAAGGGGTTCTCGGCGTGGGTGTCGTAGCCGCCGCCGCCGTCGGCGGGCAGCAGCCCTCCGTCGATGACGCAGCAGTAGCGAGCGGGCTCCTTGGGGTGGGTGAGCAGGTGAGTCGCCAGCCGCAGGCTCATCGCCGGCAGGTTGGTGGAGGTGTCCCCGCAGAGGGTCGAGGAGATGGGAGCGAACAGCGCGGGGTCGAGCACCTCCTTCACGCCGTCGACGTCGCGGACGGAGCGGGCGGCCTGCTCCAGCTCGCCGAGGCGCGGCGCCCGGAGCAGGACGTCCTTGCGGGTGATACGCCCCCGCTGCTGGACGATGTAGCGCTCCAGCAGCGCGTCGTGGCGCGCTCGATCCGCGAGGGAGCCGACCCCCTTGCGCTCCAGCGTGGCGCTGAGCTGGGCGATGCCGTCCACCTTGATGAGCAGGGGCCGGGAGCTGCCAGGGAGGAGTCCGGTGGCCACGGAGGCCAGCACGTTGTCGCCCGGGATGTAGCTGGTGGCGAAGGTGTAGGTGTAGGGAGAGCGCCGATCGCTCTCGGTCCCGGCGAAGTGGCGGGCCACGTGCGCCCCGAGGGAGGCCATCGACGGCGCCCCCAGCGTGCGGCCACAGAGCGCCAGCGGGATCGCCGCCTCGTGGGGCTCCAGGTCGTGGCGGGTGACCACGATGCGGAGGCGATCCAGGAGATCCTTGCGCGCCAGGAGCGGCGCCGCGATGGGGCCGAGGTGCACCGTCTTGCCCAGCGCATCCTGGGCGAAGGGGAGCAGCGCGACGGGCCCGAGCCCGCACTTCTTGAGGGCGTCCGCCAACGGGGAGGCGTCGGGGCCGTCAAAGGTGTGGAGCTGGGTGTTGCGCAGCGCCGGGTCTGGATCATCCGGGCGCCCGTACTCGGGGACGCCGTAGAAGGACTCCCAGGTGGAGAGGCCGCCGTAGAGGAAGCACTCCAGCACGTTGAAGGCCCGGAGCGAGGAGGGGAGCACCTGCTCCGGGAGGTCGCCGGAGCCCAGAGCGCGACGCGCCAGGAAAGCAGACCCCAGGCCCGCCGCAGCGGCGCCCTGGAGGAAGGATCGACGAAGCATGAGGTGGCCCGATTCTCCCACAAGGTGGGCGGGATGTCCCGGGGCTCACTCGAGCTGCGCGTCGCCGCCCTGGAGCGCCCAGTCGAGCATGTCGGAGCCGCCCATGGATAGCTCGGGGGGGAGCTGCTCCCGGGGGAAGAAGCGGGCCTCGCGGATCTCCAGGGCGTTGACGGGGCCGCGGAGGGGCCCCCGGACCTCGGCCACGACGCACACGGTGACCGCGTGGAAGCGCGGGTCGCGGTCGGGGCGGGAGTAGACGCCGGAGATCCGGAGGATCCTGGTGACGTCGGCCCCAGCTTCCTCAGCAACCTCGCGGTACACCGTGGAGGTGAGGGTCTCGTGCCACTCCAGGGTGCCGCCGGGGAGCGCCCACCCCCCGGTATCCGCGCGGCGGATCAGCAGCACGTTGCCCTCGGCGTCAAGCCCCACCACCGCGACCCCCACCACCGGGCGCCGGAGCAGGTGCCGGGCGATCTCGTGGAGCAAGCCGTAAGCCTGGCGAGGGAGCAGGGACAGGGGACCGCGCATCCGCGTTCCATAGCACCCACCCCCCGGGAGCAGAAGGGCAGCCACCACACCATTGGTTTCTTTACCTAGAGGTTTTCTATACGGCTCCAACCGCACCGTTGAAGGTTGCTCAAGGTGGTCATTGGGCAACATGACTGCTGACTTCGAACGTTCGACACGTCTTCGCCGGCCTTGTTCAGAAGGCCGACCACGGGCCCGCCGACGAGGCCGCCGGGGTGAAC
>CAZSDX010000814.1:0-2383 GCA_964605685.1 uncultured Polyangiaceae bacterium
CGGGCCCAGGTGCTGGCGGCGCTGGCCACGGTGGCGGCGCGCCAGGGTCGGGTGGAGGAGACCGAGACCTGGCTCCGGCAGGCCGAGGCGCTGGCCCCCGGGAGCCCGGCGCTGGCGAGGATCCGGGGGGAGGCGCTGGCCCAGGTGTGGCGCTGGCAGGAGGCGGTGGGGCCGCTGCGGGAGGCGTCCAGCAAGGCGCCCCTGGATGACGGGTTGATGGCGCAGTTCGCGGTGGCGCTCGGCAGCGCGGGGCAGAACGAGGAAGCGCTGGAGGTGGCCCGGCGCGGGCTGTTCCTCCAGCCGAGGGACGCGGATCTGCTGCGGGTGCAGGCGCTGTCGCTGGACGCGCTCCGGGCGGATCCTGCGCTGGTGCGCGAGGCGAGGGAGGCGTACCTCACCTGCCGGACGCCGGACGAGGCCCCGCGGGTGCGGGCTGCGTGCAGCCGCGACGTGCCGGGGTGCGCCCTGGAGCGCAACCCGGTGCATACTCACGGCATGCGCCAGTGATCCCCCAACGACATCCAGCCAAGAACCTCCGGAAGAACACCGGGAGGACGAGCCGCCGCGCCGTCAGGATTCGACCGGAACAAGCACTTGCTCTTGCTGGTACCTGAGCATCACGCTTGCGTCGCGGCCAAATAGCTCTGCGATCATCTGCTCGTCGCGGGGGGTATACGACGGGGAAACCAGGCAGGCGAAGAACGTGTCCGCGTCCAGGCCCATCAGCACCGTCCGCCCCTCGTGGATCACACGCCATGGCCCCAGCAGTCCTTCGGAGGAGAACGCCTGGAGGAGCCGTGTCCCTGGCCCGCTGCGGTGCTCCAGCGAGTAGTCCTGGAAGGGACGGAGGAGCGGCTCGAAGCGAGGTGTGTGAGGAAGCGCCTCGAAGAACAGAAGAGCTGCCTCGAAGCTGCAGGTTTCCAGCGCTCGAAGGTAAGCGCGACACTTGCGGCACATGGCTTACTTCCCTTTCTTTCCTGTGGGTCCGCACACGTTGACCAGTCCACCGAGCGCCTTGCGGCACCCCCACTCGCCGGATGCCTTTGCTGCATCCTCTTTCTCCTTCAACTCAGCGGTCATCTCCGCGCTGTCCGATTCAAGCTGAGAAAGATCAACGAGAAGACCGGCATGAGCCATCCCTTTGTTGATCTGCTCGAGCATCTGTGTTGCCTTGGCGCTGGCCCGGGCGGCGCTCGTGACCTTCCCCTCGCTCGCTTCCTTCATCATCTTCGTCACGATCTTCTCGCGCGCGGAGCCGATCATCCCACCGAGCGGATTCCCGTACTTGACGGTGTCCCGGATAGCCATCCCCGCGTTGATACCAACCGTGACCCCGGCGGGGATCGCCTCCGCAGCGGCACGGGCTCGATCCCCGTTCTCCAGGTGCGTCTGCGCTGTCTTGTAGGAGGAGTACACGGAGACCCCGACCGTGACCGCACGGAACCCGAGGCGCTCCAGGCCCCGACCTGTGACCATCTTTTCGGCTTGTGCGCGCGTGGTGGGCAGGTCGGAAAATACCTTCGCCGTTGCCTTCGCGTAGGCATCGCGCGTCATGATCCCCGCGACGCCCGCGGTGACCAGCGAGGTTCCTAGCATCAGTGGCTTACGAGGCGGGGTCGGAGCCACAGAGGGTGCGGGGGGCTTGAGGGGCGCTTTGGGGCTCAAGCAAGGCGATGAGGATTCCCCGAGGGCAACACGCAGTACCTTCGCTTGCTCCGCGGACAAGCGCGTTCGTTCAACGGAACCTCCTTCCCACAACGAGCCACCAGGAGCAAGGTGCGGCTTCGCAGGCCGCCCGGTAGCAGGGGTAGGCTTGGCAGAGGGCAAGGTACCAGGTTGAACTGCCGTGCGGCTGCGTGACGAGGAGAGAGGATCCATGAATCCTTATCGGCGCTCCCTCGCTGCGGTTTCGTCCAACCCGAAGTTCCCAAGGTCGACCACGGGCAGGGCCCCCGCCCGTCGAGGCGCCTCGACTCCTGCAAGCGTTTGGCGTCGGGGCTTGGGTCAGCGACCGATGCGCTTGCGGATGGCGTCGCGGACGTCGGCAGGCAGGTGGGAGAAGGCCTCGTCAGGCAACAGCTTGAGCAGGTGGTCGGGCAGCGCCAGGATTGCCCGGTCGCCCAGATCCACCAAGCGTTGCTCCGGGGCGAAGCGTGACAACACCTGCTCCGGCGCCAGCCCCGCCAGCCGCTGCTCGGGAGCCAGCCCCGCCAGCCGCTGCTCGGGAGCCAACCCCGCCAGCCGCTGCTCGGCGGGAAGGGCTTCCACGATCTCTCCCACAAGCTCCGGCGTCTTCTCTGCCACGCTCTTCGCCAGCTGCGCCGCCAACCACGCTCGGTTTCTCTCCACCTCCGGGTCTCGGATCTCGTCCAGCCTCGCCCAC
>CAZSDX010000815.1:0-2381 GCA_964605685.1 uncultured Polyangiaceae bacterium
CCCGTGTGGACGGTCTTGGGAACAAGGCCAGTGGACCAAACGATGGGCAAGGCCCCGCGGGGGTAGGGGCGCAACCTGTTGCGCCCCTACGACGTCACCACGGGCCACCCTGGAGAAACTTCAACGGTACGGTGGGGACGGTATAAGCAGCCACTCGCGGAAAAATTCGCCATCGGTGTGGCTATCGAGACCGTCGAGGCATGGTTGTTGGCGGATGTAAAGGCGCTCAACCTGGTCCTGGGTCTGTCGAGGGATCAAGTCCGGTCGCCAGAGGAATTGTACGACTCCCCCAGGGGACCCGACCACCCCAAGACGATCTTCGAGGGGTGGATCCTGGCCGGACAGAGGGTTGAAAATCCTTACGATGCGGTTGCGGAGGTGGCCGATCTTCGGGTCATCGAGGAGCGATGCCCGCAGAGCTTCAAGCCGTTCGCTCAAGAGGTTCGCCAGCTTTGAGGGGTGTCGTGGGCGACAACCGAGGCGGGGCAAGCCGAGGTGCAGCGGAGGCGAGGTACAAGGGCCGTTCCCGCCGTGGTAAGGGTGGCCGGTGCGCCTCTTCGTCGTCTGGACCATCCTGATCAAGGAGCTCGTGGAGGCGCTGCGGGATCGGCGCACCCTGACGAGGCTGCTCCTTTTGCCCATCCTGGTGTACCCGCTGTTCGCCATCGGGGTGAGCAAGTTCCAGGGGGCGAAGATGGAGGCGCGGGAGGCGCGGCCGTCGCGGGTGGCGGTGTGGGGCGATGCGCCTAGCGCGACGAAGGAGCGGCTCCAGGGGCGAGGGAAATTCCTCTTCGCCGACTGGCTCGGGGCCCCGGAGGAGCTGCGCGCCGGGTGGCAGGAGATGACGCTCCCGCCGGGGGTGGACCCGGACGCGCCGGAGGCGGAGGAGAATTCTCCGAAGAAGCAGCGGGTGGTGCCGGTCTGGTGGACCGAGCCGGAGAACCCGGCGCTCGCGGCGGCGCGGGCGGCGCTGCTGCGCCGGGACATGGACGTCATCCTGGCCTTCTGGCCCGGCTTCGAGGAGACCGCCTCGGAGGGGAAAAAGGGGCGAGTCGCGGTGTACTTTGATCCAGGGCGCCCCGAGTCATCGCTGGCCCGGGAGCGGCTGGAGCGGGCCCTTCGGCTGGAGCGCAAGCAGCTCCAGGCGGAGCGGGAGGACGCCCGGATGCTGCCCCGGGGCCACTCGATGCCCTACGAGATCCTGACCCGGGCGGCGGCGAAGGAGGGGCGGAGCGGGGGGCAGATCCTCGGAGCGATCATGCCGATGATGCTGATCCTGATGTCGCTGCTGGGGGGGTTCTTGCCGGCCATCGACGTCACCGCCGGGGAGAAGGAGCGGGGTACCATGCAGACCTTGCTGTGTGCGCCGCTCCGCCCGGTGGAGATCATCGGCGGGAAATTCCTGGCGGTGTTCACGATCTCGCTGCTGACCGCGCTGCTCAACGTGGTGAGCCTGGCGCTGACGATGCACCGGATCTTGCCGCAGGACGTACCGGTGTCCACCTCGACCTACGCGCTGACGATGCTGCTGCTGGTCCCGGTGAATTTCCTGTTCTCTGCGCTGTTCCTGGCGCTGTCGGCCTTCGCCCGGGATTTCAAGGACGGGCAGAACGTGCTGATGCCGGTGTACCTGCCGCTCACGCTGCTGTCGGGGGTGACCGCGCTGCCTGGTGTGGAGCTGAACCGGGGGACGGCGATGGCGCCGGTGCTGAACATCGCGCTGCTGATCAAGGCGCTGTTCCAGGGGGAGGCTGGTGTGGAGCTGGTGTTTTTGACGCTGGCGTCCTCGTGCGTGTACGCGGCGCTGGCGCTGCTGCTGGCGGCGCGGGTCTTCACCCAGGAGGCGGTGCTGCTCGGGGGGAAGACCTCGGTGAAGGCGCTGCTGGGGCTGGGGGAAGGGCGTGGGGAGGGGCCCGGCCCGGCCTTCGCGCTGTCGGTGTTCGCGGCGTCGCTGGTGGCGCTGTTCTACGGGAGCCTGCTGTTCGAGGGGAAGAGCGTCCTGGTGCAGCACCTGCTCTCGCAGCTCGGGTTCTTCCTGCTGGTGCCGCTGCTGGCGGTGCGGATCTACGGGTTCTCCCTGGGGAAGACCTACGGGCTTGCGAGGCCGGGGGCGAGGGAGGTGGCGGGGGCGGTGCTGCTGGCGTCGTCGGCGTGGTCGGTGGTGGCGGCGGTGGTGACGTGGGTCCTTCCGCCGCCGCCGGAGCTGGTGAAGGGGCTGGAGAAGGTGCTGCTGTTCGACGGGGCGCCGCTGTGGGGGGTGCTGATGCTGGGGGCGGTGGTGCCTGCGGTGTGCGAGGAGGCGCTGTTCCGCGGGCTGATCTTCGGGGGGCTACGGGGGCTCGGAGCGGGGTGGGCGGTGGTGCTGTCGTCGCTCCTCTTCG
>CAZSDX010000816.1:0-2378 GCA_964605685.1 uncultured Polyangiaceae bacterium
GGGCGGTGGGGCGGGGGCGTCCGGAGGTTCCGGGGGGGCCAGCGGGGGCGGTCAGGGCGGCGCGGGGGCGCCGAGCTGCGAGCCCGAGGAGAAGCTCTGCGGCCAGGAGTGCGTCAACCTCAAGGAAGATGAGGCCCACTGCGGAGGCTGCGGGAAGGCGTGCGGGGGGACGGAGTCCTGCTGCGAGGGGGTGTGCGTGGAGGCGGCGAGCTGCGGGTTTGCTTTGACCCAGGTCAGCTCGATGTTCGGGTGGCAGAGCGGAGGGGACTACCTGAAGCTGACGGGGAAGGGGTTTGCCAAGGGGATGAGGGTTTACATCGGGGACGGGCGCGCCCCGGTACGGGTGATCGACGAGGAGAACGCGCTGATCCTCACGCCCCCCGGGCCGGAGGGGGATCAGGATCTACGAATCGAGCTGGGGGCGGCGAAGGCGACGCTGCCCAAGGGGTTCAAGTACATCTCGGCGGGGCTGAGCGACAAGTGGGAGCAGAAGCCGATGCAGATCGTCCGGGGGGAGGACCCCGCGCTGACGGTTCTGCAAGATGGCCGCGTGCTGATCGCAGGAGGAACGACGGTCCCCGACTCGACTGCGAACGCGGTGGCGACGGCGGAGATCTACACGCGCAGCACGGACTCGGTGGAGGCCGCAGCGAACGAGATGGGGACGCCCCGGTGGCAGGACGCCGCGATCACGCTCCTGGACGGGCGCGCCCTGGTGGTCGGCGGTGCTTGCTACTCCAACCTGACCAACTGCAAGGGGGATCCAAAGAAGACCGACCTGTTCGATCCGAAGACCAACACCTTCACCCCGGGCAACGACCTGAACGTGGGGCGCTCCTACGTCCGCCTGGCGCTCCTGCCGGACGGGCGCGTGCTGATCTCCTCGGCCAACACCCCGGACCTGGAGCTCTTCGACCCAGATACCGGCGCCTTCACGCTGCTCCCGCACTCCATCGGCCACGTCTTCGGGGTGATGCTCCGGCTGCGCGACGGGCGGGTGCTGCTCGCCGCCGGCGACGGAGGGAACACCGCCGCGGAGCTCTTCGATCCGGACACCAACACCCTCACCAGCACCGGCGCGCTCACCCAGGGGCGCTCGAAGCTGACCGCCCACACGCTCCCGGATGGACGGGTCATCTTCCTCGGCGGAGCCAGCGTGTCCGCCGGCGGCATCACCAACCCGCTGACCTCCATCGAATTCTACGACCCCGCCACCGGCACCTTCACCGCGGCTCCCTACCAGATGGGGACGCCTCGCACCTGGCACGCCAGCGCGCTCCTCCGGGACGGCAAGGTGCTGGCCATGGGGGGGTACACGCTCCCGGGCCAGTGCGGCTCCCTCACCGACGCCGTGGACCAGATCGATCCGGTGCTCGGCCAGGTGACCACCTTCCCCAAGACGCTCAACAAGAACACCGAGTGGGGCGCCGTCACGCTGCTCGACGGCTCGGTGCTCGCGGTGGGAGGCGGCGCCTGCGGCACCTCCCTCGCCCTCCCTGACATCTTCTTCCTCGCCGGCAAGGAGTGACCTCGCGCGGCATCTCCCTGGCGGCGCTGTGCCTCGGGCTCCTCGCGGCGGGCTGCAAGCGAGGCCGGGAGCACCCCACCGCCGCGGCCTCCAGCGCCCCCGACCCATCCAGGGTCTCGGATGACCCCCATCGACCGGTGGTGCAGCGGTGCTATCAGGGCTGCCTCGACATCAACCAAGGCAAGCCCGTCGATGCGGCGGAGCTCCAGAAGAATTGCGCCCACAAATGCGTCCGGATCTGCAGCAAGGCCTGCGCGGTTCCCCAGAAGGATACCCCCTACGAACAGGCGATGAGCGCCTGCTCGCTCACCTGCCAGCGACAGCTCGACGCCGCGCTCCGGAGCGGCGGCGGTGAGCGCCCCTTACGCGGCCCGGGGGGAGCTGCTCCGGGTCATCGGCTACTACCTGGCGCTCTACGGGGCCACGGGGTTGTTGCTGCCGTACCTCCCGGTGCATTTCCTGGCGCTGGGGTTCTCGGGGGCGCAGGTGGCGGCGCTCAGTTCGGTGGCTCCGGCGGCGATGGTGGTGATCCCGCCGCTCTGGGGGTACCTGGCGGATCGCACGGGGCGGGGGGCCACGCTGCTCGTGGTGGCCACCGGGGGCTGGGCGCTGGCGCTGGCGCTCCAGCTCGGGGCCGGGAGCTTCTCGGCGGCGCTGGGGGCGATGGTCGTGCAGGCGCTCTTCGGCCCCAGCCTCTCGTCGCTGATCGACGCCCAGGCGGTGGGGGCGGCGCAGCGGGCCGGGGTGGCCTACGCGCGGGTGAGGCTGTGGGGCTCGGTGGGGTTCATCGTGACCTCGCTGGCCTTCGGGCAGGCGCTGGCGCGGGGGGTGGCGCCGTCGTGGGTGATCC
>CAZSDX010000817.1:0-2367 GCA_964605685.1 uncultured Polyangiaceae bacterium
CGCCGCGGAGCCGCCCGAGCCGTCGCCGCCTGCTCCCGAGCCGCTACTCCCGCCGGTGGGCTGGGGACCACCGGCGTCCCCCTGGCCAGCCGTCTCTCCGCCGCCTGCGCCGGCCTCCCCCGGGGAGGAGCCGCCTGTCGTCCCGGTGGTTCCGCCCTCGGCGCTGCTGTTTCCGCCCTGGCTTTGCCCTGCCGACCCGCCGGTTGCCCCCGGGATCAGATCGCCCGCGTCGCTCGTGGCCGGCGCCGCGCAGGCCAGCAACAACCCCGCCCCGAGGAGCCCGAAGAAAGCACTCCGTATCATCCCGCCGTTCTGCGACGTTCTGGTGGCGAAGGCAAGGGGGATGGCGCGCCGTGTCAACCGCGAGCCATGCGATCAAAATCTTCCACGGAGAGGGTTTCTCCCCGGGCGTCGAGGGAGACGCGGGCAGCCTGGGCGCGGGCGGTCAACTCCTCGGCGGACCAGCCGAAGACGCCCTTCCAGGCGTTGCGGAGGGTCTTGCGTCGGGCGACGAAGGCGCGCTTGACCAGCTCGCGGAAGGCGGGGGTCTCCTCGGCGCGAGGGGGGCGGCGCGGGGTCATGCGGACCACGGTGGACTCGACCCGGGGGGGAGGGAAGAAGGCCCCGCGGCGCACCAGGCGGATCCGCTCGACGGCGAAGGCTGCCTGGAGGAAGACGGAGAGCGCTCCGTAGGGCTCGCTGTCCGGCGGCGCGGCCATCCGGTCGGCGACCTCCTTCTGCACCATGAACACGACGGCCTCGACCTCGTGGGCATGCTGGGTAACGATCTCCAGAAGGCGGCCGGTGATGTTGTAGGGAATGTTGCCGGCGACGCTGCGGGGCCCGGGGCCCCTGGCCAGCGCGGCGCTCCAGTCGGCGGAGGCGGCGTCGTCCTCGATCAGCACCAGCTTGCCCTCGGCGAGCTCGTCGGAGTACGCCTCCTGGAGGTATGGGATCAGCTCCCGGTCGCGCTCGATGGCCACCACCCGCCCCGCGCGCTGGAGGAGGTAGTCAGTGAGGACGCCCTTGCCGGGGCCGATCTCCAGGACGGTGCCGCCGGGGGTCGGGGTGGCCGCCTCGGCGATGACGCGGGCGGCGTTCTTGTCCGCGAGGAAGTGCTGGCCAAAACTCTTCTTGGGGCGAGGATCCGTCATGGGGAGCGCGAGGGGGTCAGCCGGCCTTCATCTGGCGCCAGACGGCGGCCTGGCGCGCCTGCTCGAAGGCGGCCTCGCTGGTGAACGGCTCGAGGTAGTCGAGCTTGAGGCGCGCCACCGAGACCGCCATCGCCACCAGCCTGGACTGGAGCAGGATGTTCACCCGCAGCACCTGGGAGCGGTGGGCCATCGACCACCGGGTGTACGCCTCGCGGGCCGCCGTGTCGTAGCCCTCGATCCCGCGCCAGTCGTGGAAGGCCTCCACGGGGGTCAGGTCCGCCGCCACCAGGTCGAAGCAGCGCATCAGGTGCCTCACAGCGTCGAGGTCGAGGTGCCCCGATACCCGTGTATGGAGGATCCCACGGGCCGGCGAGTTTGCCCAGATCTCGTGGCGGTTTCCCTGGTGTGAATCCAGCTTGACTGGCACGTTCCCCTCACGCTTGTTCGCGGAGAGGAGGGTGTTAACGGACCCGAAACGGCCCGTCAACCGGCTCTCCCTTCGGCCTCGTCGCTCGCGGGGAGGAGAGGAGCAGGGGCGCGGGGGCGGCGGAGGCGTTCGAGCTTGATGCCGAGGCGCCGGAGGGCGACCTCCTCGCGGGCGCGGGCCAAGCGCAGCTTGCTCTGGAGGGCGCGGAGCACGATGGCGGCCTCGGGGCGGTCGGCGGGGATGCCCTGGAGGGTGGGGAGAAATTCAGGGAGGACCCAGCGGATCTCGGCGTGGTGGCGCAGCAGCTTGAGGGCGTCGAGGAGGGGCGCCGCGTCCCGCTCGGGCGGAGCCCCGAGGAGGTAGACCGTGGCGGGGCGCGGCTTCTGCTGGGCGAGCTTCTGGAGGAAGAGGGCGAGCTGCTCGGCGGTGCGCGAGCGCTCCGGCTCCAGGCGCGGAGGGACCTCGACGCCGAAGGAGGCGAGGTACTGGCGGAGGCGGCGCTCCTGGGGGGAGGGGGCCAGCGGGGCCTCGACGCGGAAGGGCGCGCGGTTCATGGCGGAGGTGGCGCGCAGGACCAGTTTTTCCAGGTCGCGACGGCCGAGATCGGCGAGGCCCTGGGGGTCGAGGGGCCGCAGGTGTTCCATCACGCGGTTGACCACGTCGCCCTCGTCGAGGTCGCAGCGATCCCGGTCGTAGACCGCGGTGGAGCAGGAGAACATCTCGTGGATCCGGGCGCCGTGGGTGGGCCCCCGATCCGGCTTGACCAGGCCGAGGACCCGCGCCCCC
>CAZSDX010000818.1:0-2346 GCA_964605685.1 uncultured Polyangiaceae bacterium
GGGCTGGGGGGCCGCCGTGCGGGCAGGGGAGGGCGGGGGGGCAGCCGCCGGAGGAGGAGGCGCCCCGAAGGGCGGCGGCGCCATGACCTCTGCGTAAGGCGCCGATGGTCGAGGAGCACCGCCCGGCGCGGGAGCCGGTGCCCTCATGGGGGCCGCCGAGGGCATCGGCGGAGGCATCGGCGCGTACGGGGTCATGTTGGACTCGGCTAGGCGGAGGTTCTCCCGCTCGCGAGCCTCCTCGATCTCGCGGGTGCGGGAGTGGGCGATCATGGCGAGCATCTTGGCGACGTGCTCGTTGACGCGGGCGAGCTTGAACTCCGGGAGGGCCTCGGGGGGGCCGTCGTAGGAGATGAGGTCGCTGGGGATCTGGTACTCGATGAAGAGGCTGAGGAGGTCCTGGGTGAGCTTGATTTCCTTGGTGAGGCTGTCCGGCGGGAGGTTGAGGAGGGCTTCGAGCTGGGGCTTGATCTGGATGACGCACACGGCAAAAAGCGTGCTTTCGAGCTGCATGGCGCGGAACGCCTTGGCGAACTGCTGCTGCTCCGGCGACAGGGACTCGATGGCGTCGCGGAACTCCTTGGGGGTGGGGATGGGCTCCAGGAGCAGGGGGATCTTCAGGAGGTCCTTGTTCTGGAGGATGATCCCGTGCCTGGGCTCGAAGGTATCGGCGGAGGCGATGCGGCCTACGAGCAGGATGAAGCTGCTGAACTGGCGGGCCCGGGCGACGAGGTTCAACGCGAGGCTCCGGGTTCCGGAGAACTGGTGGGCGACCCAGGCGTGGAGGTGGCGCTCCCCGAAGAAGGGGACGCGGGTGGCGGCGTCCAGGGGGAAGAACATCGGGGAGCGAGCCTCGCTCCGGGCGCAGGAGGTGGTGATGGGGGCGGTGGAGCTTCCCTGGGTGGCCTCGACGCTCAGGACGCCCTCGGGGGAGTGCTCGGGGCGCCGGATGGAGTGGGAGAACGGCAGGGGGCGGACGTCCGGCTGGAAGAGCTTGCGCTGGTGGAAATCCATGTAGGCGGAGAAATCCGCCGGGGTCAGCTCCTTGCCGATGGCGGCGACGAGCTGGTCCCGGAGCATCGCCTCGATGTGGTCGACGCCGTCGGCGTGGCGCTGTCCGACCTCGATCAGGTGGAGCAAGGTCACCAGCAGCACCGCGTCCGCCACGGTGATCAGCGAGCTGTCCCGGGGGAAGATTTTTCCTAGCTGGGCGAAGCGGGCGGCCAGCGAGCGCTGCTGCTCCTCCAGGAATGGCCCCGAGTAGGCCGCCAAGTGCTCGCCCACCTTCTTGCGGGTCAGCTCGAAGACCGGGACCACCGGCACGAAGATGCCTTCCGGGTTGATGGCGGAGAGATCCAGGCCGTGCTCGGTGTGGACGGAGAAGAGATGCTGGAGGAAATAGCCGTGGACCTGGGTACACCAGGAGGCGAGGGCGCGCAGCGCCGCGAGCGCCGATTCGATGGGAGGGTTGCGCCGGGGGGTGTGGCAGGAGGGGGCCGTCCGGTCGATGGCGAAGGACGCCCGGTGCTGCTCGTCGATCTGCCCGAGGAGCCAGGAGATGTTCACGTCCAGGGGCGGGCGGATCACCGACTCGGGGCGCGGGGTGGTTCTGGCGCTGGTCTTCAGCTCGATCTGGCCGCTGCGGCTCCGGAGGACCTGGGTCTCCAGGTGGTTTCCCTGGTAGGCGACCAGCTCGTAGGAGAACTCGAAGCTCCAGAAGTACTCCGTGACCGTGGTGACGATCTTCTCGGTGGTTGTCTCGCTGCCTCCCCAGAAGGAGCGCTTCTCGGTCACGTGCTGGTGGGCGGACTCCACCTTCCGGGTCTCCTCCCGGAGGAACTTGCACCGCTCCTCCGCGCTGAACCGCAGCGTCACGGCGTGGGTCTTCGACCAGGACAGGAGCCTCACCAGCCCTTCGTCCGACAGCCCGATGCCCCCGAGCCCCTGGAGGATCGCCGCCGTCGCCGTGCGGGTGAGGAATTCCGCGAGCAGGAATTTGTCCTCGTACTGGTGGGGGACATCCTCCGGGTAACAGGGGTTCTTGCTGTTATCAAGGAGGGTCCGGATGGTCTTGAGGGCCGCGTCGACGTTTCGCCGGAAGCGCGCTTCTTCGTATCTCTCCATCCCGTTATGGGGCTCGCAGAACCCCGCATCGTCAACCTCTTTTGCGCTCCCCGTCGGCCGCGCCTACTCTTTGGCTCCCGTGAACCAGGTGGATCCTTTCTCGTGGCAGCAGGCGGCCGCCGAGGTGCCCGAGGCCGAGGCGCTCCGGTGGGGGCCTCGCGTGTGGAACTTCCGCGGCCTGGCGTGGGCGGTCGCCGCCGCAGGGGAGGAGCTGCGGGCGCTGGG
>CAZSDX010000819.1:0-2326 GCA_964605685.1 uncultured Polyangiaceae bacterium
CGCGCGCGCGGCCGCCGGGGGGGCAGCGGGCAGGGGAGGACAGGCAGACGCCGGGGGGAGCTCCGGGCAGGCCGGGCAGGGAGCCGCCGAGGGCGGGGCCGCTGCGGCGTGGACCCGCTGGAGCTGGGCGTAAGCCGAGACGCCCCACAGGCCGATCCCTGCGACGATCATGGCCAAGCCCACCGCCACGGATACCTGGTTGCTCACCATACGAGGGTTCTCCTGGGAGCGTCTTATATCGGAGATCGCTTGGAGTAGCGGCGAGAACTGCGATAATTTTGCATTCATGAGCGGAGCGACCAACTTTCCCCAGCCCCTCCCTGACGATCCGGAGGACGTGACCTGGGCGCTGTCCACGGCACAAACCATGTGGGGGCGTGGCGATCACGCCGAGGCGATCCGCTGGATCAAGCGGGCATCCGATGCCGCAGCAGACGCCAACAACGACGAACGCGCGCTTGCCCTGGCCCGCCAGGCCGCCGAACTGAAGGCCACCATCGGGTCCGTGGCCCCTCCTCCGGAGCCTGCCCCTGCTCCGGTCCCGCCGGTCCCCCCGGCTCCACCAGTTCCGGCGGTCCAGACCTCCCCACCTCCGGCCCCGGAGCCCTCCGCCTCCCCGCCCCGGGGCCCTGCAGCCCCCCAGCCCCAGAAGTTCTCCGTCCCCCGCCCTGCCGCCGGGACGCCCGCTCCGGCCCCCACGACCCCCCTGCCCACCGCCGGCACCGCCCCCACCGCCGGGGGGGGCTTCCGCCCTCGCCCTCCGGGGGCCTCCGCTCCGGTCAGCACCCGCTCGCCCTCCGTCCGCCCTGCGCCGTCTCCGGGGCGCCCGATTCCTCCTCCGGACCCTTCGCCTCCCGCCCCCGCACCTCGTGCCCCGGAGGCCCCTTCCGGGGTCCGTCCGTCCCGACCCCAGGAGGTCTCGTCCACCGAGGTCAAGGCCTTCCAGCCCCCCACCGAGAACGACCCGGACGACTGGCCCACCCACGCCTTCTCCGGCGAGGAGGACGTCCCCCAGTTGATGAACGAGGCCCAGGAGACCATCGCCACCTCCTTCCACCCCACCACCCCTGCCCAGTTCTACGCTCCGACTCCCGCCCCTCCCTCCGCGTCGGCGCCTGCCCCCTCCGTGCCGACCCCTTCCCCGGCCTCGGCGTCGGCCTCGATCCCCGTGGCGCTGGCCTCGACCTCAACACCGGCTCCGGCGCCGGGCCTCTCGCTCGCATCCCGGGGTGTATGGGTAGTTTCAACCCCAGGAGGGGTGAAGATCCTCCCGACGACGCAGGCGAGGCCAGCGGGTGCGGTCGAGGCGGTGCTGGTCGGCCCGGCGGAACTGGACGGGCTCCTGCGCTGAGTCTGCGGGGACACACCAGCGGCGAGGAGGCATTCCCCGGTCAGGGGACGCAACC
This sequence comes from uncultured Polyangiaceae bacterium, assembly GCA_964605685.1. Taxonomy (GTDB): domain Bacteria; phylum Myxococcota_A; class Polyangia; order Polyangiales; family Polyangiaceae; genus JANWXX01. Next base: position 1,407 of record CAZSDX010000819.1, read on the forward strand.
CTTGATGATCCCGGAGCCGCTCCCGCTCGGGTTGGGGGCGTTGATGTTGCCGCAGTTGGGCAGAGGAGCGGCACAGTCGGCGCTGGTCTCGCAGGCCCTGGAGCACAGGTTGTTGCCCAGCGGCAGGCCCGAGTAGCATCCATCGTTGGCCGCCATGGTCTCGCCGAATCCGCGCCAGACGCCGCCACCAGGGAGCGCCTGGCCGATCGTGTAGCCGAGGTAAGCGCAGGCCCAGACCCGGACGTCGATCTCGTAATCCTCCTTGAGGAAGCAGACCTTGGTCCCATCGAGGTTGTCCGGGCAATCGCTGTCCTTCTTGCAGCCCTTGAAGCACTGGTCGTAGAACTCGGTCTGGGAGAAGAAGGTGCGACCGCACACGTTACCGGCGCCGCACTCCGGGGTCCCCTTGCAGGCCACGGAGCAGGTCTTGGAGAAGGTGTCGCAGTAGTTGGACTGGCAGAATCCGTTGGCGGGGCACCCCTCGCCAATCCCCAGGCCGGAGCCCTTGGGGTTCTGGCAAGAGACCTTGACGTTCGCCTCGTCGAACTTGCTGCACACCTGGCCGCAGAAGCACTGGGTGTTCGAGGAGCAATCCCCGTTGAGCGGATCGTTGCACCCGCCCGCCCCAGCGCTCCCGCCTGTCCCGGCGGAGCCACCGGTACCGCCGGTACCCCCGCTCCCGCCGGCACCGGCACCGCCGTCCCCTCCTTGCCCGGCCCCCGCGGAGCCGCCGGTGCCACCCACGCCACCAGCCCCGCCAGGACCGCTGCAATCCGGGCCGCACTCGGTCTTGGCGAGCTGGACGCAGAAGGCGCTCCACTCCTTGGTCGAGTCGCAGCAATCGGGCGTCTTGGAGCAGACCGCCGCCGCGCAGGCCGAGCAAGAGGCCTCCATCGCGGTGCCCTTGTCGCAAGGATCGT
>CAZSDX010000820.1:0-2324 GCA_964605685.1 uncultured Polyangiaceae bacterium
GCCGGCGCCCCCGCCTTCTCCGCCGCCGTCTGCGCCGCCGTCCGCCTCCGCGCCGCCGTCCGCGCCGCCCCGGGCCTTCGACTACCCGGCCACCCGCAAGGAGCCGATCTCCGAGGAGATGCACGGCGTCCGGGTGGAGGATCCTTACCGCTGGCTGGAGGACGAGAAGTCGAAAGAAGTGCAGGCGTGGATGGACGCGCAGAACGACTTCGCCCGGAGCCACCTCGACAAGCTCCCGGAGCGGGAGGCCATCGCCAGCCGCCTGAAGGAGCTGTTCTACGTCGACAGCCTGGGCGTCCCCTACCGGTACGGCAAGCGGTACTTCTACTCGCGCCGCCACGCGGATCGGGAGAAGGCCATCGTCTACTGGAAGGAAGGCAAGGACGGGAAGGAGCAGGTGCTGCTGGACCCGAACGGCTGGTCGGCGGACGGCAGCGTGTCGCTGGGGGGCTGGTCCGTCTCCTGGGACGGGAGCCGGGTGGCCTACTCGGTGAAGAAGAACAACTCGGACGAGGCGACGCTCCAGGTGATCGAGGTGGCCACCGGGAAGAAGTCGGAGGTCGACGTCATCGAGGGGGCCAAGTACGCCCACGCCCGCTGGACCCCGAAGGGCGACGGCTTCTATTACGCCTACCTGCCGACGGACAAGAGCATCCCGGTGGCGGATCGCCCGGGGTACACCGAGATCCGCTTCCATCGGCTGGGGGAAGACCCGAAGAAGGACGCCCTCGTCCACGAGAAGACCGGGAACCCCAAGGCCTTCCTCAACACCTACCTCTCCAAGGATGGCCGCTTCTTGCTGGTGTACGTGCAGCACGGCTGGAACGCCACGGACGTGTACTTCCGTGACCTGCAAGATCCGAAGCAGAAGGACCGGTGGACGCCGCTGACGGTGGGCAAGGACGCCATCTTCACGGTGTACCCCCACAACGGGCAGTTCTACGTCCACACCAACGAGGGGGCGCCGAGGTACCGGGTGCTCAAGGTGGATCCGAAGAGGCCGGAGCGCGCCGCCTGGAAGGAGATCCTCCCGGAGCGCCCGGACGCCACCCTGGAGAACGTGTCACTGGTGGGCGGCAAGCTGTCGCTCCTCTACCTGAAGGATGTCATCAGCCAGATCGAGCTACGCACGCTGGACGGCAAGCTGGACCGGGTCATCCCGCTGCCCGCCCCCGGCACCGCCACGCCGCTCATCGGCCAGCCTGACCAGGACGAGGCGTACTTCGTCTTCACCTCGCTGGTGCACCCGAGCGAGATCCACGAGATCTCGGTGAAGAAGGGCGACCCGAGGCTGTTCTTCAAGGTCAAGGTCCCGGTGGACCCCTCGAAGTTCACCGTGGAGCAGCGCTTCGCCACCTCCAAGGACGGGACGAAGGTGCCGCTGTTCATCGTCGCCGGGAAGGACGCGAAGAGGGACGGCTCGGCGCCGGCGCTGCTCTACGGCTACGGGGGCTTCCAGGTGGCGATGCAGCCGGGGTTCCGCTCGTCGATCATCCCGTGGCTGGAGCGCGGCGGCGTCTTCGTGATGTCCGTGCTCCGGGGCGGCAGCGAGTACGGCGAGGAGTGGCACCGCAACGGGATGCTCCACAAGAAGCAGAACGTCTTCGATGACTTCCTGGCGGCGGCGGAATTCTTGATTTCCGAGCGGTACACGCGCCCTGGTCGGCTGGCGATCCAGGGTGCGTCCAACGGGGGGCTGCTGGTGGGCGCGGCGATGACCCAGCGTCCGGATCTCTTCCGGGTGGCGCTCTGCGGGGTGCCGCTGCTGGACATGGTGCGCTACCACCTCTTCGGCTCCGGGAAGACCTGGATCGAGGAGTATGGCTCCGCGGAGAACCCGGAGGATTTCCGGGTGCTCCACGGGTACTCGCCCTACCACCGGGTCAAGCCCGGGACGAGGTACCCGGCGCTGCTGATGCTGAGCGCCGACAGCGACGACCGGGTGGACCCGATGCACGCCCGGAAGTTCATTGCCCAGATCCAGGAGCACTCCACCGGGGGGCTCGCGCTGCTGCGCATCGAGAAGAACGCGGGGCACGGCGGAGCCGACATGCTCAAGGCGGCGGTACAGAAGGGGGCCGACGAGCTGGCCTTCGCGCTCTCGCAGATGGACCCCTGAGCCCACGAGGGCAGAGGCAGCCGAGCGCGTTTGCGGTACCCTGAGGGCATGCGGTTCGTCGGATCGATGCTGGTGGGTGTTCTTGTGTGCGCGGCGCTGTCCTGCGGTTCCTCGGAGGACGCGGCCAGCAACGACGGCGGCGGGGTCACCGCGGGGAAGAGCGGCGCAGGAGCCGGCGGCGGCGCGGCAGGGGCGAGCGGCGGGG
>CAZSDX010000821.1:0-2323 GCA_964605685.1 uncultured Polyangiaceae bacterium
GCGATCGCCGGCGAGGTCGGCGCGCCCTGGGGCAAGACGCTCGGCCAGGCCACCGCGCCGTCCGGTCGCAGCGGCCGGTAGGTCGTCAGCGAGGCCAGCGCCGCCGCCGCCCACGGCGCCGCGCCCAGCATCTCGAAGAGGCCCCGGACCCGGTGGTAGTGGATGCTCGGGAAGAAATCCCGGATGTCCGTCTTCACCACCAACGCCGCTCGCTCGTGGGGGCGCGCGTTGGTCACCGTGGAGCGGCCCCGGGTGAATCCGTGGCAGGCGTCGTGGACCTCGAACGGCTCCAGGTAGCGCTCCAGGATCCGGCGCTGCACCGCCCGCAGCGGCGCCCTCGGCGCGCATAGCTCCCGCTCGCCCCCGCTCGCCTTCGGCACCCGGAAGATCACGTAGGGCGCCCCGCTCCCCGCCCCGGCCCGCTGGAGTCGAACGAGACCCACCTCCGTCCCGATGCCCAGCTCCGCGAGCAGCCCGGCCTGATCGGCAGGGAACTGGCCGCTCCTCCCCTCGATCAGGGCGTGGTAGCCCGGGGCGCGGCTATGGTGCCGGGAGTGGATCCACAGGGAGCCTCCGTACCAGTTCCAGAAGTTATCCCAGCGGCGGTCCGCCGAGGGGCGGAACTCCTGCCTGGGCGAGAAGGACGGGACCACATCGGGGATACCCATGCGGCGCGCCGAGGAGGAGCTGGCCCTGCGGACGCGGTGGCTCGGGTCGATGGCGGCCTTGCGGAGGATGCGGGCGGCGTCGCTGCGGCCCAGCAGCGCAGGGATCAGCCGGATGATGCGGGCCCGGAGCACGGGGTCGTGATCGGAGAGCTTGCGCTCGAGGAAGGGACGGAGCACCGGCCCGGCCCAGGCCCGGAGCACCTCGCACTCCGCCCCCTGGGCGTGTTCCTGGAGCAGAGCCTGGATGGCACCGAGGTGGGTCTCGGGATCCTCCAGCAAGGGACGGAGCTTGCCCAGGGCGGCGGCGATGTCCATGGTGGCAGGAGTCTAGCGAAAAAGCCCCCGGGTCACTCTCTCGGCAGCCCTGATTCTGTGGCAACAGCGTCCAGGGGATTGCTGGATGGGTGGCGGAGGACAGCCGCGGCGTTGCGCCGCAGCGTGGAGTGGCTGGCCCGGAGGCTGCGCCATCGTAGTCCCCTTCCGCCGTCCGCGCTACTCGCTCGGCAGTTCGCGCCTCGCGGGAACACCTCGTCTCGAGGACGTGTGCTGGATGGGTGGCGGGAGGCAACCGCGGCGTTGCGCCGCAGCGGCGATGGCTAGCGCTCGTCCAGCGGAGGGGAGACAGAGGGTAGCGCGTGCCCTGCGGCCAGGCGAGCCTCGCGCGGCGCCTCGGCGGCAGGGAAGGAGAGATCCAGCGCGTCCAGGGCCAGCGAGCGCACCCCGGGGCGGTGATCGGTCGGCGCCTGGCGCACCAGGCCGTTGCGGTGCTGGCTCAGCGCGTAGACCGCGTCGCCGTGGGCCAGCAGCCGGGCTCGGGTGTCCTCCGGCAGCGCGGGATCCTCCAGCGCGCGGAGCCCCTCCCGGATTTCCCTCAACGAGCGGGGCGCGGAGATGCTCGCGCTCACCCCCGGGACAGCGAGGCTGTAGCGGTAGCAGTCCGCGGCGCTGGCCGGCGGCGTCTCCCCGCCAGGCACCGGCGCCAGCAGCCGCCCGTAGCCGAGGTTGCTGAAGGAGAGTACCCCCACCCCGAGGGCCAGCGCCCGCGGAAACAGGGCCCCCTCGGCCCCGCGGTGCGCCGCGCTGTGGCGTGTCATCACCACGTCCCAGCCTCCTCGCTCCAGCGCCTCCCCGGCGACGCCTCGCAGGTGCGTCGAGAACCCAACCGCGCGCACCTTGCCGCGCTCCTTCAGCCGCAGCAGCGCCTCCTGGGGCTCTCCGGTGAGCCGCGCCGGAGACCTCGCCCAGAACAGCAAGAACACCTCGATGCTCTCCGCACGGAGCCTCCGGAGCGCCGTGTCCACGTCGCGCTCGATGGAGCGACGATCCGCGTGGTACGTGCCCGCGATCACCGCCCGGCGATCCAGCCGGCGATCCCGCAGGAACCGAGTCAAGCTCAGGTACCCGGGCTCCCAGAAGAATGCGTCCACGCCCCGCTCGTGGGCCTCGATCAGCCCGCGCACCGGGGGTTCGTTCCTCCCCGAGAGCACCAGGCGCGATACGCTCACCCCGCTCGCCCCGAGGACCGCCCGCGGTGCCTCCCCGGCGCGCCACCGCTCCGGAGCCGCGAGGGGCCCGGGGGCTGGCGGCGAGGGCTCCCCCCGGAGCAGGGCGGCGAGGCGCTCCTCCCCGGGGCCCCGGGCCAGCTCCAGCGCCTC
>CAZSDX010000822.1:0-2318 GCA_964605685.1 uncultured Polyangiaceae bacterium
CGAGCAGCGCGCTGGCGGCGGCGACCGCGGCCTGGGCCCGGCGGCGGCGGCGGTGGAGGCTCGTGGCGTCCTGGCGCAGATCGCGGGTGAAGTGGGTCAGGATCAGCCGGCGGTGGGGGAGCTTCGCCGCCGCCAGCACGAGCCGCAACGTCTCGCCGTCGTCGTGGACCTCCCGGATCGCCTCGTAGGGCACCAGCAGCTTCTGACCCCGCAGCGCCAGCGCCGGGATGTAATCTACGGCGTGGGCGCTCGCCCGGACGAAATGGAGCCAAAGTCCACCCTCCTCGCAGACAAGATCGAGGGTACCCACGACGTCGCTGGTGTCGGTGGCGATGGCGATGGCCCGGAGCACCCCCTCGCCATAGCACATCACCTCCCGGGACCAACCCCCCCCGGGAGCCACCCGAGCCCCAGGTAAAGCACCTCGACGCGCCCCCGCGCAGGGCGTAGCTCCACCCTCTCCAGCGGGATGACCTCCGGACGAAGCCTCGCCCTCGCCGCAGCCTGCTGCCCTGCATGCTCCTTCCGGAGTCGACCCAGCTCCTCCTTGCAGCTCTCCACGGTCTCCCCGGCCCGCTCCACCTCGTTGCTCGCGTGCTTGGTCCTCGCCGCCCCCTGGACCGCCTTGACCACCTTCCTCCCGGGTCGTCCCCCCAGCAGCCCCCCCAGCAGCGCCGCTCCCGCCGCCATCGCCGCGTCCGCCGCCGTCCTCGTCGCCAGCTCCTTGCGCCGCTCCAGCGCCTGCTCGGCCCGCCGTAGGCGCTCCTCCGCCGCCCGCTCCCGGGGCTCCTGGACCCTCCTCAGCGCCCGGATCTCTTCCTCCTCCACCGCGCTTGCCGCGTCCCCCAGCCGGCGGCGGAACGCCTCCTCCTCCTCGCCTTCTTCGGAGAGCACCCGCGCCGTCGGGCACCACCACCAGCGCCGGACCTCGTGCTGCGCCAGGTGCCCGAGCAAGGCGCGCTGCCAGTCCCGGAGCGAGCCCCGGCGCAGGGCCCCGGGCGGGATCGGCTCGAACGACGCATCCGGCGGCGGGACCTCCGTGAAATCCTCCCCGCGCAGGTCGAGGCGCTCCGCAAGGCTCCAGTCGAGCGGCGTGGCCCCCGGCGGGATGACCGCCGCCAGGCAAAGATCGAAGGTCGCATCGATCGCGCGAGGGCGATCCTGGTAGCCCACCCGCAGCAGCGCCAGGGCCCTCGGCTCGTACGGCCTTCCCTCCGGCGCGTTCAGGGGAAAGAGCTGCTTGATCCCGGGCGGTGTCACGGGAGACCCATTCGGGGAGCGAGCGCTCCTCGGGGGGGGCGCCGCGGGGCGCAGGCTCCGCAGCTCGTCCAGGATCAGGGGGCCGCGCAGGTAGCTCAGGGGCCAGCGGGCCTCGAAGAGCAGGGGGCGAGTCCAGTGGCCGTGGCAGAGGAACTGGCGGGGAGAGAGCGCCGCCAGGCGTTGGTCGAAGTCGCCGTCGTCGAGGCCCAGGTCGCTCCCTTCGAGGGCCTCCTTCACGCGCAGCCGGTCGCGCCCGGTGGCCAGCCGGCCGACCAACCAGGTGCCGGCGTTGGAGAGGGCCTTGTAGTCCAGATCCGCCGGGTTCTGGGTGGCGACCACCACCCCGAGCCCCTGGGCGCGTCCCTGCTTGATCAGGGCGAGCAGGGGGGCCTTGGTGGGCGGGCTGGCCACCGGGGGGAGGTAGCCCGCGGCCTCGTCCAGGAACAGCAGCGCCCGGGGGGACGAGCGGCCTGGCTGCCGCCGCAGCCAGCCCACGAGCCTCCCCAGGAGCGCGGTGGCGAAGGCGCGGCGCTCGCTGTCGTCCAGGTGCGCCAGGGACACCACCGAGATCCTGGGTTTCTGGCTGCGGAGGCCCAGCAGCTCGTCGATGTCCAGGGGGGCACCTTCCAGCAGCTCGGCCCTGGTCGCCAGCAGGTGGTTGAGGGCCAGCACCAGCTCGAAGCGCTCGGCTTGCGGGTAGTAGACCTCCAGGTCCAGGGCCCCGAGCCTCGCGAACGGTGGGCGCTGGATCGCCCCGAGGAGCGCGGTGAGATCGGTGGGCTCCCCGGCGCCCCAGGCGTGGAGGAGTAGCGCCGAGAGCAGGACTTCCTCGCGGGAGCGGCCGTCCTCTGCCTCGACCCCGGCGAGGGTCAGCAGCGCCAGCGCGGCGGAGCGAGCCTGCTCGGGCCAGGCCTCCCGAGGGCCCGGGGGAGGCCCCAGATCCCCGACGAGCGCCAGGGGGAGCCCGGCGTCGCTGCCGGGGGTGTAGAGCGCCAGATCGGCGCGCTCCCGGAGCGCGGCGATGCGATCGATCGGGACGCCCGAGGAGGCGAGCCCCT
>CAZSDX010000823.1:0-2310 GCA_964605685.1 uncultured Polyangiaceae bacterium
TCCCTGCTTCGCCCTCGCTATCTGCTGAGGATTCCCCCTCTCCGCGGGAGACGGAGAGGGGGACAGGGGGGTGAGGCGCTCCCTGGCCTCACGAATCGCGGACAGACCCCCCTCGACCACCGAAGACGGGGCGAAGTACGCCGGTGGAGCGAGGCGAACCGGCAAAAATGCTCTAGAAGAAGAGGGCCCCCTGGAGGGCCACCGCGACCGAGGTGAACTGGGACTCGACCCGCTTGGGCTTGAAGCTGGCGATCTCCCCTGCGTTCACGTTGAATTCTCCCTTGAGGGGGACGTCACAGCGGGGGATCTTCTGGGAGCGAAGCTCCGCGGAGAGGCCAAGCTCGAAGAAGCGGCTCCCTCCGGCGGAGGCGCGGTACGCGATGGGGGTGAGGTGAACGCCGTAGACGAGGCCGTTGCTTCGGTTATCCCCGGAGCACTCCTCCGCGCCGGTGGCGGCGGTTGCGAAGCCCACCAGTCCGCCGAGGCGCGAGGTGAGGTTCTTGCTGGGATCGACGCCCAGCATCGCCCTCAGGCTGAAGTCGAAGGCGTTGACCTTGTTGACGATGTCTTGGGTGCTGATCTTCACGTCGGGGAAATTGGAGGCATCCACCCGGCGCACCACGTTCACCGTCGACCTCCGCCGCAGGTACCCGAAGGAAGGTTCCAGGCGGAAGTAGAGCGTACGGCTGATCGCCCTGTCCACGACGAACGACAGCGACAGGAACGGCAGGGGTGTCAGCTTCTTGTCGCTGTTGCTGGTGCTCAGCGCGGGGCCCAGCAGGAGCCCGGCGCCCAGGTTCGTCCTGCCTGGCTCGTGGAACGCGCGCTCCTCGCCGCTCTCCTTCGCCGGGGTGGGCTCGTGCTGCGCAGGATCCTCGTCCTCGTCGTCGACCTTCGCCTTCGCCTTCGCCTTGCGCTTCTTCTTTTTCTTCTTCTTGCGCTTCGGCCTGGGCTCGTCGTCGTCGTCGTCCTCGTCGACCTCGGGCTCGTCCTCGTCCTTCGGCTCGGGCCTGGGCTTCTTCTCCGCCCTGGTCTCGGTCTTCGCGGGCTTCTTCTTCGCTGTCTGGGCCGCTGCGGGGCTCCCGATCAGGGACAACGCCAGCAGCACGCTGAGCCATCGAACCATCCCCGCACCCTAGGACAGCCTTGCCCCGGGGGCTACCCCCTCGCCGACGGGGGCGGAGCGGGTTGCGCCCTACACCGGGGGGCCCTCGCGGGGTAGGGTCTGCCCTCCATGCGCCGCTTGCTGCCCTGGCTCCTTCTTTTTGTGCCCACCGCTGCCCTGGCCAACGGGCGCTTTCCGGCCGCCAACCAGCTTGTCCCTGGGGCCTCCCGGGTGGCGGTCCGGGCCACTTTTGGGCTTCTGGTCTCCGACACCCCGGGCTCCTTCTCCTGGGTCTGCGAGCCTGGCTTCGGCCTCGCGGAGGATCAGGATCCTCCCATCGCCCTCGCCTCCCAGGATCGCATCCTGGTGACGCCGCTCCAGGGGCCACGGCGCTCCGACCCGGGGGCCTGCTCCTTTGCGGGGGTCGAGGGTGTCCCGCCTGGGGAGCTGGCGCTGGATGTCTCGGTGGAGCGCGCGGTCCCCTCCCGCGCGGTGCTCCTCACCTGGTCGTCGTTGACCCGGCGCACCAGCGTGTACGCCTCCGTGGACGCCGGGGCGACCTGGGTTCTCCGGGGTTCGCCGCCGGAGACGGACGGAATCCCCACCACGCTGGACGTGGCGCCTTCCCAGCCGGAGCGGCTCGTTCTGGCGGGAGCGTTCTCCCAGGGCGGGAAGCTCCGGGGGTACGTCTCCCGGAGCGACGACGGCGGGCTTACCTGGGGTGACCGCGCGGAGGTGGACCTCGCGGACGACGAGAAGGGCCTCTACCTCTCGGCCATCGACCCCCAGGACGCTTCCCGGGTCTACGCCCGGACCTCGGGGGGGGCTCAGGACCGGCTGCTGGTCTCCGGGGACGGCGGCGCCACCTTCACGGAGCTGACCCGGGTGAGCGGCGCCATGCTGGGCTTTGCGCTCTCGCCCGACGGAGCCCGGGTGGCCATCGGAGGGCCGCTCTCGGGGGTCCGGGTGGCGGCCCGGGGCTCGGCGAATTTCGTCCAGCGCCGCGCCGCGTCCACCTCTTGCCTCGCCTGGAGCGACGGAGGTCTGTACGCCTGCGGCTCGGGGCTCGCGGGGGATTTTGTCCTCGGTCGCTCCCTGGACGACGGGCTCTCCTGGGCCCCGCTACTGGCTCGCCTCGCGGATCTGGAGGGACCGACGCCTCGCTGCCCCGAGGGCTCCGGCGTCGCGGCGGCCTGCGAGCCGCT
>CAZSDX010000824.1:0-2306 GCA_964605685.1 uncultured Polyangiaceae bacterium
CCACAACCCAGATAGCTGCATAAATGCCGGGAAACGCTGCCAGACACCCTCTGAAGAATCCTTCCAAGGTGGAGATCTTGCTCGGGTGTCCGACGGGGCAGATCAAGTAGCGCGGAGGTTCAGGGCTTGATGCAGCTCGGCTGGACGGGGCCGACGGTGTTGTTGTCCTCGTTGCACTCGCGGAAGGTGGGGTTCTTGGGGTCGATGAGGATGGCGGCCTCGAAGGTGTCCGCCTCGGTGACGGTGTCGGGGAGCAGCAGGGTGAGTTTCTCCGTCTGGCCGGGGCTCAGCGCCTTGGAGGTCTTGACCTTGCCGAGCACGGCTCCACCGTTGCCGAGGCGCACCTCCACCTCGACGCCCGCCGGGAGCGCCGCCTGGCCGATGTTCTTCACGGACACGATGGCCTCGAAGGGATCGCAGGACACCGACAGGCTGAGGATGGCGTCGGGGGCGTTGAAGAGGCCCTTCTCCTGGACGTTCTGGCGGAAGTTGTTGAGCCAGGGGAGCTTCCAGTTCTCCTTCTGGGAGGCCGGGATGGTGCCGTAGGTATTCTCGGCGCCGTCGCAGGCGCTGTCGTCGCCGGAGCAGATGTTGGTGACGTGGTAGGCATGCTGGCTCCAGAGGGGGCGGGTTCCGACCCAGGAGTTGGCCGAGTCGCCGAAGACGCGGATGCCGCGGTAGGAGCCGCCCACGCCGGGGCCTGGCTTCCAGGCGGGACGACCGGTGACCGGGTCCGGCTGGTTCCAGGGAGCGACGTTGCATTTCCAGCCGTTGGGGCCCGGGTCGGCGCTGTTACCGATCAGCACGATCTCCGCGTGGCCGTCGCCGTCGACGTCGGCGACGACGGAGCTCTCGGTGCCAGTGAACGAGCTGGTGAAGTCGGCGAAGCGCACGCTGCCGTCGACGCCGTCGTAGACCCAGAGGAAGCACTCGTCGTTGTAGATGACCTCCGCGCGCCCGTCGCCCTCGAAGTCGAAGACGCTGCTGCCGGTCACCGACGAGCTGAGGTCGTGGTTGGCGCTCTTCCACAGGACGCCGAGGGTCTTGGTCTCCAGGTTGGGCTTGATGACGGAGTAGAAGTTCTGCTGGGCGATCCCGATGTCCGCCTTCTTGTCGCCGTCGAAGTCCGCCACCGTGGGGGGGCCTCCGTCACCGTTTCCAGGGAGCTGGAGCGGCGGGAACAGGTTGGCTCCCGTGTCGCCGCGGAGCACGTGCACGTTCCCCTGGCGGACAAGGATCACGTCGGGCAGCCCGTCGCCGTCGAGGTCACCCACCCCGGGGAACCCGTTGGTCAGATCGTTGCGGTGCCAGAGGGTCGTGCCGTCGTGGCGGTAGGCGGTGTTGCCGGCGACCAGCTCCAGCTTCCCGTCGCCATCCAGGTCGACCAGGAAGGAGAGCGCCGTGTAGTTGGCGTTCCCGCCGAGCCCCTGCGTCCCGACGAACACCGGGGAGAACTTGCCGGTCGCCTTGAGATCCTTGGTCGTGTAGACCGAGCGAGCGTAGGCGATCTCGGGGAACCCGTCGCCATCCATGTCGCCCAGCGCCAGGCCGCCGCCCCAGCCGAAGACGTCCGCGCTGGCTCCTGGGAGCGTGTTCGTGGACGAGCCGATGAGCTTGCCCGCCGAGTCGAAGGCCACGATGAGCCCGTTGCCGTCGACGGCGACCACGTCGAGCTTGCCGTCCTTGTCGATGTCCCCCAGCGCCACCGACACCCCGGAGAAGCCCGGCGATCCGGGCACCGGCACCGCGTTGGACCAGATCTCCTCGCCGGTGCGCCCGTCCAGCACACGGAGCACCCCGGTATGGCACGAGGTCGGCGTCTTGTTGTTGCAGTGGCAGCAGGTGCTCTCGTTGTTGCCGGAGACAAAGATCACGTTGGGCGGATCGAACTCATCCACCTTCCCGTCGCAGTTCGCGTCGGCCAGCCGCCCCACCGCCGGCGTCGACCACACGTCCGGGCGCCCAGGGAACTGCTTGGGCTGCTGCCCCCAGGACCACTTCTGCACCGCGTTCAGCTTCCCCGCCTTGGGGATGTACTCGCACTTGCCCACGCACCCCGCCGGCAGCCCGTTCCCGTCGCAGACCGGTGGCAGCGCCAGGCACTTGCCCGAGGCCGGCAGCGGCTGGGAGCACACCGCCCCGCCCGCGGCCCCACCCGCGCCCGCGGCCCCGCCCGCGCCTCCGCTCCCTTCCCCCAGCTCCGTCTCGCAGTACTCGTTCTCCTCGCAGTCGTTGCTGGTCTTGCAGTTCTTCCCCGGCGTCACGCAGGTGTCGAACACGCACGCCTGCCCGACCTCGCCGGCAAC
>CAZSDX010000825.1:0-2300 GCA_964605685.1 uncultured Polyangiaceae bacterium
GGTCGAGGGGTTTACCTTCCTCGCCGGGGCGCCCCAGGAGGATCATGGGTACCAGGGCGGAGGTGGCCATCTCCGGCTCGTAGCCCCGCTCCAGGAGCCGCTTCATCCCGCGGCGGAACGCCTGGTCCGACGCCTCGGGAGAAAAAGCCCGGAGCGGCCCGGACAGCAGCAGCAAGTCCGCGTCGTGGCGGGTGTCGAGGGAGAGGACCGCGGAGACGGCGGCCCTGGCCTCTTCCTCCTTGCCTGCGGCCCGGAGCAGCTCGGCGCGCTTGAAATCGATCCAGGGGTTGGTCGGATCCTGCTTCCGGAGCTGCTCGAGGCGGGCGAGGGCGGCGTCGCGCTCCGCGGGGTTCTTGCCGGCCACCTCGTTCGCCTGGCGCTTGAGGGCCAGGAGGTCGGTGAATTCCGAGGGGAGCACGGTCCCCGGGTCGCCCTGGCCGGGGCCGAGCGGCACCGAGCGCTCCCAGCGTCGGGGTCCGCTGCCGCCCTGGCATTTCACCTGGTAGCCCGGGGCCGTGGCCACGAGGTCCGCGCAGGTCCCGGGGAGCAGCAGCCGGCGCTGGATCACCCCCGTGGTCGCCGTGGCCTCGTAGAGCTGACCTCCCTGGCAGAAGACCACCGTGTCCCCGAGGAGCAGCGGCGCCGGAGGCTTCTGGTCTTTTCGCTCCGGGAGCCGGTAGCTCCAGCGGAGCTCCTGCCCGGCGAGGGCGCGCAGCTCGGACGCTCCTTGCTCGTAGCGGAGGCTCTCCTGGGCCCGGGCCTCGCCGTGGGCTCCTGCCGCGAGCCCGAGCGCTCCGAGGACGGCGTGCAACCAGCGTATCTGCCGAAGATCCATGGGCATCTGTTCCTCTGGGTCCCGGTCTCGACGCCGGGGCTCCAAGCGGCTCAGCCTACCCGACCGCGGGTCGCTCCTGGTTGCTTCCCGGCGGGAGGCCAAAAATCACGAAGCCCCGGGAGGGGCCTCGTCGGGGGGTGCTCCGGTTCCGGGAGCGGTGGGGGTCGCTGGGGCATGGTCCAGGGAGTTCCCAAGAAGGGTGCCAGGAGGAGCAATGCGAGGAAACGCCGATGAATTCTGGAGAGCCACTGGAAAATACGATACAAAAAGATAAATTTTTATCTTTCCGTATCTTCCTTGCGATGTGCCTGCGGGCCGCCTTGACGCACCCCGTCAGGCGAGGGAGGGGGAGGCCCGTCCCTGGGTCATGGCGACACTGCGAGCGGCTTTCTTGAGGGCGCTGAGGGCGGAGGGGTTGCCGAGGGAGTTCTGGGTGCTGTGGGCGGGGGCGTTCCTGAACCGGCTGGGGAACTTCGTGGTCCCGTTTCTGGCGATCTACCTGACGGAGCAGCGGGGGAAGAGCGCGGCGGAGGTGGGAGGGATGCTGTCGCTCTACGGGCTGGGCGGGGTGGCGGCCTCGGTGACCGGGGGGGCACTGGCGGACCGGGTGGGGAGGCGGGCGACGATGGGCGCGGCGCTGCTGCTGTCGGCGGCGGCGATGTTCCAGCTGGCGACGGGGCCGGAGGGGAGGCACCTGGCGTTCTCGATGCTCGCGCTGGGGTTCTTCGGGGAGCTGTTCCGGCCGGCGATGCAGGCGATGGTGGCGGACCTGGTGCCGGAGGGGCCGCCGCGGGTGGCGGCCTTCGGGGCGCTGTACTGGGCGGCGAACTTCGGGTTCGCGTGCTCGTCGGTGGTGGCCGGGTTGCTGGTGGCGAAGGGGTTTTTGTGGCTGTTCCTCGGGGACGCGCTGACGACGCTGGGGTTCGCGGCGGTGGCGCTGCTGCTGCTGCCGGAGACGAGGCCGACCAGGCCGAAGGGGCAGGCGGTGGGCTCGCCGCTGGCGCCCTTCGGGGATGGGTCGTTCCTGCTGTTTCTCCTGGGCAACACGCTGCTGGTGCTGTGCTTCTTCCAGACCAACTCGACGCTGCCGGTGGCGGTGAGGGCGGCGGGGCTGAGCACCCGGGAATTCGGGCTCCTGCTGGCGCTCAACGGGGTGCTGATCGTGGTGCTCCAGCCGCTGGCGACGCGGTGGCTGGGCAGGCTGTCGGGGCGCGGGGCGCTGGTGCTGGGGGCGGTGCTGATCGGGGCGGGCTTCGGGAGCCACGGGCTGGCCTCGTCGCTGCCCGGGTGGGCGCTGGGGGTGGTGCTCTGGACCCTCGGGGAGATCGCCATGGCACCCCGGATCTCGGCGGTGGTGGCGGACCTCGCGCCGCCGACGCTCCGGGGGAGCTACCAGGGGGCCCTGATGCTCAGCCACGCGACGGGGGCGTTCCTGGGGCCGCGGGGGGGGGGCTGGCTGCTGGGG
>CAZSDX010000826.1:0-2297 GCA_964605685.1 uncultured Polyangiaceae bacterium
AGGGGGGCGCGCTCCTGGCGGTCGAGGGCTTCGGCCAGCTCCGCGCGGGCCCGGGAGAGGCGCTTGCGGAGGGCGACCGGAGACACCCCGAGGATCTCCGCGGCGCGCTCCTGCTCGAAGCCCTCGACGCAGACCAGCAGCAGGGGCTCGCGGTGCATCGGGGGGAGCTCGGCCAGCGCGCGCTCCAGGCGCTCGCCGGCGCGGGCGGCGTCGACGCGGAGATCCTGCTCCGGGGTCGGGTCGCACACGTCGTCCCGCTCGGGGAGCGCCAGCCGCAGAAGGTCCAGGAGGGACCAGCGGCGGTGGGAGCGGGCCTCGTTGCGGGCGATGGTGAACAGGAAGGCGGCGAGGTCGCTCCCGTCGCGGAGGTCGCCGGCGGCGCGGGCGAAGGCCATCCAGGTGTCCTGGGCCAGGTCATCGGCGGAGGCGGCGTCCCGGGTCATCCGGAGCAGGAATCCATGGATACGCCCGGCGTACCGGTCGTACACCCGTTCAAAGGAGGCCCGCTCCCCCCGGCGAAGGCCCTCGATCAGCGCATGCTCGTCCTGGTGCATCGTCATCCTCGCTTCCGGGACCCCTGGCGGCCCGGCGGGGAAGGGCGACAGCGCGCGTCGGGAGAAGTTCCCGGGGAGGAAGGGAGAAAAAAAGTTGGTCACGCCGGGGCGAGGCGCGCGTTCTCGGTGGGTGAACGCGGCCGGCGCCGCGGTGAGGAGGAGGATGAGATGGAATGGTTCCGCGCGGGTGGCTGGGGGATGTTTCCTATCCTGTTCGTGGGTCTGCTCACCCTGGGGGCGTCCGCCTACTACGCGGCCCGAGGGGACGCCGCGGTGGAGGGCTCGCTGCGGGCGCTGGGGCGGGCGGTCCGGTGGTTCGTCGCGGTGGCGGTGGCCTCGGATCTGATCGCGGTCTGCTCGTACCTGCAAAGGCCCGAGGTGTCCGACGACAGGCTGACCCGCATCTTGCTTCAGGGGGTGGGGGAGTCGCTGACGCCGGTGGTGCTGGGGGGGGCGTTCCTGGCACTGAGCTGGCTGTTCGCCGCGGTGGGGCACCGGCGGGCCGCCCGGCGGGTGTGAGGCGGCGCTAGCCGGGGCCCGGGGCGCATGCTAACCGCCGCGCCCATGGGCTTTGCATGCGGCATCGTGGGGCTGCCCAACGTGGGCAAGAGCACCCTGTTCAACGCGCTATCGTCGGCGAAGGCCGAGTCGGCCAACTACCCGTTCTGCACCATCGAACCCAACGTGGGCATCGTGTCGGTGCCGGATCCGCGCATCGACGCGCTGGCCAGGGTCGTCCACCCGGATCGCACCGTGCCGGCGACGATCCGCTTCGTCGACATCGCGGGGCTGGTGCGGGGGGCTTCCCGGGGGGAGGGGCTGGGCAACCAGTTCCTCGGCCACATCCGGGAGGTCGACGCGGTCGCCCACGTGGTCCGCTGCTTCGAGGATCCCAACGTGATCCACGTGGAGAACCGGGTCGATCCGGTGGGCGACGTGGCCACCATCCAGACCGAGCTTTGCCTCAAGGATCTGGACACGGTGCAGAAGCGCCTCGACCGGGCCCGCAAGATGGTCAAATCCAACTCCCCCGTGGAGAAATCCGCGGTGCCTCTCTGCGAGGCGCTGGCGGAGCACCTCGACGCCGGCAAGCCCGCCCGCATCTTCCCCCTGCCGGATGACGTGCATGCGCCGATCCTCTTCCGGGAGATGCAGCTTCTGACCGCCAAGCCCGTCTTCTACGTCGCCAACGTCAGCGAGGAGGCCCTCGGCAAGGTCGAGGAGGACAAGCACTTCCAGGCGCTGCTGGCCCACGCCAGGGAAGAAGGCGCCCAGGTGATCCCGATCTGCGCCTCCCTGGAGGCCCAGATCGCCGAGCTGGAGCCGGCGGATCGCCCCGAGTTCCTGGCGAGCGTGGGCCTCAAGGAGCCCGGGCTCCACGCGGTGATCCGGGCGGGCTACGACCTGCTCGGGCTGATCACCTACTTCACCGCGGGCAAGACGGAGGTGCGCGCCTGGACCGTGCCCCGCGGCGCCCTCGCTCCCCAGGCCGCCGGCGTCATCCACACGGATTTCGAGCGGGGCTTCATCAAGGCCGAGGTCATCTGGTGGGAGGACTTCGTGGCCCTCGGCAGCGAAGCAAGGTGCCGCGAGGCGGGGAAGCTCTCCACCGAGGGCAAGGACTACGTCGTCCGTGATGGCGACGTGATGCACTTCCGCTTCAACGTCTGATTCAGTGCTTGTCCTCGATGGCCCGGCGCAGCGCCGGGAGCGCGCTGAGCACCGGGCGCACCGCCGGGGGCT
>CAZSDX010000827.1:0-2285 GCA_964605685.1 uncultured Polyangiaceae bacterium
TCGAACGACCCTCCTCGACGCACCGCGAAAAATCCGCCGTCCACCCCCACCACCCCGTACCCCACCTCCGGCCCCAGCGAAAAACGCGTCCAGGATGGGCCAAAATCGTGCATCACCTCCCCCGAGAGCCCCCCCCACCAGCTCGCCCTCGGCCCCACCTGGTACGCCAGGCTTTGCTGCACCCCCAGCACCAGACCGTTCCTCCGCTCCGGGTGAATACTGACCCCGGCCTGCAGATGCGACGGGGCGTACCAGCCGGTCAACCAGGGGCCGGGCTCCGCCTGGGCAGGGAAAGGAGCGAGAAGCACCGACACCAGGATAAACCAGGGACGAAGGCGAGTCACGAGCCGAAGAAGGATTTGAGCCCCCTCACCAGGCGCCCCAGCCCCGAAGCGCCGTCGGGGCCCTCGACGAGCACCTCCAGAGGCCCCGGGTTGCCGGCGCGTTCTTCCTCGAACATGTTGCGGACGCAGATCGCGAAGCGCTGGGGAGCAGGCGAGCCATCGGGGCCGAGGGTCAGGCCCGTGGCGGCCAGCGGCACCAGCACCTCGCTCTTGCCTTCGAAGTCCACGGAGAAGAGCTTGAGCTGACCTCCGCCGAGGATCCTGGAGAGCGCGTCCGGCAGGCAGACCCAGAGGAGATCGCCCTCCTTGTAGCCTCCCTCCAGGGTCACCCGGAGCGTGACGTCATCCCCCGCCACGAGACGCTTCGCGGGGCGTCCTCCGCGCTCCAGGGAGAACCGCAGCGGGACGTTCATCTGGAGGCCGCCCCAGCGCTCCTCCACCAGCCGGCTCTCCTCGATGGCGGTGACCCCCTGGAGCGCCTTCACCTCCCGGATTTCCCCCCCGTAGCTCACAGCGTCCGAGTTCGACAGGTGCTGTCCGTTGATCTGGAGCAACCCCGCGCCCCCGACGACGCCAGCGCCGGTCAGCTCGGCCATCAGGACGATGGCGGCCACCGAGTCGACGGTGGAGTAGAGGCGGCCGCTGGCGTTGAACGCGCGGGTGACCTGGTTGGCGAGGCGCAGGGCCAGCGGGAGATCCGCCTGCTGCCTGCCTCGCAGCAGGGCAGCCGCGGCGTAGGCAAGCTCGACCCGGTACGCGACGGCGCCGTTCCCCTGGGCGCCAGGGGAGGAGGCACGGGCGCGGGCGGCGGCCAGCGCGCGGTCCTGAGCTTCCTGGTCGACGCCGAAGCGGAGCGTCCGGTAGGCCTCCTCCGCGGAGCTGCTCCCGGTCGGAGGCCACGGGATCCGGTGGGCGCGGGTGGCGTCGGCGGCCATCTCCAGGCACTCCTCCAGGCCCTGGAGAAGCGCCCGGCTGGGGGCCACCGCCGCGTCCCGCACCGCCGCGAGGAACCACAGGTGCATCGCCGCCCTGGGGCTCCAGAAGTCGCTGGGGACATCGGCGGACTCGGGGTACATCTTGAAGCCCCGTCCCCGGAGCCACATCGTTCGCTCGCGGCGCACCCCGGCCAGCAGGATCGCCTCCGCCCGGGCGCGGCGAGCGCTGTCGTTGCCGGCGAAGAGGTACATGCCGCTGGCGGCCATCATCTTGGCGGCCGTCTGCTCGCAGCAGGCGTGGCCGTAGTCGGCGGTCGCGTCGATCAGCGCGGTGAAGGGCTGGTCCAGCCCCGGGAGCACCCGGAGCCCCAGCAGGCCGGGCTCCTGGTCGCGGCGCACCTCCTCGCCGGCGCTCAGGAGCCTCACGGTGCGCGTCAGCCGGCGGAAGGTCCCGGGGGCGTCCACGATCCGGCGGATCCAGTCCGCGGCGCCGGTCGCCAGATCCTCGACGACGGCCTCATGAGCGCCCGGCTGCGCCAGGAAGCTCAACTCGGCGGAGGTGGCGGCCAGCTCCTCGCCAGCGGCCAGCTCGCGCCCCTCGAACAGCAGCGGCACCGGGGCGCCATCCCGGAGCACCCGGACCCTCATCCGCCCCGAGGTGCAGCTCACCACCGCCCTGCCCAGCGCCGTGTCCCCCGGGTGCACGAAGGGCGGCACCTCCAGCGCCACCGAGGGCACCTTCTCGGCCCGGAACCGCACCTCGCTCATCGCCCACTGGAGCCCCGACAGCACGAAGGCCTCCACGATGTAGTCCGCCGCCGCCGGGCCCAGCGTCACCGTGGCGCTGGCCTGCCCGTCGCGGGCCTCGATCAGCCCGGCGAAGAGGATCTCTGGCTCCTCGGTGGCCACGGCGCGGGGCGGCGCGGGTGCCCCGGCCCCCGTGGGCGCCTCCTCCTTCCGTTCCGCCGCCACCGGGGCCGGAGCCGCCGGGGCAGCCGGAGCCGGC
>CAZSDX010000828.1:0-2278 GCA_964605685.1 uncultured Polyangiaceae bacterium
GCCTGGGTGAAGTCGGTCTCCGGCAGGTCGAAGGAGGCGTGCTCCGGGATGGGGAAACCCAGCACGTCACGCAGCAGGGCGACGGCGAGCGCGGGTTGGAAGCGAAAGAGCTCCGCCAGCGCCTCGTGTTCCGTGGTCAGCATGGCCAGGTGCGTTGCTCGCTCCGTGCCAGCGTTCGGTGGAGCGATTTCCCAGGGAAAACGAGAAGGTAGGGTGGCGGATGGCGGCGAAAGGGGTGGCGGAGGGGTGGCGGACCGCCACCGGAGAAACCCGAAGCGGAACCCTCCGTCGGTCCTCTGCCCAGGCTCTTCGGGCAGCGCGTCTACCTGGGCTCACGCGGCGCCCGGCGAGGCCAGGGCGATGCCGCGGCGGCCGTTGTTGCGCCAGGTGGGGTCGTCGGTGTCGAGGCGCTCGGCCATCCCCTCGGGGAGCCCGGCGATGGAGTCGCTCTTGAGGGTACGGAGCGCCAGCAGCGGGGCAGGGAAGAAAGAGGCGACCCGGGGGAAGGGGGTGGAAGGCGGCCAGAGGGCGTCCCCGGTGAAGCGGCGGTAGTTGGCGTCTCCCTTGGAGATCACCAGCCGCGCGGTGGCCAGGCAGGAGCGAAGCAGCGGGGGCATATCAAAGAAGAAGCGGTGAGAGTTCCAGTAGAGGCCCGGGTGGATGCCCAGGCGCCCGTCGTGGAAGGCCTCCCGCAGCCGCGCCCCCGCCGCCCGGACCTCGGCGCGGCGCTCGGGGGCCTCCAGGGAGGCGAGGGTGTTCCGGACGTCCGCGGCGGTGGCGTCGCTGACGAAGGTGGGCACCATCTTCACGTGGAGCAGCACCCGGGGGACGAGGTCGAGGAGCGCGTCGGTGAGGACCAGGTCGAGGAGCAGCTCGGTGCCCGCGTTGTCGATCAAGAGATGCACGTCGCCGGGGGCGGAGAGCAACGCGGCGGCAGCTCGCTCCGTGTCGTCCACCAGAAGATCGTCCTGGCTGGCCGCGAGTCCCCGGGCCGCCGACGCGGTGTAGCTGAGGTCCATGCGGTTGCCCCAGAGGGAGGCGCGGCACAGCGCCGGGAGCCGCTCCTCCGGCGGCCTCGACCGGAGCGACAGCGCCCCCTCGACCGCGCGCCACGGGGCGGCGTCCGCCAGCTCGTCGCTCTTGATCGGCCGATACGGGTCGCGCCCGGTCTCCCAGAACCGGGTTGCCTGGAGCACACGTCGGTAGAAGTACGCCTCCGCGAAGAACCAGTCGGTGCGCAGCCAGCTCTCGTCCTCGCGGTCGGACAGGGCGCGGCTCCAGGCGCTCGCGTCGATGGCCGGGAGCAGCAGGGGCGCCATCGGGCGATCCCCCAAGATCTCGTCCCGGAGCTGCTCCAGGGCGCCGTGGATCGACGGCGCGTAGTCCGCGTTGCGCCGCTGCACATCCCGCAGGATATCCGGGACGCGCACCCTCATGGAGTGGTGAGCGAAGCGGTTGCTCGTGTCGGTACGGATGGGCGGCGGGCGCTGGAGGCTCATGGCTGGTGCCCCAGGCGGGTCAGCTCGTGGCATCCCCACTCGTTGCCCAGCTTGCACCCCTTGCGCAGCAGCTCGATCCCCCGGTTCATGTCCGGGTTCACCCCGAAGCCGCGGACCAGCAAGTTCCCCAGGTTGCTGCACCCCTGCGCGTTGTCCGCCTGGCAGGCGCGCTCGTAGAGCCGCGCGGCCTGCGCCGGATCCGAGCCCGTCGCCTCCCCTTGCTGGAGGATCCACCCCAGGTTGTTGCAGCCCTGGGGGTCCCCCCCCTCGCAGCCCCGGCGCGAGAGGCCGAGCGCCCCCGGGAGGTCCCTCGGGACGCCGGTCCCCTGGTGCTTGAGCCACCCGGCGAAGGTGCATCCCTGCGCGTCCCCGCCGTCGCATCCCCGCTGGTAGTCCGCGAGGGCTGCGGGGAGATCCTGCTCGGTCCCCCAGCCGTTCTCCTTCAGCACCCCGAGGCGCGTGCAGCCCGCCGCGACGCCCTCGTCGCAGGCCCGGCGCTGGAGCGCCTGCGCCTGGGCAGGGTCAAAGTTGACCAGCTTTCCCTCCTCGTAGACCCGGCCCAGGTGGACGCATCCTTCCAGTTCGCCCTGGTCGCAGGCACGCTTCAGGAGCTGGAGCAAGGGGGGCGCGTCCAGGGGGGGAGGCTGGGCGAGGCGGTGGGCGGCGAGGACCACGCAGCCCCGCTGGGCCCCCGCGTCGCAGGCCCGCTGGAGCAGGCGGAGCGCTCCGTCGGTGTCGGCGGCGGTCCCCTGGCCCCGGAGCTGGAGCTGGGCCAGCCG
>CAZSDX010000829.1:0-2265 GCA_964605685.1 uncultured Polyangiaceae bacterium
CGCTCTGCCTCGCCGATGACCTGGCGCGCGGTGGTGCTCTCCGCGGGGGCGTCGGGCGCCTGGAGCGCATCCAGCGTGTCGAGGATCTCCTGACAGCGGGGGCGCGCGGCGGGATCCTTGGCGAGCATCCGGGCCAGGAGCGAGGCCAGGGCGGAGGGGGCCTCAGGGCGGAGGAGCTGGAGCGGCGTGGGCTCGTCCACCAGGATGCGGGCGAAGATGGCGAGGACGTGGCTACCGGCGAAGGGAGGGCGCCCCGTCAGGCACTCGTAGGCGATGCACCCGAGGGCCCACACGTCCACAGCGGTCCCCAGGAGCCCCTCGGCGCGGGCCTGCTCCGGGGCCATGTAGGAGGGCGTTCCGATGAGCACGCCTGCTCCGGTGAGCTCCCCGCGGGCGTCGACGGAGCGCGCGGTCCCCAGGTCGATCATCCGAGCCAGCGCCGGGTCCCCTCCGGAGAGGAAGAGGTTCCCCGGCTTGAGATCCCGGTGGAGGATCCCTTCCCCGTGGAGCACCGCGAGCGCGGAGGCCACCCGCCGCAGCAACGCCAGCACCTCGGGGATCTCCAGGACGCGCTGCACCTCCACCAGGGTCACCGACCTCGACGACGCCTCCGCGAGGGGCTGCGCCATGGTGCTGTCCCCGGGGATCTCCCGGGCTCCGCTCTCCACGGTGACCGAGCGCGTTTGCCCTCGCCGCCGGGCCAGAAGGCTGGCCAGATCCTCCCCATCGAGCCACTCCATCGCCAGCCACCGGATGCCGTCGGGCTCGAGCCCCTGGTCCAGGTACCGGACGATCCCCGGGTGGGCGACCCGCGCCAGGATCGAGCACTCCCGGATGAACCGGGCGCCGCTGGTTGGATCCTCGTCCCGCATCAGGATCTTGACCGCCGCGGGCCCTCCCTGCACCTCGTCCTGCGCCAGGAAGACCCGCCCCATTCCCCCGCTGGCGACCTCCCGCTCCAGGGTGAACCGCCCACCTACCTTCTCTCCGGGACCAAGCACCGGGCCATCTTAGCCGGCCCCAATTGCAAGATTCCCGTAAATTTGCAAGGCGCGACGGCGAAACTCAAACGCTGTACGTTTCGCTTCCGTCATGAAACTACGGGCTGGATTTGGGCTGGCGCTCCTTCTTGCGTTGGGGTGCTCCTCGGCGGGCGGTGTGGATGGCTCGCCTGGAGCGGGTGGTACGGGCGGTTCGGAGGGAGGAGGTCAGGGCGCCGGGGAGGGGGGCCAAGGGGGGGACGGAGGGAGCGGCGTGAACGCGGGGGGCGGGGGGCCGGACAAGGGGTGCGGGTACGCGCAGATCCCGACGGTGAGGGAGGCCGGGGCGATCCTGATCGTGTTCGATCAATCGTCGTCGATGAGTGAGGATGAAAACGGGAAGAAATTCGGAGACAACGGCTACAACCCCGCGACGAAGAAGTGGAAGGTGACCACGGCGGCGGTGAAGGACATGCTGGCGACGCTGCCGAAGGACACGAACATGGGGATGCTGCTGTTCCCTTCGGAGCTGAGCGACGACTACTGCAAGGTGCCCGCGACGCCGCAGATCCAGGTGGCCCCGCTCACGCAGTCAGGCCCCGCGATCCAGTCGAGGCTCTCGACGCAGGAGCCGACGGGGCCCGGCGGGGTCACGCCGCTGGCGCAGGCGCTCCAGGCGGGACACACGTACCTGATGGGGCTGGGGGGGATCCAGGGGCAGAAGGCGGTGCTTCTGGTGACCGACGGGGCGCCGTCTCCGCTGTGCGGGCAAGCGGACAACGAGACCGCCAACATCGCCGGCGAGGCGTACACCAAGCTGGGCTACCTGACCTTCGTCATCGGCCTCGACGGGAGTGCGCCGACGTTGCTCTCGCAGACGGCGAAGAACGGGAACACGGATCGTTTCCCCGGGTGTAACCCGAAGTGCGGCTCGGATCTCTTCCAGAACGACCTGGATACCTGCTGCCACTACGTGGCCGAAGGGAGCCAGACCTCCTCGGCGCTGAGCAAGGCCCTGGCAGAGATTGCGTCCAAGTTCCTCAGCTCTTGCGTGTTCTCCGTGCCCAAAGGGCAAGATCCGTCGAAGTTTGACCCGGGGCTGGTGAACGTGATCGTCACCCAGGAAGGGGGCGAGCCCCAGATCCTCAAGCAGGACGGCCAGGATGGCTGGACCTACACCGGCGGGGGTTCGGATCAGCTAGAAATCAAGGGCCCTACCTGCGAAGCCATCCTGAGAGGTTGTCTGGGACAGAAAAATGTGCTAGAAAAGGAAGAATCATGCAGG
>CAZSDX010000830.1:0-2238 GCA_964605685.1 uncultured Polyangiaceae bacterium
GGCGCCGCCCTGACCGGCGCCGCCCGCTCCGGCGCTCTCCGCGCCGCCGACTCCGGCGACTCCGGCGACCCCGCCGTCGTTCCCGGAGACTCCAGAACTCCCGGAGGGGCCAGACCCTCCGTTGTTCCCGGCGATTTCACCGTGGTTGGTCCCGCCGGAGCCGCCCTCCCCGGCGCCGGAACCCTCCGGGGTTGCGGTCGGAGGGGAGGAGGATTCCCAGCTCTCCCCCGCGCAGGCAGGAAGCAAGAGGAGCACCGAGAGAAGCGCGAAGGACCAGGTCGAGCGGGGGCGCATGGCGAGGCTCCTTGGCTACCAGATGACTTTCTGGGGGGTCTTGACGTCCTCGAAATGGCCGGTACCGACCTGCCCGGAGTCGTTCGCTCCCCAGCAGTGGAGGGCCGGGACGCCATCCTTGGGCTTCGCCGGGTCCCAGGGGGCGAAGGCGCAGGCGTGGTCGCCGCCGACGACGAGCTTGCTCGCTCCGGGGAGGGCGTTGACGAACGGGTTCATGGAGTCCTGGATGGGTCCACCGAGCTGCCCCCGGTCGTTGAGGCCGACGCACTGCACCATGCTCACGCCTCCCTCCTGGACGAGCTGGCACGTCGTGTTGGTCCCGAGGGAGAGCCCCTGCCCCGCCGCAGCGAGGAGACCCACCACGGTGAACTGTCCCTGGGGGAAGGTGCTCCCCAGCTTGGCCCCGGGCTCTCCCCAGCAGTAGAACCCGCCAGGCCCCCGGGCGCAGCTATGGAGCGCCCCCACGTCCAGCTCCTCGTAGGTTCCGGAGAGGTTCACCTTGGTGTTGGCGGGGGTCGCTCCGCCGGTGTACGTCGGGTCTCCCCAGCAGTGGACGAGACCCTCCTCGGTCAATCCGCACCCATGGCGGCGCCCGAGGGCGATCCGGGAGAAGGTCGGGGCCCCGGGGACCTCGGTGGGCTTGCTCAAGAACTGGGCGGCCCCCGCGGAGACGAAGGTCTGGCCGTGCTCGCCGTCGCCCCAGCAGAGCATCTTCTTGTCGGAGGTGAGGGCGCAGGTGGTCTTGCCGCCTGCGGCGAGGAAGGTCACCCCGGAGAGTCCCTCCACGGGGATTGGTGTGGGGGAGGACCCGATGGAGGTGACCCCGAGCTGCCCGCGGGAGTTGTCGCCCCAGCAGTGGACGGTGCCTCCGGCGAGGAGCGCGCAGGAGTGGCGGCTGCCCAGGGCGAGCTGGAGGACCCCGGAGAGCCCCGGGACGAGGGTGGGCTGGGGGGTCTTGAGGAGTTCCTTGGGGGCGGCGCTCTGGCCGTGCTTGTTGTCGCCCCAGCACTCGACGCGCTGGTTGGCCAGGAGCGCGCAGGTGTGCTGCTCTCCCAGGGCGACCGAGGTGACCCCGACGCAGGCGGCGCCGTCGCAGGCGGGGGTGGCGCCCTTGGAGAGGGAGGCGCAGCTCGCGGTCAGGAGCTGGTTCTTCCCCCCGGACACGTCGCAGGTCCCGAGGGCGTTGCCGACGCAGGCGATCTCTCCGGCGAAGCACTCCTGGCAGATCGCCTTATCGTCGCATTTCCCGGCCTTATCGTCGGTCTTGCAGGCCGCCCCCACCGGGGACTTCTCGGCGATGAGCGTGATCCCGTCGCAGTACTTGGTGACGCAATCGTCGGGGTTGTCTGTCCCGGTATCGCTGGGGTCAGGGAGGAGGCCGAGCTTCGGGTTTCCGTTCTCATCCGCGACGCAGATGGTCTTCCCGCAGTCTCCTGCGTCCTCGAACTCCGGGTAGGGCTTCCCGACATCGACCCCGATCTTGCAGGTGAAGCCCTCGCAGACGGGCTTGCTGCACCAGCCCTCGTCGGGGAGGTGCTTGCAGTGCTCGTCCTTGGTGCAGGCGCGGCAGACGCCTTTCCCTTGCGGATCGCAGTAGGGCTCCTCGGTCGTGCAGGGCTCCATCTGGTCGGCGGTGCCCTGCTTGCTGCACACGATCCGGGTGAACTCGTCGAAGCATCCCAGCGGTTCCCCGGGGACGCACGGGAGGCAGGCTCCCTGCTCCGCGTCGCACAGCTCCCCGGGGCAATCCAGCTTCGCCACCAGGGCCGGCGGATCTCCGAGGCACTGGAGCAGGTACTTCCCGTCGCAGGCGAACGTCCCCGGCTCGCACGCCGCGCCCCCCTGCCCTGTTCCTCCCCCTGTGCCTGCTGCTCCTCCCTGGCCCGCGCCGGCCTCGCCGCCGGCCCCTGCGCCGCCTTGCCCGGCGCCCCCGGGCTCTCCGCC
>CAZSDX010000831.1:0-2233 GCA_964605685.1 uncultured Polyangiaceae bacterium
GGGCAGCGGGGGCAGTGCCGCAGGGCACGGCGTGACCGGGGGGGCAGGCGGCGCCGGCGGTCAGGCGACCAGCAACGGGGCCACGGACGCGGGCGATCTGGTGCTGGAGGGGGGTTGCTCCTGCGCGACCCCCGGGACCAGCTCCGCCCCCGAGCAAGGCGGTGCCCTGGCGGCGTTCCTGCTCGGCCTGGGGGCGATGCTTCGCCGCCGCAAGGGCGACCGCTTAGAGCCGCCCTGGCGGCCTCGCGCTATCGTCTCCTGGCGAGCCCTCCTTGGAGGGCTTTTTTCCATCCGTTTCCCCCAGCACATGTTCCGGCGCCGGGGTTCACCCCGGCTGCCCAGACGATCTCGAAAACCGCTCCAAGCGGACCAAACGATGGGCAGAGCCGCCCTCACTCCTCCGCGGCCTTCAGCGCCGCCGCCAGCGCCGTGCCGTGGGCCGAGCCCCCCGCCCCCAGCCCCTCCGCCACCGCGAGCGCCGACAGGAGCGCCGTCTCCTGGGCGTCGAAGGGGAGCGTCCAGCCCCCCGCGAACCACAGCCCGCCCTGCCCCTGGAGCTGCGCCAGCTTCTCCTGCGACGCGATCCCGGCGGGCGAGGGCAGGATGTGCCGGAACGAGACCTCGTGGAGCACCTCCTCGGGGGCCTGCTCCCGGTGCGTCACCCAGCTCTTCCATAGCCCCACGGGCCCGCTCGCCAGCGGCTTGACCGCGACCCCGAGCTGCATGGACGCCTCGCAGAACCCCCCCTCCACCTTGCAGTTCAGGAAGGACCAGTGCTCCGGATCGGCGGGCGCGTAGACCGGATCCCGGTGCAGCGCCAGCCGCGCGTCGAACATCTCCACCCCCAGCACCGCCGCCCGCTGCTCCTGGGCGCCCGCCAGCCCCTCCAGCAGCCTCGCGCAGGGCTCCGGAGGGCACGCGAACACCAGCGCGTCCACCGCCTCCTCCTTCCCCCCTTCCTGCGCCACGCGGAGCCGCCCCTCGGCCCTCGTCACCCCCAGCACCCGCGCCCCCGCCCTCACCTCCAGGGAGGAGCACTGGGCCACCATCCTCCGCAGCGCCTCCCCAAGCCCCGAGACCATCGTGTAGTAGGAGACCTGTGCGAGCGGGTTGCTGGGCGCCGCCCGCGCCAGGAAGATCAGGATCGCCAGCGCCGAGAGCCCCCGGGTCCGCTCGATATCCCCCGTGTTGAGCGACGCGATCCACGGCAACAGCGTCCCTTCCTTGACCTCCGAGGCCAGGTCCAGTCCCGCCAGCCACTGGGAGACCGGGACCGACCAGTCGAGGCTCTGATCCAGCGATTGGATCGCCGACGTCGCACTGGAGAACGCGCCGAGGCCGGCCTCGTTCCACGAGGTCGTCAGGGGCCAGGTGCGGCCGGGGAAGATCGGCGACACGAAGCGCGGGGTCGCCTCTCCCGCCTGGAAGATCGAGATGCTCGACGGCGAGCTGTACCCCCCCTTCCCCTCCGTATCCCCTTCCCCGTACAGCCCGAGCAGCTCCAGCAGCCGGACGTACGTGGGGTAGGGCCCCGGGTGGAAATACTGGGCCCCCGTGTCGATGATCGCGGACGCCCCGCCCTGCTCGAAGACGAAGCGCTGGACGTTGCCGCCGAGCTCCCCCTTGGCCTCGAAGAGCACGACGTCGAAGGCCCCGTCGAGGAGCCACGCCGTCATCACCCCCGCGGCCCCGCCGCCGACGATCCCCACCCGCTTGCGCCCCGGGGCTTGCTCCTGGCTGCCCTCCTCCCCGCACCCTGGCCCAAGAAACGCCAGCCCCACTCCCCCCAGCAGCCCCCTCAGAAGCCGCCGGCGATCCACACCCTTCGCGCTGCCCATCCTGTCCTCGCCTGCTCGCACCGCGCTTGCGCTCCCCGAGAGCGACCTGCCGGGCAGAGCTAACCTACTCCAACCGGGGGACGACGGCGTGCTCTGGCTCGTGTTTCGCTATCTTGTGGGGAGGGCTCCGGGCTCCGGCCCCCGACCTCCGGGCTCCGGCTCCCGGCTTCCGGGTTCCGTGAGCGGCTCCCGGACACGGACACGTGAACGTGAACGAACGTTTCACCCGGACGATCCCTCTCCCCTCGCCGATGGTTTCCGCCCCGCCAGACAGGCCAGCCCGTCGGCCCGGGGGGTGGGAGGCTCGGCAGGGCGATGGGGGCGAGGCTCGGACGCTCAGGTTCACGCTTACGTGTCCGGGATCCGCTCACGGAACCCGGAAGCCGGGAGCCAGG
>CAZSDX010000832.1:0-2225 GCA_964605685.1 uncultured Polyangiaceae bacterium
TCACCGTCACCGGCGTCGCCTGCGACCGCAACGAGGCCAAGGTCCAGATCCTCGCCGTGCCGGATCGCCCCGGCGTCGTCGCCCGCCTCTTCGGCGCCCTCGCCTCCCGGAACATCTCCGTCGACATGATCATCCAGAACACCTCGTACACCGGGGCCCCAGGCGCCACCGACGTCACCTTCACCCTGCCCAGGACCGACCTCGACCGTGTCCGGGGCGAGCTGGACACCCTAGCCAGCGACGCCGGCGGCCAGGGCTTCCGTGTCGACGAGGACATCGCAAAAATCTCCGTCGTCGGCCTCGGCATGCGCTCCCACGCCGGCGTCGCTGCCCGGATGTTCGAGCTGCTCGCCCGGGAGGGCATCAACATCCAGGCGATCAGCACCAGCGAGATCAAGATCTCCTGCCTCGTCGCCGCTCGCTACACCGAGCTGGCGGTCCGGGTGCTCCACGACGGCTTCGGCCTCCAGAACACCTGAACGTCCCGAGAGCGCTACCGGGTTGGCGCGACTTTCGTGGTAGAGTCCCTCCCTCTGGAGGTCCGCACCCATGAAGTCTCTCGCCAACGTAACTTCCTTCGTCACCTTCGCCCTGCTCGCTTCCCTCGCTGTCGTCGCCTGCCAGGAGGAGTCCTCCTCGACCTCGAAAGGAAGCCCCGGCGCTGGCGGCTCCTCTGCGGGCGGATCGTCCCAGCAGGGAGGGGCTGGCGGGAGCGACAACCAGGGCGGCAGCAACCCCACCGGCGGCACCGGGGGGAGCGGCGCAGGGACCGGCGGCACCAGCGGCGGCGACCCCTGCGGTGGCGAGGAGAAGACCATCCAGGAGCTCAATCAGGTCAAGGCACCCCTCCCGGAGAACCGCCTGCGCCTCAAGGGGGTCGTGGCCACCTCGCGCAAGTTCCTGGTGTCCCCTTCCGCCAGCGGCTGCCTCTGGGGGGTCTTCGTGACCGCCCCTGGCGCCAGCGTGGTCGAGTACGGCTCCATCCAGCTCGTGTCCAAAGGGGCCCCGCCGGAGACCACTGCGGACGGCAAGACCGTGTGCAAGACCGACCAGGAGAGCTCTGGGGTGATCCCCAACGAGATCCAGCCCGGCGACACCCTGGATGTCTCCGGCTTCCTGGATGAGTTCCTGCTGTCGCAGTGCGGCAAGCCCTCCACCCAGGACCCGAACGTCAACAACCCGAGGCCCGACGCCGGTCAGCGGCAGATCAAGGACATCTCCTGCCTCACCAAGATCGGCAGCGGTGCGGTCCCGGCTCCGGCGCCGATCAGCGACGTGGCCACCCTCACCGCCATCGCCCAGGGGAAGAACACCAACGATTTGCTCTACAAGTGGTCCGGCGCCCTGGTGCAGATCACCGCGCCCCTCACCTCCAAGCAGGTCCCGGAGACCGGCGCCAAGTACTTCAACTGCTCGGCGGTCTCGGGCTTCGGCGACCTCAACTTCGAGGAGACGGAGCTGACCGTCGGTAACGGGGTCTACTACAACGACCTCTCCTGCGCAGGCCCCCGCGACAACAACAAGCGCTACGACTTCCAGCAGCCCACGACCTTCACCTCCATCACCGGTATCGTCGCCCTCGACTTCTGCACCTGGCAGGTCTCCACCCGCTCTCGCTGCGATGACATCCTCCCCAAGTCGCCCACCTGCGACCTGGCCACGGACGTCTGCGCCAAGGTCGAGGGAGCCACCAAGTGCACCGGCACCGAAAATACCGCCGAGACCTGCACCGACAACAAGGACAACGACGGCAACAGCTTCATCGATTGCAACGACTTCGGCTGCTGCAAGGTCGTCGACTGCAAGACCATCGCCCCCGACTCCACCTGCGCCAAGCAGGGCTCCGGCGGCTCCGGCGGAGGCTCCCCTGAGAACACCGTCGAGGCTTGCTCCGACAAGGCCGATAACGACAACGACAAGTTCACCGACTGCGACGACTTCGACTGCTGCGCCCTCGTCGACTGCAAGACCTCCGCCCCCGAGTCCGCCTGCGCCAAGAAGGGTTCCGGCGGCTCCGGCGGCTCCGGCGGGGGCTCCCCCGAGAACACCGTCGAGGCCTGCTCCGATGGCCAGGACAACGACGGCGACAAGTTCACCGACTGCGACGACTTCGACTGCTGCAACCTCATCGACTGCAAGGCCATCGACCCCACCTCCTCCTGCGCCACCAAGGGCTCCGGCGGCTCCGGGGGCTCCAGCGGCGTCAAGGAGAACACGGTGGAGCT
>CAZSDX010000833.1:0-2222 GCA_964605685.1 uncultured Polyangiaceae bacterium
TGCAAGGGGGCGAGCGGGCTCCTTCGAGGGCTCCTGAGTCGGGCTCAGGCCCGCGACCCGGACGACCGATCCACTGGGCCGCGCGAGAGCAGGCGGCCACCGAGGCGTTGACCAAGGCAGAGGCCGAGGTCAAGCGCGTCGAAAGCTACCGCGAGCGGCTGCGCGCCGGGGTGCGAGCGCTGGGAACCGTGTATCATCCGGTGAGCTTGGTGACCGGTGCCTGGCAGACGGCGCAGCAAGTCAAGGAGCGGTTGGAGGAGGGCTTCGAGGACTTGTGGGCGCTGACCGCGGAGGTGAACGAAGGCACAACAAGCGACAAGCTGTCCAGGTCGATGTCGAAGGCGATGCGGGTGGTGGACGCGTTGGTGGCGTCGGTGCGTGGCTGGCAGCAGGGGGTCGAGGCGCGACTGCTGACGCTCAAGCTGTCGGAGACGGAGCGGGCGTTTGTGGGGGCGGACCCGGTAGGGGTCAATCGGGGCGCCAGACGGCGCTCTCCGGGGTGGTGTCGTCGGTGACCGGAGGGGCCGGGGGCGGTTCGGGGCCGGACGGAGGGGGGGGGGCGTTTCCCGAGGCCGCCGGGGCGGCCTCGCCCTCGTGCTCTTCTCCGTGGTTGTTGTCGTCCCGGTGCTCGTTCTCGTCCGGTTCGGCAGCGCCCTCGCCCGGGGGCGCGTCCGCCAGCGGGATCGCGTCCAGGAGCTGGTCCATCTCCTTGCGGAACGCCTCGAAGGCCTCCCGCTCGCTCTTCGGGAGCACCCGCTCTTGGTTGAGCTTGAGGACGGTCATGGCGTCGATGTAGACGCCGGCCTTCTTGATGGAGAAGTGCAGGTGCGGCCCGGTACTCCGGCCGGTGGAGCCGACGTAGCCGACGAGCTGCTGGGTCTCCACCTTGTCGCCCTTCTTCAGTCCCTGGGCGAAGCGGGACAGGTGGGCGTAGCCGGACTCCAGGCCGTTCGGGTGCTCGATCAGCACCAGGTTGCCGCTGGGCCCGTGGGGGCCGACGTGGGAGACCGTGCCCGCGGCGACCGCGTACACCGGCGTCCCCATGGCGGCGCCGAAGTCGGTGCCGTTGTGGGGCATCACCGTGTGGAGCACCGGGTGGAGCCGCTTCGGGTTGAACTTGGACGTGATACGCACCACCTTCAGCGGAGGCCCCCAGCTCGTCCGGTAAGGGGCCTTGCCGGCTGCGTCGTAGACGCCGGACATCTTCCCGTTGCGGAAGTGATAGAGCCGGGTCGGTTTGTCGGCGCGAGGCAGCCAGTATTCCAGCGCGTCGAGGGAGAGGTACCTGGAAAAACGTCCGGCGACGAGCTGCTCCTGGGCCACGACGCGCAGGCGCGTCCCTTTGCCCAGCCGGTCGAGGGTCACCCGGTCGCTGAGCGCGTCGTCCAGGAGCCCCACCATGTCGTCGTCGAGCCCTGCCTCCACCAGCGACGCCTTGAGGGAGCCGTCCACCACCACGCCTCGGGTCACCCGGCGTTGCTCGATCTTGAGGTCGAGCTTGGCCCCGGCGAGCCTCCCTTCCTCGACCTCCTTGGCCTGCCACACCTCCGTGGCGGACGCCTGGTACTCGAAGCCGCGCACCCGCTTCGAGGGCCGGTCGAGGGCCACCACGAACTGGTGGTTCTTCCTCGGTTTGTCGAAGAGCTTGGGGTCGTCGAAGGCCTTGAGGATGCGGAAGATCTGGGGCTTGGGGACGTGCTCCTCCTCCAGTGCGGTCATCAGGGAGCGCGTCCCGAGCTTCCCCGAGATCATCTTCACCCCCTCCTCGTTCGCCAGGGACGCCACGCGCCAGGGGCCCGGGTCCGGCGGCGGCTCCGGTTCGGTGGATACCGACGCCGACGCGCTGGGCCGCGGCGCTGCGGCGCTGGAGGAGGCGGTCCGCCCTGGCGTCGGCTTTGTCGGGGGCGTGCCGAAGCGGATCGCGAAGGTGAGCACCGTCCCGATGGCCGCCAGGCCGAAGAGGCCGCCGAAGAGCGCCACTGCCTTCGGGTGCAGCCGGCGGCGGGGGTGCGGGGGCGGAGGTGTCCGGGGGATCCCCGCCGCCTGCCTCGGATCGAGGGGCAACGGCTCCTCAAAATCGCTGATCACCGCGATGGGCCGCGGCGCAGCGGTCGACGGCGGCGCAGGGGTCGAGGAGGTCGGTGGCCGAGGGGAAGGTTCCGGAGCCGCTGCGCTGCGGGCCGCGAGCCAGGGGCGGCTGCGGGCCGGGCGCTCGCTGGCCT
>CAZSDX010000834.1:0-2209 GCA_964605685.1 uncultured Polyangiaceae bacterium
TGGCTGCGCGACCCGACCAGCAGCAGCGCCAGCGCCGACGGGAGTCCTTCCACCGCCTCGTGGGTGAGTCTGTGAAGACCCACCTCGGTCCCACCTCGATCCCGGATTTGACCGGGAGCATCCTCGCAGCGGTGGAGCGGGAGGCGGCCGAGCGGGAGGCGGCCGGGCGGGAGACGGCCCCCACCCAGAGCGGACCGCGTCCACGCCAGAAGCTGCCACAGGTCGTTGACCTGGGCGGCTGGCTCACCTCCCGCAGGCTGCTGGGGGCCGTGGCCTTCGGTACCGCAGCCGCAGCGGCGCTGGCCCTCTGGTGGCGTCCCGTGGCTCCGGTCGAGCCGGCGCGTCCGGTGCTGATCGCCTCCTCGCGGCTCCCTGTCCCTGACGTCGCGGAGGATGACGCGGTGGTAGGCGACGAGAGCACCACCATCACCTCCATCGACCTCGGCTCCCAGAGCGGCGCCGTCTTCTATGTGCGCGGACAGACCACGGCTTCCGCGGTTCTCTGGATCGACGATACCCCCCCTCCCCCGAGCTCTCCATGAACCGCCGCTGGTCCTCTCTCTTGGCACTCTCCGCCGCGCTAGCGCTTTCCTTTGCCGGGGCGCGCCGCTCCTCTGCCCAGCCTTCCCCGTCGGCGTCGGCGTCGGCGTCGGCGTCGGCGCCTCCTCCGTCCCCGCCTGCGCCATCTCCGGTGGTGACCGCGGTGGACGCCGAGATCCTGATCCTCCACGCCAACAACAGCGGGCGCGGCATCGACCCGAAGGTCCGCGACCTCCCGCAGCTGAAGAAGCCACCCTTCTCGTCCTACAACTCCTACCAGGTGCTGGGGCAGAGCCGCGTCGCGCTCCCGCTGGGCAAGCAGGTGGACACGCCGCTGCCCAACAGCGGCACCTTCCGGATCTCCTTCAAGGAGGCCCTCGCACCGGCCCGCTTCAAGCTCGCCGCCACCATCCTCCAGCCGGACGGGAAGCCCTTCCTGCCGATGCTCGAGGTCTCCCTGCCCTACAACGAGTTCTTCTTTGTCGGCGCTCAGAGCTACACCGACAACAAGCAAGAGGGGAAGCTGGTGCTCGCGGTTCGCCTCCTCAAGGAGAGGTTAAGGCTAGCGATACCAGGCGACCCCGGTATGCTGCGCTCTGGAGCATGATCCGGGTACTGTTCTGCGGAGAGCGCGAGGCTGACTGGCTGATCTTGCAGACCTCGCTCTACGGCACTGGGAGCATTGCCCCCCGGTTCCACCTCTCCTGGGAGTCCTCCCTGGAAGGCGCTCGTCGCGCACTGCTACGGAACGACAACGACGTGTACCTGGTCGACGAGGGGCTGGGCGGTGGGCAGGGGATCGAGCTCCTGTCGCTGCTCCCCTCCTCGATCACTACCCCCGTCCTGCTGCTCTCGGGGGGAGGAGGGCTCTCCGAGGAGACCCTAGCCATCCAGGCCGGCGCCGCCGATGTGCTGCTCCGCGACGAGGTGAGCCCCCGGCTGCTCCGCAGGGCCGTCGTGCATGCGCTGGCTCGCGCCTCGGTGGCCAGGCGCTCTGCCGACATCCCCTTCGGGGTGGTCAACCAGGGGCTCCTCCAGCAGCGCCTCGAGAACGCTTTGTCCCGCGAGCGCCTGGCCCGCGCCAAGGCCGCCCTGCTGGCCATCTCCGTCGACTTCGACCACGGCGCCTCCGAGCGCTTCACCTCCGCCATCGCCGAGCGCTTGCTCAGCTGTAGCCGCGAGGTGGACACCGTCTGCCACACCCAGGCCGGGGGGTTCCTCGTGCTCCTGGAGGGGCTGTCCCACGACGCTCAGGCGGACATCCAGGCGGACCGGCTGCTGTCGGCGCTCAAGGTCCCCCTCGCCTACCACGGCGAGGAGCTGCTCCCGCGGGCTTGCGTCGGCATCGCCGTCGCCCCGGACACCGACGGAGCTGCTCCGCAGCGCCGACGAGGCGCTCCGCAACGCCCAGCGCGAGGGAGGGCGGAGCGCGCGCCACGCACTGGGGCCCCTCAACGAGAAGGCGCAGCGCCGCTGGCAGCTCCGCCGCGCCCTGGAAGGTGCTCTGGAGCGCAACGAGTTTTCCCTCCATTTCCAGCCCCAGGTCGAGCTCCGTAACGAGAGCGTCGTCGGCGCCGAGGCGCTGCTCCGCTGGCGCTCCGCCCAGCTTGGCCCGGTCTCCCCTGCGGAGTTCGTCCCCCTGCTGGAGGCCACCAACCAGATCGAGGCC
>CAZSDX010000835.1:0-2189 GCA_964605685.1 uncultured Polyangiaceae bacterium
GAGGGGGCCGGGGCGCGAGGGCTCCGGGGCGGCGCTGCTGCTGGCGCTGGGGCTGCTGGCGTCGCGTCGGCGTCGCTGAGCAGCCGGGCGGCGCTCAGGGGAGCAGGGAGGCGCGGCGCACCGAGGGGAGAGAAGAGGCAGGAGGCCGTGGGTCGTGCCAGAGCGCGAGCCAGTCCCTCCAGGGGACCGGCTGACGCCAGAGCAGGAGGCGATCCCCGTCCAGCTCCGGCGGGGGCGAGGGAGGGGCCTGGCCCCGGGTGCGCGGCCGGAGGTTCGCCAGGTCGCCCAGGGGGTAGATCACCTCGCTGTGGTAGTCCCCGCCGGGCCAGACGATGAGCCCCTCGTCCGCCACGTCGTAGGGCGACCCCGCCGGGAGCTGCTCCTCGATCTGCTCGCGGCACAGGTCGACCCCGGCGAGGCGGTAGAGCCCGGCCAGGGCGGCCTCGACGAGATCCCGCGGGTCCTGGTCGATGGCGTCGATCCAGCCCCGCCGCGCCACGGAGGCGACCAGCCAGCCGGATTGCTCCTCGAAGTGCAGCACCGCCGGCTCGCCCCCCGCCGCCGGGCAGGCCAGCTCGACCCGGATCCGGTTGGAGCCCAGGCCCACGGAGGCCACCTCCACCGGGCCATACGGCCACCGGGCGCTCTCCTCCAGCAGCGCGCTCAGCTCCCGCTCCAGGAAGTGCACCACCGCATGCTCCACGTCCCGGAGCTGCTCCCGGTACTTCCCCGCCTTCTCCTCCCCGTGGCGGATCGCCCGGCGCATGCGCGTGAACAGCTTCGGCAGCGTCCCCGAGTGGAACCCCGGCTTGAGCAGCGCCCCCAGGGTCTCGCCGTGGTGGCCCACCAGCACCGGGCGCAGCCCCGCAGGGCGGTTGCTGCTGTAGAGATCCCAGTTTCCCTTCAGCTCCCAGACCAGGAAGCCCACCGCCCCCGGGATCAACCCGATGATCGGCACCGCCAGGGACATCGCCTTGGCCCCGCTCATCCCCAGGTGCTCCAGCCCCGACGCCAGCCCCGGCGTCATCGGCAGCAGGATCTTGTGGGACACGGTGACCACAGGGAAATGCTTGATCGGGTTCACCTGCGGCTCGAACAGCACGTTCACCCCGAGCCGCACCAGGTACGTCACGAAGAACCAGAGCACCCCCAGCGCCCCCTTGAGCGCCTGCGAGCCCCGCGACGCTCCCTCCCGGAACCGGAGCCACTCGTCCACCGCGTAGAGCTGCCGGTCGACCCCCTCGATGAACCTCCGGGAGAGATCCGCCAGCAGCGCCACCACCCCCGGCAGCAGCCGCCGGCTCAGGTAGCGCCAGCTCCTGGCCATCCCCGTGGAGAGCCGCTCCTGGATCGCCTGCCCAATGGGTGTATTGAGACCCACCGTGAGGCCCAGGAAGAGAGCGCCGCAGGCTTCCAGGTCCTGGAGGGGGGAGAGCCTGCGAGCGAGGAGTCCGTAGAGCGGGGCGACCACCAGCGCCGGCTTGAGGACGAATTGCCAGAAGAGGGCCGCCGGCGCGCTGCGGAGGAGCGCGCGGATCGGGGAGAGGCCGAGCAGCCAACGGGGGAGGCCGAGGAAGAGGGCGCGGAGGAGGGATCCCAGGGCGCGGAGCCCGCGGAGCGTCCCGGCGCGGACCGCACCGCTGTGGAGCAACCCGTAGAGGAAGATCGAGAGCGCCAGCAGGGACCAGGGGGTCAAGAGGTGGATGTGGTGGACATGGAAGAGGCGCCGGGCCAGCGGCTTGACCAGGTGCTGGAGGCCCTCCAGGGTTACGAAGGCGGCGATCCCCGGCAGCAGCAGGTGGAGGGTGAGCGCGCGCCCCGGGGCGGTGCCGAAGAGCAGGGAGCTGCCCTTCTGGAGCGCCCGGAGGTACACCTCGCTGCCGCGGTAGACGCCGTCGAGGGCGACCTCCAGCCGCGCGTCGGCGCGGAGCAGCGCGTCGCCTCGCCACCACTCGCCGGGGCCGGCGAGGTCCGGGAGCTTGAGGTGGCTGCGGGAGATGCTGTCGCGGAGGTGACCGAAGGACAGAAACCCCCGGCTGGCGGCCTGGTCCAGCAGCTCGTCGACGAGCTTGCGGAGCGCCACCCGCTCGGGGGCGCTGGCGGGCCTCAGCCCCGCGGACTCCAGGGCGGCCCGGATCGGGGGGCCCAGCTCGCGGCGTAGCTGCCCGTCCGCCCGGCGGCGCGCAGCC
>CAZSDX010000836.1:0-2188 GCA_964605685.1 uncultured Polyangiaceae bacterium
CGCCTCCCCCTCCGGACGCCGCCTCGGCCACCTCTCCCGAGGAGGTCGCGCACCCCCCGACCCCCACCACCAGCGCCAGCCACCCTGCGAAAAAACGGGAAGACTCCACGGCGGAGCACCCTAGCAACCCGCCCCCCGCCGCGCGAGGGAAAGAGTCCCTTCCCCGGTCGCTTCCCCTGCGTTACACAACCCCTCGCCATGAAGATCTCCTTCGCCCGCAGCCGGTGCGAGTGCCAGGCGCGCCTGGTGGCCAAGCTCAACGAGCAGCGTCACGTCCTCCAGGCCTACGTCATCGACACCTCCGGCCACCACGAGCCTGCCCCGGCCCACAGCATCGGCGCCCACCGCGACCGCTTCGACATCGGCTGGCTCTGCAGCGTCTGCGGCCGCAACATCCTCCGGAGCTTCAGCGCCGACGCCCTGCTGTGGACCGAGGAGGCTCCCCCACCCGAGCCCGCCCCCGAGCCCGCCCAGCCCTGAACCTCAGGCCGCGAAGCTCGGCGACGCCAGCCGCGCCACCAGCGCCTGGGTGCTCCGCAGGCGCCGCTCGTCGCCGCTCGACCGCCTCAGCCACAGCGCCTGCCGGAAGGCCTGCCGCGCTTCCTCCAGGCGGTGAGCGCAGGTCAAATGATACCCGTACAGGGTCCAGAGCCAGGCGCTTTGTTCGTCGAGCAGGCAGGCCTCGCGGAGCGCCTGGAGCGCCTTACGGGTCTCCCCTCTGTGACGGAGCTTGCGGGCCTTCTGGACGAGCTGTTCCAGGCGAGAGAGGGTGGGGGTTGGGGTAGGAGAGGGCTTGGGCATGGCGGTTTCCTCCGGGAAAGGAAGAGGGTCGCCATTGGGTACTGCGGCCCTCGTGGGGTAACGATGCGAGCGTCGTTCCATCCGGGCAAGGGACGCAAATTTTCCGGGGGTCTTTCCGGTGCCCCCCGGGGCTCCCCCTGGCGACGCGGTCAGGGACGCCGGGAGGGCGCTAGGATGGAGCCATGACCCCGCCGGCCTCCCTCCGCCTTGCCGTCCTGGCGCTCGTGCTCCACGCCTGCGACCGACCGCCGCCGCGCACCGTGGAGCTCAACGCCCTGGCCCGGGGCGCCGGGGCCTTCGTCGCCGTCGGGACCCAGGAGCGGGAAGAGAAGATCCAGGGGCTGGTGCTCCGGTCCGGCGACGGCCAGACCTGGAGCGAGGTCACCCTGGCCGCCCCGGGCCCCCTGGTGATGCTGGCCGAGGGGGGACCGGGGTTGGTGGCGGTGGGCTCCTACACCCCGGAGGCCCGGGAAGGAGCCGCCGCCCCGGGCCCCGCGGGCCTGGTGATGCTGTCGTCCGATGGCGTCCGGTGGGAGGCCGCCGCCAGCCCGCCGGGGCCTCCCCTGCTGGACGTGGCCGCCAACCGCGAGGGCCTGGTGGCGGTGGCCCGGCGCTCGCTGTACTGGTCCAGCGACGGGCGGGTGTGGCTCCAGCAGCCGGTGGGCTCCGCCGACGACGAGACCTGGAGCCAGGTCGAGGCCAGCGACGGGCGCTTCGTCGCGCTGGGGCGCAGGCCCGCGGTGTCCTCCGACGGACGCTCCTGGCAGCCGGTGACCACCATCCCGGAGGGCGAACTGAGGGGGCTCCGTTCCACCGGGGGGGCCTTCTACTCCACGGGGCGCGTCGGCGGGTTCTTCGGAGGCGTGGGCGAGGACGGCTGCGTGCTGCTTCGCTCCGAGGATGGCGCCCAGTGGGCCCCGGTGGACGGGGCCGCCCCGGGCTGCGCCCTCGACGTGGCCCGGACCGACCAGCAGGCGCTCTTGCTGTCCTCGAAGGGCGTCTTCGAGGCCACCTCCTTCGCGGGCCCCTGGTCGCTCCGCTCGTCGCTGGAGGGCGCCCAGCCGCTCCGCATGGAATCCGGCGCCGGGCGCTGGGTCATCGCCGCCCGCGACGCCCTCTGGACCAGCGCCGACGGCAAAATCTGGAACCGCACCTTCGCCCCGTGAAGGATTCGCCTTCCTCCTCCGGGCGCGCTACCACCGCCGGCGTGCGGTCCGCGGCGCTCTTCTCCTTGCTTGTGATGGTGGGTTGTTCTCCACCCTCCCCCGCCACCAGCGAACCTCCGCCACCCTCGCGGGTCGAGGTAGTGGCGGCGCCCTCCGCCGCGCCTCGCCCTGCCGCGACGCCCGCGAGCGTCCCGGCGACGACGGCGAGCGGCGCGGCGTCC
>CAZSDX010000837.1:0-2188 GCA_964605685.1 uncultured Polyangiaceae bacterium
GCCGCCTGCGCCACCCGCGCCGCCCGCGCCGCCCGCACCATCGCCGCAGGCCGAGGGGACCGGAGCGCAGGGCTCCTTGGGGCCCTCGGCGCCGCGGGCGATCCAGTCCTGGAGGGCACGCACCTGGGCCAGGGTCATGGAAGCGTTGAGGGGCATGGGGGCGCCGAGGACGAAGGTCTCCCGGAGCCGCTCGATCTCCTCGGCCGGAGGGCGCAGCTCGCCCCCGACGGGTTGCGGGGGCAGTTCGCTGGGGTCGCCGCGCCCGGGGCGATCCCAGAGATCCGGGGAGATCAGGATCTTGTAGAGGACGTAGCTGTTCCCTGGCTGCCCCGGGTCGATGAGCGGCATGGAGGCGCCAAAGCGGCCCGGGTTGGCCTCGGCGGTGTGGGTGGGGCCGGTGAGGGTCTGGTGGGCGACCTGGTAGAAGGCCGAGGAGCGCATCGCATCGAAGGAGCTGAGGTCGAGTCCCTGCGCGGGGCCGCCGGGGAGGTCCATGCCGTGGCAGCTCCCGAACCCGCAGGACTGCTGGAGCACCGTGCCGCCTCCCAGGACCGTGCAGGGCTGGGTCTCTGTTGACCCGCTCGCGGTGGCCACGGGGAAATCGCTTCGGTAGCTGCAGTAGTCGGTGCGCGGCGGGGAGGGGGCGGCGGGAGGGGGGTCGCTGGCGGTGGTGAAGGCGAAGGTGAGGGAGGCTTCGAGGGGGGCGCCATCCCAGGCACGAAACCCGGCGCCTTCGCGCTCGCCGGGGCGGAAGAGGGTGACGGTGTAGCGGATGCCAGGGGCCCAGGTGCGGTTGTCGGGGAGGCGGAAGACGGCGACGCGCTCCACGAGGTCGTAGAAGGGCTCGAAGAATTCTTCCGAGGCGACGGGGGTACCGTCGGGGTTGAGGGTGCCGCCGGTGACGCGCACGCTCTGGCGGAGCACGGAGCGAGGATCCAGGAAGCGGTCAAAGCGGACCCGGATCGGGGCGTTGCGCGGCACGCCGGTCTGCTCGGCGGAGGGGCTGGTGGCGACCACGCGGAGAGGAGGTCCAGGAAGACCCGGGGAGAGCTTCTGGTCGCCCCGGTCGCAGCCGCCGAGGAGGGCGAGGAGCAGGGCGAGGAGGGCTACGCGGGTAAGCTCTCGGCGTAGGTGAAGAGCTGTTCCTGGATTTTCTCCTCGGAGATCCCCGAGCGAATATGCTCCTTGAGGCAATCGGCCAGCGCGATGAGCATGTCGTCGACCCCCTCGTCTCTCTGGAGCTTGCCGAGCAACATCCTCGCTTCCGGGGAGGAGTCCGAGGCCAGGAAGTGCTGGATGGTCTTCATGGAGATGTCCCCCTGGAAGTCGATGCACATTTTTTCCATCAGGTAGCGGGTCAGTTCGTTCACGCACAGCCTCCTTCAGTCGGGCCAGAGAGACAGCCAGGGAGAGGGGGCTATAGCTTCCGGCGGGGGGGGGCCGCAAGCTTCTCGCAGGGGGGGGTGGGGCTGCGGGGCGCATCATTTGCACAGATCCCGGGGGTTGGTCCCCTCGTGGCAGACGAGGCAAGGGCGCGGGTTCCTGGCGGCGGCGGACTTGCAGCGCGCGGAGAACCCGGGGGGGTGGGGGTTGAAGCCCCGGCCTCCGGCGGCCTGGGAGGCGTGGCAGATGGTGCAGTCGCGCTCGGTGTGGCAGGCGACGCAGGCGTTGAGGTTGCGCATGGCCTCCCAGGCGTGGTGCTGCCGGGTGCGGGGCAGCTCGCTCCAGAGGGCGCGGGGCGGGTGGAAGCGCCCCTGGTTGCGGACGTTCCCCGGGGAGCCGGTCATGGTGATGCCGGCGCGGGTGTGGCAGGGCTGGCAGAACTGCTGCTCCTGGTGGCAGCTGGAGCAGCGCGGGTTGTCGAGGCGAGCCTCGACGGGGTGGAGCGAGAGGTAGTCGTTGGGGTGGATGCTCCGGGGGCGCACCCGTCCGTCGTGGCAGTCGGTGCAGAAGTTTTCGTTGTGGCACGAGCCGCAGGCCCGGGTGTTGTCGGCGGCCACGCGCTTGTGCCGGTCGATGTAGTCGGCGGTGTGCTCCAGGTTGCCCATCCAGCGGGGAGGCAGGAGCTTGCCGTCCGGGTAGGCGGAGACCATGCGGCCGTCGGGGAGCGGCTCGTGGCAGGTGTTGCAGTCGTTCTTGGCCTTACCCTGGCCGGGGCCGCTCATCGCGTGGCAGCCGAAGCAGCCCT
>CAZSDX010000838.1:0-2187 GCA_964605685.1 uncultured Polyangiaceae bacterium
CCCCCAGCGCCCCCTTGAGCGGCGCCGACCACAGCGGCTCGCCGTCGCGCTGGGAGCGCGCCACGACGCGCCGCTCCCGTTGGACGCGCTCCACGGTGAACACCCGCCCCTCCGCGGCGCTCGGCAGCCCCACCGGAGAGCCGTTCTTCGACCAGCGCGGCTTGCCGGTGGCCGCGTCGAAGGCGAACACCCCGGAGAAGGAGGCGAACTTGTAGTTGGCCGCCTGGAAGACGACGCCCTCGTCGAGGGCGACCCCGCCCAGGTCGTCCATCATGTCCATGGGGACAGATCCTCCGTATTTGTTCTGCTTCCAGAGAGAATCCCCCCCTGGCGAGAAGGCGCCCACGTAGAGGGCAGGCCCGTGGACGTGCCAGGTGTTCACCCAGTAGAAGCGGTCGGCGTCAGCGGTCATCTGGCCCCAGGAGTCGAGGCCCAGGTTGATCTTCATCTTGCCGGTGACGGGGTCGAGGAAGAACGTACCGTCGTCGTTCATCCCGACCACGCCGTGGGCCACCAGGGGCCAGAAGGCGAAGTGGAGGTCCGTGCGGGTGTCGTGCTCCCAGCGGGGAGAGCCGTCCAGGTTGAGCCCGTGGAGCATCGAGGATTTCCCCCGGAGCCCCGTGGCGTAGAGGCCCTCCTCGGTGGCGACGACGTGATCAAAGGAGGCGGGTCGCTCCCGGACGGGCGTCGCGGCCTGGGCCTTCCACAGCAGGCGGAGCGGTCCGTCGACGCACTCCCGGCTCGCGGAGGTCCGCCGCCCGTCGTGGCCGTACTCGGGCCAGGTGTCACGGACGCAGGTGGGTTTCGGGGCCGAGATCGAGGCCGACGGCGCGGGCGCAGCGGAAGCACCGGAGGGCGAACCGGAAGGCGCGGCGTGCTCCTTCCGTGGGGCTTCCCGCTGGCGGTTGCAGGCCATCCCCGCCACGCAGGCGGCGAGGAGCAGCAGCCCGCCTGGCCGCATCAGATCTTGCCGCACCCGTAGAGGAGCTGGAGCTTCGCCTTGGGATCGCTCTGCACCTGGCCGCAGACGAGGGGGCACAGGTTGATGACGCCATCCTTGATGTAGAACGACTTGCCGTCGCAGGCGCCCTCCCCGTCCACCTGCTCGAACTTGGTCTCGGCGCCCTCGCCGGGGGTGTAGTTGATGACGATGGTGCTCGGGTCGATGGACTGGCCGTCCGGGGGCTCCGGGATGGGGAAGGCGCACTCGACGGAGCTCCCCTCGACGACGCCCTCGGCGATGGTCTTGAAGACCACGTCGAAGCTCGAGTTGTTGCAGATCGGGAAGCGCAGCCCGCCGGTCAGGATGCTCAGCCGCTGGTAGGTCGCGCCGTTGTTCACCGCGCCCGACCCGCAGGTCCCGCTCTGCACCGGATCCGTCGGGGGCCAGTAGGTCGTGTTTGGGTTCGCCTTGACCCCGATGATGCTGTGGAAGGTGTAATTCCGCTTCTCCTTGGTGCCAAAATGCCCCTCGGGGAAGGCCAGGAGCGCGTTGTCGAAGGTCACCTCCGCGTTCGTCCCGCTCTGGTTGTCGTCGGTGATCTCCACGAAGACCTTGAAGGCGTCCTTGCGCAGCCAGTCCTTCCAGCCGTTGGGGGCCAGGCCGAACTCGTCCTTCTTCGCGTAGGTCGAGGTGACCTGCGTGAGCGAGTTGTTGCTGCCGATCTCCACGCTGTAGTGGTAGAATTTCTCCGTGAGCACCGGCTTCGCGGGGACGCCGGAGCAGGGCCCGCTGGGGGCCGTGCAGGTGCAGTTCGCGCCGCTCAGCGGCTGCCCGATGCAGATCGACTGGCCGCTGGTCGCCGTCCCGTGGCGCGAGATCAGGATGACCCGGTAATCGAGGCCGCTATCCTCGATGATCTGGGCAAAATTCTTGTCGATGTTGTTCTGCACGGCGATGATCTCGCCGGTCATGCTGCCGGAGTTGTCGATGACGAAGATGACATCGACAGGCTTCTTCTTCAGCGTCGCCTCCGCGCTCTGCGTCACGCATGCCTCGCCCCCGGAGCCCCCGCTGCCGGCGTCGCTCCCGCCGCTGCCCGCATCGCTTCCGCCGCTGCCTGCATCGCTCCCACCCGAGCCTGCGTCGCTCCCACCCGAGCCTGCGTCGCTCCCCCCCGAGCCTGCGTCGCTCCCGCCGCTCCCCGCCTCCGCGCCACCGGAGCCCGCATCGCTCCCGCCTTGCCC
>CAZSDX010000839.1:0-2187 GCA_964605685.1 uncultured Polyangiaceae bacterium
CCAGCGCGACGGCGACCCAGTGGGGCTGGGCGGAGGCGCGGGCGACGCGCCGCAGGGCGGCGAGCTGCTCCTTGCGCTCCCGGCGGCGGCCCACCACGCGAAAGGCAGCCTCCAGGGCCTCGTGGGCGTCCAGGCGTCGCAGGTCGTTGCCCGGCAAGAGCTGCAGGGCGCGCTGGTAGTACCGGACGGCGAGCTGCATCTGGTGGGTGCGGCGGGCGGTGCCGGCCGCCTCCAGGTAGAGGTCCGCGGCGCGG
This sequence comes from uncultured Polyangiaceae bacterium, assembly GCA_964605685.1. Classification (GTDB taxonomy): domain Bacteria; phylum Myxococcota_A; class Polyangia; order Polyangiales; family Polyangiaceae; genus JANWXX01. Next base: position 255 of record CAZSDX010000839.1, read on the forward strand.
TCCGGATCCCCCCCCCGCGCCAGGTGTTTGGCCACGGCGGCCGCAGCCAGCCCCTCGACCCGCGAGGTGCGGAGAAGGAACTCCCCGAGATGACGGTGGAGGTGCTCCCGGCGGCGGGGGTCCAGGTCGAGGTAGGCCACGTCCCGGGTGATCGTGTGGCGGAAGTCGAGCTGCTCTCCCCTCAGATCGCAGAGCCCCCGGGCGCAGAGCCGGGAGATCGCCTCCTCCGCCCGGCCCGGGCCGAGGAGCCGGGAGATCGCCCCCTGCGACAGCGGACCACCCGCGGCCGCGAGCCACTCGACCACCTCTCGCTCAGGAGCGGATAGCTCCCGGATCCGGTCCCCCAGGATCTGCTCCAGCGTCGAGGGGAGCGGGTCTTGCCCTTGCTCCACCCGGACCAGCACCCCCTCCCCGTCCTCGCCTTGCTGCAGCTCCAGGGCGCCTCGCTCCAGCAGCGCGTCGATCATCTCCAGCAGGAAAAAGGGGTTCCCAGCGACCCGGGGGAGCAGCTCCGCGCAGATGGCGGCCACCCCCTTGCTCACGCCGAGGCGAGCCTCCACCAGGCGGACCTGATCCTCCCGGGAGAGCCCCTGGAGATCGAGGCGGACGATCCCTTCCAGCTGGCCGAGGAGGCGCTCGTCGTTGCGGGTGATGAGCAGGGTCAGGATGGGCAGCGCGTCCTCGCGGCGGATCAGCTCGTGGATCAGCTCCAGGCTGGGGCGGTCGAACCACTGGAGGCCATCGCAGACGATGACCAGCGGCTGCCTGGAGGCCAGCAGGGCCAGGAGCCGGCGCACCGCGGCGCCGATCATCCGGCGGCGGTACACCAGATCGTCCGCGTCCTGGGCGACCTCGATGTGGCCGGTGAGCAGGTTGGCCAGCCGCTCGCCCGGGTGATCGGCGCCCAGGTGGCTCTCCCCGAGGAGCTCGCGGAGCCTCGCCAGGATCTGCTCCCGGGGGGTGTCGCCATCGACCTCCAGGGCGTCCCGGGCCAGCTCGGCGACGGCGCCGAAGGGGAGATCGCTGCGGGCAGGGCTGGCCTCGTAGCGCAGGATCTTGGCCTCCGGGGGGAGCTCCGCGAGGAAGGCGGCGACCAGGGCGCTCTTGCCGATGCCCATCTCGCCCACCACCGCGCGGCTCAGGATGGCCCCGTGGGAGCCGTCCTCGGGGGAGACCGCCCGGTGGAAGGCGGCGTGGAGGTCCGCCTTCTCCGCGTCGCGCCCCACCAGGTCCCCGGGGGCCAGCGCGCTCTCGGCGGAGCGCTCCTCGCGGGACAGCGGGCGCTGGAGCGCGTAGACCCGCAGCGCCCGCGGGAGCGACAGGTTCGGCTGGGGAGGGACCTCCACCAGCGGCGCGTCCCCCCAGCGGAAATCGCGACGGATCATCCGGTAGAGGCCGCCCGCGACCCAGGTGGCTCCCCAGGGGGCGCGCTCGCCCAGCAGCGCCGCCAGGTACTCCGCCGGCGGCAGGAGGGCGTGGCGCACCAGGCGCCCGTCCGGCTCCCGCTCCCCGGAGGCGACCCCGCGGACGATGGCGATGCTGGCCTGGATCGGGACCTCCAGGTCCTCGGAGGCGCCCCCCATGGCCTCGTGGACGTCGACCGCGAGCCAGGCGGCCTCCACGGCGGCGCGGGAGGAGTTGGACCAGAGTCCCACGACCGCCTGGGCCCTGCGGTGCCCCTGCCACTGCCACTCGGCGCCTCGCTTGTAGGCGATGTCCCCCAGGGTCCTGCGGAGCTGCGCCAGGGCGAACTCGGCCCGCGCCGGCCCCGCGGCGCCTTCGAGGTGATCGATCCCTTCGAGGCGCAGGGTGACGACGGAGACGTGGCGCACCTCCCGCACCCCGCGGGGAGGGAGCCTGCGCTCGTGGGCGGTGCTGGCCCCGGTCGCCTCCTCCATCGGCGTTGCCGCCTGGAGCGCCGGGCCCGCCGTCG
>CAZSDX010000840.1:0-2185 GCA_964605685.1 uncultured Polyangiaceae bacterium
GAGCAGAAGGAGGCCATGATGCTGGCCGACCGGACGGCGTGGAGCGAGGCGAAGATGGAAGCCTACCGGAAGGCACTCGACGAGGTGGAGCAGGCCAAGCAGGTCGCCAGGGAAGCGGAGGCGCGAGGAGAAGCGCGAGGAGAAGCGCGAGGGAAGGCCGACGGGCTTCGTGAGGGTCTACAGGCGGCGGTGGGGGACCTGTGCGAGCTCCTGGCCATCGCGTTGACCGAGGAGCGCAAGGTCCACCTCGCAGCCCTCGACCTGGCGGGCCTGGAGACCCTTCGCGTCCACCTCAAGACCCACAAGTCCTGGCCCTGAAAAAATCCTGGCTTTCCCGGGTATCGTCAGGGCTGGGACTGGTGGTGCGGTCCGTTCTTGCGCTCCGCTGCCTGGAGGGCCTGTTGCACCAGGAGTGCCTTCTTTCGCAGCCGGAGCACTTCCACGGAGGGCCAGTCCCGGGTGATCCGGAACAGATCTTCCCGGGGGGTGTTTCCCAGCACCAGATCGGCCACGGTCACCTCCAGAGCGGAGGCTAGCCGGGCCAGCGCATGGAGCGACGGGACCACAAGACCTCGCTCCAGCTCGGAGATGTACCCACGCCCGAGGCCCGTCTCCTCCACAAAGGCATCGAAGGAGAAGGCCTGCTCGTAGCGGAGTGCTCGAACCCGTTGGCCCACCTGGAGCGCGAGCGCATCGGGGACCTTCCGGTGTCGGGTTCCTTTGCGTGGCTCCCTGGGCTTGACCATGCAGGGGTGAAGCTAGCGGGGAACGAAAAAGTGCTGGTTCGAGTACCCGAACTTGGGTAGTCTGACGAATCGAGCTCCTGGGAGGCCTGGCGCTCCCGGGTTGCTCCGGGTTCCACGATGGCGGTTCGCTCGTTGCGGTTGATGGTGATGTGCTCGGCGCTGTCCCTGGCGACCCCCGGCGTTGCCTGGGCGCAGGAGAGCAAGGCGGACGTGCTGTTCCGCGAGGGGCGAGAGGCGACCCGGCGTGGGGATCACCAGCTCGCCTGCCAGAAGTTCGCCGAGAGCTACCGCCTGGATGCCGCCGCCGGCACGCTGATCAACCTGGGGACCTGCGAGGAGAAGCTTGGCCGCGTCAGCCTGGCCTGGAGGCACCTCACGGACGCGGTCAAGCAGCTCCCTGGCTCCGACGATCGCGTTCCCATCGCCCGGAAGATGCTCGCCACCCTGGAGAAGCGCATCGGGAGGCTCACGGTGGTGCTCCCGACCGACGAGGAAGTCCCCCGGCTGCTCCTGGACGGCCTGGAGGTGTCCGCGGTGGAGCGTGCGGCTCCGCTGGTGGTGGATCCGGGGGAGCACGTCTTGCTGGCCACCACCGTGGATGGCCGGGAGGCTCGTCAAGCGGTGAAGGTGGCCCCTGGCGAACAAGCGGAAGTTCGCCTCACCTTCCCCCCCGCCCCCTCCAAGCCCGCCCCCAGGACCTCGTCTCCCGAGACCAGCGACGCAGGCGCCCAGAATGCGGGGGCGGTCGAAGCAGGGAGCAGCGCGCGCAAGATCGTCGGATGGGGGATGTTGCTCGGCGGTGTCGCCGTCGGGGCTGGAGGAGGATTCTATGGATTCAGCAAATACAACACTCTGAGGAAAGAAGCCGACGAGCTTTGCCCACCCCCAGGATGCCTCAAGGAAGACCCCAGGGTAATTGAATCCGATAACAAGAGAATTGACGCAAAAAACATGAGTATCCTGGGTGGAGTATCCATTGGCATTGGCGTTGCTTTTATCGGATTTGGAACTTATCTTCTTCTATCAGAGCCTGCTCAAGCTGGAAAACAAGCCTATCGGACCCAAATCGTTCCATCGGTCTCACATCAGGGAACTGGTCTTCACCTGCAAGGAACGTGGTAACCATGAACACCAAGACCTCCTCCCTCTCCCTCACCTGCCTCCTCTCCCTCGTGCTGCTCCACTGCGACGCAGGCGAAACGAAAGTCGCCGACCCGACCGGTTCCGCTGGGCAGGCCCAAGGCGGTGAGGCTGGGCAAGGCGGCACCAACAACCAAGGTGGCTCCGCTGGGCAGGGTGGCAGCGCGCAGGGCGGTGAGGCTGGGCAGGGTGGCACCAGCAACCAAGGCGGCGAGGCTGGGCAGGGCGGCAGCGCGCAGGGCGGTGAAGGCGGCAGCGGTGGGGGGGGCGGCTCGGATGCAGGCAGCGCAGGGACGGGA
>CAZSDX010000841.1:0-2178 GCA_964605685.1 uncultured Polyangiaceae bacterium
TGCCATGCAAGTCACCGTTTGGTTGCGCTCAGCCATCATGCACGATCACCTGGTAACAACAGCTCAAGCTATCAGGACCATGAGTTTTTTTCAAAGGACCCGATTGGAACTGGATGATGGTATCGCCTTCGCCCAAGCCTATCCCAATCCATCTCCTTCTCGCTTCTTCGAGTGATGGACATTGGTAGTCATCGGGATTCTCATACTCCTTGGTTGGAAGTTGAACATACACACAATATTCCCTCTCTTCTTCATCCGAGCAAGAGAAGAGGAGGACAGAAGAAAGAAGAAGAAACAGCCAGGATTTCATTGCCATCGAACCTCGATAAGGGCTCCGCCCACGTTGGGTCTGTCCGCCATCCTTGGCGGAGGGGCAGGAAGCGGGCTCGACCTGCCCGGGTTGCCTGCCTGGGGTTCTTTTGACCCTGAGAAAGATCCGGGACTTTAGAAGATCCTTCCACCGCAGTCCGAAGTGGAACAGTACCCCCAGGCTCGCCCACCCATCATCAACACTACAAAGCCGAGCCGAGCCGAGCCATCCAACCCACCCGCAAGCGCGCCATGAAGGTTAGGATACGGAAACCCAGGTCCATGTCAACCCGCACTCACGCCCCCGCATCTCCCGGGAGTCTCCAGGCCCGCGTTGCGGCTCTGCGCACAGCGGTACGTGGAGTTGGTTCAGCTCGTGATGCCTTCGGCTCGCGCCTGGTCAACCAGAACGGCTGACGCCGCGCCGGCGGCGCGGGCCGCTCAGGACCTGTAGGCCTCCAGCATCAGCCCGCTGATCGCCCCGTAGGCGTCCGTCCACGCCTGGGCGATCTCCGGGCTCCACTGGGGGCCCGCGATCTCCGCCAGCGTCGCCAGCAGGCACTCCCCCACCCAGCCGAACATCTCCGGCGTCACGTTGTAGTCCTTGTGCCGCTGCCCCATGGCGAACAGCTGCTCCCGCAGCCACGCCGCGTCCTCCACGTGATCCACCACCGCCACGATCGCGTCCTGCAACATCTTCTGCTGCACCTCCGGCTTGTTCCGGCTGAACAGCGGCCTCGCCTGCGGGTACCGCTCGAACAGGATCTCGTAAAACCTCGGCGTGATCTGCGGCTGACGCTCCACAACCAGGGCCAGGCTCGCTCGCAACAACTCAGGGTTCAGGGCCATCTCAGGGGATCCTCGGGGAAAAAGAGGTTACAAATAGTCCTGTATCACCTCTCCGGCCCTGCACCAAGGAGTCCGAGGGGGGCGGCGATCCATTCCTTCCGTTCCACCCACCGCGCTGCGTTGATTCATCGGAAATTTCAGGGATTTTCCCCGATCTTCTCTCCCGTCGCCCCCCCGGCAACCTGCGCGTTCAAGGGAGCATCCAAGAGCCGGTAGGCGGGCGCGTGGCGCTCCAGAAGTCGAACAGGTAAGGAGGAAGGTCGATGCACCTGACCCAGCAGACCGATGTGGCCCTGCGGATCCTGCTTCATCTGACGCTACACCCCGGACAGGTCATCTCGGCGAGCGAGATTAGCCGAGCGTTCAAGCTCCCCCAAGAGCACACCGCCAAGGTGGCGAAGCTGCTGGTGAGGGAGGGGCTGATCGAGTCGCGGCGCGGGCGCTTCGGGGGGCTGGTGCTGACGAAGGCCCCGGAGGAGCTCCGCCTGGGTCAGCTCGTCCAGAAGCTGGAGCCCCTGTCGCTGCTGGGTTGCCTGGAAGGCCCCAGCGATTGCCCCATCGACGGGTCGTGTGTCCTGAAGGGCGCGCTCCGCTCGGCGACGAGGGCCTTCGTCGAGGCGCTCGACGCCTTCACCCTGGCGGATCTCGCGCGCAACCGCCCCCAGCTCATCAAGCTGCTCGGGCCGCGTCCGACGCGCGGGGCGGCGTGAGGGTGACGGGAGGCGCCAGGGGGAGTATCCTCTCACGCCCTGTACCCCCGCCTTGATCGAAGGAGCTTTGCCGTGAAACGATCCGCCTTCTTGCTCTGGGCCGTCCTTGTCGCCGCTGGGCTCGCCTCCTGCGCCGCTCCGGGCCCCAGCGATCTCGGTGATGATGTGGAAACCCCTGCCGAGGAGGGCGGCAGCGGGGGAGAATCCGGCTCCAGCGCCGGAGGGACGACCGGCGTGGCCGGCAGCGGCGGCAGCAGCGGCAGCGACGCCGGTGCGGGCGGGAGCGACGCGGGACAAGGCGGTTCGGACG
>CAZSDX010000842.1:0-209 GCA_964605685.1 uncultured Polyangiaceae bacterium
GGTGCCAAGGGGCGGTCGCTGCCGGGGCTCCAGGGGGCGCGCTCGGTGAACGTGGTAGGGGCCTCCGGGCTCCCGGGGAACCACCTGGTCCACGCCGCCGGCTGCGGGTGGGCCGCCCGCGCTCGGGGCGACGCGCTGGTGAGCGCCGCCTTCTTCCGGGAGAGCGCCGTCGAGTCCGCCGATTTCCACACCGCCCTCAACTTCGCCGG
>CAZSDX010000842.1:247-2170 GCA_964605685.1 uncultured Polyangiaceae bacterium
TGGCGGCCAAGGCGGTCGCCTACGGGATCGAGGGCGTCCTCTGCGACGGGCTCGACCCGCTGGCGGTGCTCACCGCCACCGCCCACGCCCGGGAGCGCGCCCTCGCCGGTCACGGCCCGACGCTCCTGGAACTCCACCTGGGCGACGGCGCCGATCCGATCTCCCGGGCGCGGCGCTTCCTGGAGCGCCAGGGCGCCTGGAGCGACCAGGCCCAGCGCGACCTGGAGGCGCGGATCGAGGCCGAGCTGAGGGAGGCCCTCGCCCGGGCCGAGGAGGCCCCCGCCCCGCCGGTCGCCTCGCTGCTGGATGACACGTTTGCACGGCCGCCCTGGCACCTGATCGAGCAGCGCGCCGCGCTGCTGGGCGGCTTAACTCTCCTGGGAGACCGGAACGATGGAACAGGTGAACATGGTGAAGGCCATCAACGGGGCGCTGCGCCTGGAGATGGCCAGGGATCGCCGGGTGGTGGTCCTGGGCGAAGACGTGGGCAAGGTGGGCGGGGTGTTCCGGGTCACCGACGGGCTCCACCAGGAGTTCGGGGAGGACCGGGTGATCGACACGCCGCTGAGCGAGGGCGGGATCATCGGCACCGCCATCGGCATGGCCCTCTACGGCATGGTCCCGGTGGCGGAGATCCAGTTCGCTGACTTCATCTTCCCCGCCTACGACCAGATCGTGTCCGAGCTGGCCAAGGTGCGCTACCGCTCCGGCGGCGAGTACGCGGCGAAGATGGTCATCCGGACGCCGGTGGGCGGCGGTATCCGCGGCGGCCTCTACCACTCCCAGTCCCCCGAGTCCCTCTTCATCCACGTCGCTGGCCTCAAGGTGGTGTGTCCCTCGACCCCCTACGACGCCAAAGGCCTGCTCCTGGCCAGCATCCGCGACCCGGATCCGGTGATCTTCCTCGAACCCAAGCGGGTCTACCGCGCCGCCAAGGGCGAGGTCCCCGAGGGCGACTACACCGTCGACCTCGGCAAGGCGGCGGTGCGCCGCGAGGGCTCGTCGGTCACCGTGGTGAGCTGGGGCGCGATGATCTACGAGGCCCTCGAGGCCGCCCAGCAGGCCGCTGCCCAGGGCGTCGAGGCCGAGGTCATCGACCTGCGCACCCTCTGGCCCCTCGACATCGACACCCTGGTGCGCAGCGTCCAGAAGACCGGCCGCCTGGTGGTCGTCCACGAGGCCCCTCGTAGCTGTGGCTTCGGCGCCGAGATCGTCTCCCTGATCACCGAGCGCGCCTTCCTCCACCTCCAGGCGCCCCCGGCCCGCATCACCGGCTGGGACACACCCTTCCCCTACACCCTCGAAAACGACTACCTGCCGCTGGCCCACCGCATCCTGCCGGCGCTCCTCTCCACCGCCGCTTACTGAGGATCCATGGCACGCTGGGAATTCAAGCTTCCTGACATCGGCGAGGGCGTCACCGAGGGCGAGATCGTCGGCTGGTGCGAGGGCATCGCCGTCGGCGCCACCATCAAGGCCGACGCTCCCCTGGTCGATGTCCTCACCGACAAGGCCACCGTCACCATCACCTCCCCCCGGGGCGGCCTCATCCTTGAGCTCGGCGGCAAGGTCGGCGACATCGTCCAGGTCGGCGCCAACCTCGTCGTCCTCGACCTCGCGGACGGCGACGCTCCCCCGCCGCCCCAGGCCCACAGCCACCACGACGCTCCCCCCAGGCCCGCCCCCCGGCCCCCGGCCCCCAAACCCCAGGCCAAGGAGGATGGCCCCGCCGCCACCGCCGTCGGCGACATCAAGGAAACCCTCCCCGGGATGGGAGGTCCATCCAGACCCGCGGCGACCCCAGCCCCCCCTCCGGCCCCTGCGGCCCCGGCGCCTCCCTCGGCGGAGCCCTCCGAGCGCCCGCTGGCCACGCCCGCGACCCGCAAGCTGCCTAGCAGCCTGTTGCTTTTCGCCCGCGCCAGC
>CAZSDX010000843.1:0-2166 GCA_964605685.1 uncultured Polyangiaceae bacterium
AGCCCTCGGCGTTCCCCACCGTTTCCACGAAGGAACCAGCAGCCACAGCTCCCCCGAGCCGAGCCGTAGACCAACCGAGCGCGACCTGTCTTGGTGGACCGCAGGGCCTGCGACTACCGTGTGGACAAGGCTCGCCCACCAAAGCACGCTGACCCGGGAAGGTTGAACACGAGGGACGATCGATGGAACACACCGAGGAGACACGGACCCTTCTGGTCGGGAACCCGACGGCGCAGAGCGGGAAGAACGCCGCGCGGATCCAGCGGGCGGTGGACCTGCTCGCCCGGCGCGGGGTCCGCTGCGAGGTGCTGCCGACGGCTCCGGGCGGGAAGACCATCGAACTGGTCCGGGACGCGCTGGATCGGGGGCCCTTCCGGCTGGTGATCTCCATGGGCGGCGACGGCACCTTCCGGGAGGTGGCCTCGGGGCTGCTGGAGTGCCAGAAGCCCGAGGAGGTCGTCCTGGGGATGCTGCCCACCGGCACCGCCAACGACCAGGGTAAGAGCTTCGGCCTCGAAGCCCGGGAGGAGGCGCTGGAGCCCAACATCGGGGTGATCCTCGCGGGGAAGGAGACCCGGCTGGACGCCGGCGACATCGCCGCCTTCGACCAGGGCGGCGCGCGGCTGGCCCGGGCCTACTTCTTCGACAGCGCCGGCTGGGGTCTGTCGGCGCGGGTGCTGGCCGACCGCAACCGGGACCGGCAGGTGGTGGCGAAGATCCCGGGCCTGCGCCACGTCTACCGGGACCACGCGGTCTACGCCGGCGCGCTGCTGAAGAACTGGGCGGGCTCGTATGTGGCCAGCGACAAGTTCACGGCCCACGTCTCTCTGGACGGCCACCCTTACTCCCTGACCCGGGTCAACGAGCTGGTGGTCAAGGCCACCCGGGTCTACGGCGGCGCCTGGGTGTTCGATCCCACCTCGCGCCACGACGACGGACTCTTCGAGGTGGTGCCCGCCCGGGGCCGCCGCGACTGGCTCGCCCGGGTGCTCAAGACCCGGGAGCGCGCCCAGCTCTCCGTGGAGGCCCTCGACGCCCTGGGGATCGAGCCGACGGAGATCCGGCGAGGTGCCCGCATCGAGATCCGCTTCGAGCCCGCCGACGGCGGCGATCCGCCCGCCGCGCAGATCGACGGGGAAGAATTCCCTGCGGCTCCCCGGGTGGTCATCGCCGTGATCCCTCGCGCCCTGCGCCTCCTTGTGCCCTGAAGGTCAGTGTAGCTCGCGCAGGCCGTCGGCGGGGCGCATGCGGGCGGCGTAGAGCGCGGGAGCGACGGTGGCGACCAGGCAGATGAGGATCGCGATGAAGCCGGTGAGGAGGAATTCCGCGGGGCGGACGTTCACCGGGAGCTGGGAGATGAAGTAGACCTTCGGGTCGAGCTTGAACCCGTAGACCAGGAGCCCCTTGCACACCAGCAGCCCCAGGCCCAGGCCGAGGGTGGTGCCCAGCCCCCCGATGATGCCGCCCTGGTAGAGGAAGACCCGGAGGATCGCCCCGTCGGTGGCTCCCATCGCCTTGAGCACGGCGATCTCCTTCTTCTTGTCGAGGACCACCATGATGAGGGTGGCGACCACGGTGAAGGCGGCCACGACGATGATGAGCGCCAGCACCGAGCTCATGCCGATCTGCTGGATGCGGAGCGCGGTGAAGAGGCCGTGGTTCAGCTCCTCCCAGTCCATGGTGTGGTAGATCCCGTTGGCCAGCCGGGCGTCGATCTGGCGGGCGATATCCCGGGCCTTCTCGATGTCCGCGACCTTCATCTCCACCCCGGTCACGCTGTCGCCGGAGTCGTAAAAAGTCTGGGCCTCGTACAGGTCCGTGTACACCAGCTTGGAGTCGTACTGGTCAAAGCCCGCGTCGAAGACCCCGATGACCCGGAACTGCTTGGCCACCGGCGGGCGCAGCGCCCGGCCACTGTACGAGTAGCCGATGGTCGGCGACGTCACCTGGAGGCAATCGCCCAGCTTGAGCTGGAGGTTCCTCGCCAGCGTCACCCCCACGATGGCCCCTGGCATCTGCGCCACCAGCGCCGGGTCGTTGCAGGGGTCCGGGACGATGCTCGGATCCAGATCGTCCTCGGCGTCCGGGAGCTGGCTGGCGTAGCCTCCCTCGGGCTCCACGGCGCCCACCGGGGCCCCCGGCCCCAGCGGCCTCGGGCCGTCCTCC
>CAZSDX010000844.1:0-2133 GCA_964605685.1 uncultured Polyangiaceae bacterium
GGGGCGCGGGCGGGAGTGTCGCTGGGGGCGGCGGTGGCGACGCTGACGGGGCCTCGCCACGGGGGAGCCACCGCCGACGCCCGGGCGTTGCTGCTGGAGGCGCTCGCGGACGGCGATCCGGCGGGCTTCGTGCGGCGAGCCCAGGAGCAGAAGCGGAGGTTGGCCGGCTTCGGGCACCGCATTTACAAGGTGCCAGACCCGCGGATCCCTCCGCTCCGGGCGGCGATGGAAGCGATGGGTGAGGTGCGGCTGCTGCCGGTGGCGGAGGCCCTACGCAGGGAGGCGGAGGCGCGGTACGGGGCCCGGGGGATCCACGCCAACATCGACCTCTACGGGGCGGCGCTGCTGGACGCGCTGGAGGTGGAGCCGGCGCAGTACGTGGCAGCCTTCGCCCTGGGCCTGGCGGCAGGGTGGCTGGCGCACTGGGCGGAGCAGGGCGCGACGGGACGGCTGATCCGGCCAGAGAGCGCCTACGAGGGGCCGCCGCCGAGGCCGGTACCCCGGTGACGGGGGCGTTGCGGACCGGCGAGGGCGGCGCTAGCACGGCGCCCCATGGTGCAAGCCTTCTGCGTCGGCCCAGGGATGCGGGTGACGCTCTCCTACACCCTGCGGGATGAAGACGGCGACGTGGTGGAGGCCACCGAGCCCGGCGAGCCGCTCACTTACGTCCACGGTTTTGGCCAGGTGCTCCCGGCGCTGGAGCTACGGATCGAGGGGATGTTCCCGGGGAGCCAGCGCGCCTTCTCCCTGACGCCCGAGGAGGGCTACGGAGAGCATGACCCTGACGGACTCTTCCAGATCCCCCGGGAGGAATTCCCGGATCCGGCGGCGATCCAGCTCGACGAGGAGTTCACCCTGGAGGGGCCCGACGGGGAGGAGATGACGCTGCGGGTGCTGGAATTCACGGAGGAAGACCACGTGCTGGTGGACACCAACCACCCGCTGGCGGGGGTGGAGCTGCGCTTCGAGGTGACCGTGGAGGGGGTCGAGCCCGCCAGCGATGCGGAGCTGGAGGAGGCGGAACGGGGGCTGGCGGAGCGAGGCTTCCAGGAGGAGCCGAGGGGGTCCGGGGGGCTGATCCAGCTCGGTCGGAAGCCGGAAAAGCGGCGCGCGACTTGACAGGGGGGCGTCGAGGGGCTTTCTACCAGAGTCACGATGATCACCAAGGAACACATGTTCGATGTACGGGTGCGGGCCCGCTACCAGAAGCGGGGGCTCGTCAGCACCAAGGAGATCGACAAGCACCTGAGCGAGCTCCCGGACCTGGCCGACCAGGCGGAGGAGGTGGCACTCCCCCAGCCGGCCCCCAGCCCCGACGCCCCCCCCCCCGAGGAGTGACCCCGTGACCTCTCCCGCCGACGACCCCCACGACCTGCCGCAGATGGATTTTGCGACCTTCATCCTGTCGCTGAACCATTCGGTCCGCATGCACCTCGGGGACGCGCCCCAGCCAGACGGCTCCGTCGAGCGGGATCTGATCCTGGCGAAGCAATCGCTGGAAATTCTCGAATTGATTCAAGAAAAAACCAAGGGGAACCTGACGGGGGCGGAGGAGCGGCTGATGACCCAGTCGCTCCATGACCTGCGGCAGCGCTTCGCCGAGATCTCCCGGGGCGCCGGGGGCACGTGAGGGCGACGCGACGTTCCGGTTGGGCGCTGCTGGGGCTGGCGCTGGCAGGGGGGGCGGCGTCTTGCTGGAAGCGTCCTCCGCCGCCTTCCGCGGGAGACCCGACCCCGCTCACCTCCGCCGTGACGCCCCCGCAGACCGCCGCCCCGACGGCGGGGATCCCCTCCGGGACGCCGAGCGTGGTGCTGCCGGGGGGGATGACGGCGCCGATGTCCTTCGCGGCGCTGGTGAAGGCGAGCGACCCGGCGGTGGTCACGGTGTTCACGGTGATCGACGAGCGGCGGATGGGGAAGCGGATGCGCCGGGGCGAGGGGCTCGGGTCGGGTTTTCTCTACGATCCATCCGGGTACATCTTGACGAACAACCACGTGATCGCCCAGGCGACGGAGATCGTGGTGAGGCTGGCGGACGAGCGGCGACTGCCGGCGAAGGTGGTGGGGCGCGATCCACCGACGGACGTGGCGATCCTGAAGGTGGACGTGACCGGGGCGCCAGCGCTGCCGCTG
>CAZSDX010000845.1:0-2108 GCA_964605685.1 uncultured Polyangiaceae bacterium
GAGCGACGCGGGGGTGGGCGGGAGCGAGGCCGGCAGCGGGGGCTCCGACGCGGGCCAGGGCGGGGGGTGCGGGCAGGGGGAGGCGCTCTGCGACGGAGCGTGCGTCGACCTCGCCAGCGACCCGGCGCACTGCGGGGAGTGCGGGGAGACCTGCGCGGACACGGAGAGCTGCGAGGCGGGGAGCTGCGTCGCGGTGCAGGTATGCGGCAACGGGGTCGTCGAGCCGGGGGAGGCGTGCGATGGACCGCTGGCGGTGACGTGCGCCGGGGTGCAGGGGGAGGGTTTCGGCGGGGCTCCGGTCTGCACGGACCAGTGCGAGGTGGACCTTTCGGCCTGCGCGTACTGCGGCAACGGGGTGCGGGACGCCCACGAGTCCTGCGAGGGCGCGGACCTGGGGGGGGCTACCTGCAGCTCGCTGGGGGCGGGGAGCGGTTTGCTCTCCTGCAAGAGCTGCCAGCACGACCTGAGCGGGTGCTCCAGCGGGATCTGCGGCTACAGCAGCGGCCTGGAGAGCACCCCGTGGGCCGCGGAAGGCGGGTGCATGAAGCGCCCGAACCAGTCCAGGCTGATCGGTCCCGCCGGGACCAGCGGGACGTTTCATGCGCCCGTGGGCGTGGCGAGCGCGTTCAGCCCTCAGCTCGCGGTGAACGCTCAGGGGAACTCCATCTTCCAGGGAGGTCAGAGCCTCTACCGATGGAGCGGCACCAGCCTGCTCACCACGAAGAACACCCCTCATACCGGATCCTCGACGCTGGTGATCCGGTCGAACGGGACGGCGTTCCGGGTGACCGATCAGAGCGTCAGCACGATCCTGAACCCGAACAGCACCAACCCGGACCTGAACACGAGCACCAACAACCAGGGAGGCGGGCCGCTCACCACCAGCGTCGTGGTCGTCGAGAACACCGCGTACTACGCCCGCGCCGACGGGAAGATGCTCCGCACGGCCCTGGGCCTCGGCAACTTCCTGATCACCGAGACGCACCACACCTCCCCGGTGGGCATGCGGGGCTCCATCGCCCACGATCCCAAGGAGAATCGCCTCTACGTGCACCAGGATTGCTCCAAGGTCGGCGACCTTCCCTGCAAGCTCCTCGCGATCAACCGCAACAGCGGGAGCAAGGCGTGGGAGGCGGACGTCGGGCTCGCGACCTCCGCGCCTTGCCACGCTGCCGTCGGCGCCGGAGGGATCGTCTACGCGGCCTGCGGTGATCAGGTTCGGTTCTTCCTCCCGCAGAACCCGCTCCAGCTCACCGCCGGCTTCTCCGCGGGGGCCGGGAGGCTGGCGCTGGCCCCTGCGCTCCGGGCAGATGGCACCGTGTACCTCCTGTTCGACGGGGACAACCCGGTGCTCCTGGCCACCACGCCCCAGCTCCAGGTGCTCTGGTCCCGGTCCCTCGACGCACGCCCCCTGGGGGCCCCGCTGCTGGATGCTGCGGGCAACGCCTACCTCTGCCTCCAGGATCGGGTGATCTCCTTCGACGCCGGGGGGGAGACCCGCTGGACGTACCCCTTCCCCGCGGGAAGCAACACCGGCTGCGCCATGGCCATCAGCGGCGCCGGCCAGCTCGACGTGGTGACCAGCACCGGAGCCTATCGGATCAAGGGCCCCTGAGCCTCAGGCGATCCTCCGGTAGAGCTCCTCGTAGGCGGCGGCGATCCGGGCGGGATTGTGGTTCTTCTGGACCGCCGCGCGCCCCGCGTCCCGGTGCTGCCGCCACGCCTCCTCGTCCCGGAGAAGGTCACCGCAGACCCGCGCCAGGTCGCTCACCGCGGGGAGTGGCACCGCGCCCTCCAGCTCCCGGAGCGGGCCCTCTTGCAGGGCGATCACCGGCACCCCGAGGGCCTGGGCTTCCAGCAGCGACAGCGGGAGATCCACCTTGCCGTAGAGGTCGTCGACGGGGAAGAGCACCGCGCGGCAGGACGCCAGCAGCGCCGGGAGCGAGGGGATCTGCCCCGCGAAGATCACCCGGCGACCCAGCGAGGCGAGGTCCGCGCGGAGGCGCTGCTCCACCTCGCGGGCGCGGGGGGTCTTGGGGCGGCAGGCGAGGATCACCGTGGCCTCCGGGTGCGCCGCCAGCAGCGCGGGGGCCGCCTGCGCCACCGCC
>CAZSDX010000846.1:0-2107 GCA_964605685.1 uncultured Polyangiaceae bacterium
GCCATGGTGGGGGACGGCGTGAACGACGCCCCGGCGCTCGCCGCCGCCGACGTGGGCGTGGCCATGGGCTCGGGCAGCGACGTCGCCGCCGCCAGCGCCGACATCACGCTGCTGCGCGGCGGTATCGAGGGCCTGCCGGTCGCCCTCGGCCTGGCTCGCGCCACGCTCCGGACCATCCGGCAGAACCTGTTCTGGGCCTTTGTCTACAACGTCATCGGCATCCCGATCGCCGCGGGGGCCCTCTACCCCTGGACGGGCCTGCTCCTGTCGCCGGTGCTGGCCAGCGCGACCATGTCGCTCTCCAGCGTCTCGGTGCTCGCCAACTCCCTCCGCCTCCGTCGCTTCCGTTGATGCCCCTCACCGGAGCGAGGAGGCCGGAGGGGGGGTCAGGATCTCGCAGCCGTCGCGGGTGACCAGCACCGTGTGCTCGAACTGCGCCGACAGGGAGCCGTCGGCGGTGACGACGGTCCAGCCGTCGGCCAGCACCCGGACCTCGGGGCCTCCCTGGTTGATCATGGGCTCGATGGTGAGGGCCATGCCGGCCTTGAGGCGGAGCCCGCTGCCGCGGCGCCCCGTGTGCGGCACGTGGGGAGGCGCATGCATGGCGCGTCCGATGCCGTGGCCCCCGAGGTCGCGGACGACGCTGCACCCCTCCTTGCGGGCCAGCTCCTCGATGGCGGCGCCGATGTCGCCCAGGCGGCCGTTCTCCCGCACCTGGGCCACGCCTGCGTCGCGGCAGCGGCGGGCCACGTCCACCAGGCGCCTCGCCTTCTCGCTCGCCTCCCCGATCACGAAGGTCGCCGAGGTGTCCCCGTGGTAGCCCTCCAGCATCGTCGTCACGTCCACGTTCACGATGTCCCCGGGCTGCAGCACCTCGTCCGGGCGGGGGATACCGTGGCAGACGACGTGGTTTCGGCTGGTGCACACCGCTGCAGGAAACCCCTGGTAGCCGAGCTGGCTGGGGCGCCCGCCGCGCCGTCTGGTGTCTTCGCGGACCCATCCGTCGATCTGCGCGGTGCTCACCCCCGGGGCGAGTCGGGCGCCGACCCAGGCGAGGGTCGCCGCCGCGGCTTGCCCTGCGGCTCGCATCCTGGCGATCGCATGGGTAGAGAGGATCTCTATGGCCATGGGACGAGGGATCGCAAGGGCCCGGTCGGCGGTCCAATACCGTTTCGGTATGGCTGGCGTCGCCTGGCGCTCGGGGGGTGGCGGGGTCGTGCTACCCTGAGGCATGAGCCTGAGCCAGCTACGCTATTTCGTTGCGGTCGCCGAGGAGGGCAACGTGGGGCGAGCGGCGCGGCGGCTACGCATTGCTCAACCGCCGCTGAGCCGCCAGCTCCGCAGCCTGGAGGACGAGCTGGGGGCGCCGTTGTTCGCGCGGACGCCGCGGGGGATGCGGTTGCTGCCCGAGGGGGAGATCTTTCTCGAACACGCGCGGGCCATCCTGGAGCAGATCGAGCGGGCGAGGGAGGCGATCCGGAGGGGCGGCGCTACGGGCCTGCGTCCGCCGTCGCCGTAGCGCCCAGGCGGCCCAGCGCCTCGGAGGCCAGCTCCGCCGGGGAGAGCTGCGCGGTCGAGGTCGGCGGACGGGGGTTTGGTATCCAACCGGAGGGTGCTAGGTTCCGTTGAACCGGGTGTTGGATCCAGCGCAACAGCAAGAACAATTCAGCCTCGCCTATGTTCGAGCCGTCGTCGCGGCCGCGGGCTTCGCCGCTTACCGTCCCGAGGTGGACGACGACAGCGTTGATCTTGTTGTCGCCTCCAGGTGTTCTGGCGGTACGTTCCGGTCGCCGAGGCTGGAGATGCAGCTCAAGTGCACCTCGCAGGAGGTGCTTCGTGGGGGTGAGGTGAGGTTCCCGCTCAAGCGGAAGAATTATGATGACCTTCGCGCCATGGAACTCCTCGTTCCTCGCATCCTGGTGGTCGTGCTGGTGCCGGAGCAACCCGCCGACTGGATCGGCCAGGACGAAGCGCGGCTTGAACTGCGTCGTTGTGGTTACTGGAGTTCGCTCTTCGGGGCTGCCGCCACGGACAACGAAACCACCGTGACGGTCAGAGGGTTTCTAACTTGCAAAAGCGACCCTCTTCTGGAACAGCCTACGTAGGC
>CAZSDX010000847.1:0-2107 GCA_964605685.1 uncultured Polyangiaceae bacterium
GCCCGCCTCCGTGCCGCCCGAGCCCGCGTCGCTCCCGCCGTCGCCGGAGCCTCCCGCCCCCGCGCTCGTCGCTCCTCCGCCTCCGCGGTTCGCGTCAAGGTCATCGTCGGTGGATCCTCCGCAGGCCAACCACACCGGGAGGCACAGCACCGCGAGGGTACGAAACAAGTCCATGGGCAGACCTCCAAAAACCAGGCCAGCACAAGCCGCCCCCGGAGGATAGCCGCCAGCGGCGCCCGTGGGGAAGCCCCCTCCCCCTGGCCCCCTTCGCTCCCTTCTTCGCATGGGTCTTGAAAGACCCCTTTCGCCCGACGCTCACCCGTCGACCAAGCGCTCCAGCTCCGAGGGAAGCGGGGACAGGACGGTGAAGGCGGGGACCGCGGCGCTGCCGCCCCAGACGACGGAGAAGGCGTGGAGCGCGTGGCGCCCCAGCTCCTCCCGGGGGGGGGCGCCGTAGAGGACATCCCCGACCAGAGGGCAACGGATGGCGGCGAGGTGGGCCCGGATCTGGTGGCGGAGGGCCCGGGGTGCCTTCAGCTCCAGCAGGGCCAGGTCACCGTGGCGCCGCTTGACCTCGTAGTGGGTGGTGGCCGGACGAGGGGCGAGGCGCTCGACGTCCCGGGGATGGAGGCAGGCCAGCACCCGGCGGCGATCCTTGGGGTGCGGGGCCAGCGGGATCTCGATGGAGCCCTGGTCCGGGAGCGCCCCGTCGAGGTCGTGGCAGACGGCGAGGTAGAGCTTCTGGAGCTTCCCCTCCCGCAGCGCCTCGACCAGGGCTTCGTGGGCGCGCCGGGTGCGGGCGGCCACCAGCACCCCGGAGGTGTCGTTGTCCAGGCGGTGGATGAGGCCCGGCTCCTTGGGGTTGGCGCCGAGGGAGCGCATCTCCGGAAAACGGCCGACCAGGGCGTTGGCAAGCGTGCCGGTCTCGCCCACGCGGAGCGGCGCCGTGGGCTGGCCGGCGGGTTTGTCCACCACCACCACGTCGTCCCGCTCCAGGAGGATCCGCAGCGGCAGCGGGGGAGCCTCCTCCGGGATCGCCCCTTCGGGCCCCTCGATCAACGAGACCACCAGCGTGCCCCCTGCCCGGGCCACGTCCCCCTTGGAGGCCACGTTCCGGCCGATCTTGACCCGCTTCTCCTCGAAGAGCCGCTTGACCTCGGCGCGGCTGAGCCCTGACTTCCTCGCCACCAGCTTGTCGAGGCGCTGCCCTTCGTCCTCCTGCTCGATCACCCACTGCTTGTCGCTCACCAGGGTCCGCTCCACGTCAAGCCCATCACCGGGCGTACTTCCCCCCCCGCCCCACGGGCCGCCGCTACCACGCCCGGCGCAGGAAGCAAACGGGCTGCCTTGCCCGGAGCCTTCCCGGGCCTCCCCAACCAGGCCCCCAGCCCGCCGCCCACCGCCGCTCCACCCAGCACCGCCCCGAGCCAGAGCCGTTCCCGGGTCGTGGTGGGGTTCTCCTCCAGCAGCAGCGGGCTCCCCAGAGCAGCGCCCCCCAGCGCCCCGAGCCCCACCCCGAGGTCGATGCGCAGCACGCGCCCCGGAGATGGGTCAACAAACACCCCCATCAGCCCCCCGGTGAGCCAGCCCGCGGCGAGGCCGAAGCCGGCGCCGCGGTGGGGTGTGGTCTGGGTGGAGCCGCGGAAGGTCATCTCGAGGAGGCCCCCGACTCCCCCGCCGAGGACGCCGCCGGAGTGGGTCAGGAGGGCGCCGCCCTCGTTGACCTGCCAGCGAGCGAGGGCGGCGGTGGAGAGGCCAAGGCCGCCGAGGCCCGCAAGGAGGGCGAAGGCGTGGGCGTCGGTGCTGGGCTGGACGCCGTAGCCCGAGGAGAGGAGCAGGGCGGAGGAGGCAGGCCAGGTGGCCCCGGCGGCGAGGAACCAGGCCTCCCCGGCGCTGAGGTCCCACTCGTCGGCGGCGATGGTGGCGGCGCCGAGGCCGATGCCGGTGCCCAGGGCCATCAGCGGGTAGAGGAGCCGGGGATCGTCGCCGCGGCTGGTGGTGTGGAGCGCGTAGCCGGCGTAGCCACCGAAGACCGCGAGGGTGGCGGTGAGGACGCTGCGGCCGGAGGTGCGGGGGCGAGGGCGGGCTTCGCCGGGCTCCTCGCGGG
>CAZSDX010000848.1:0-2102 GCA_964605685.1 uncultured Polyangiaceae bacterium
CGGGGGCTGGCTCCGCAGGGGCCGCGCTGCCGCCGGGCGGGGCGCTTCCGCCAGGAGGGGCGCTTCCGCCGGGCGAAGCGCTCGCCGAGGCCGGGGGTACCTCGAACTTCGAGCTGGAGGAGCCTTGCGCCTTCGCTTCGTGCTCCCGGATGCTCCGCTCGATCTCCTGGATGACCGCCTTGGGGCGCCCCTGGTCGTCCTTTTCGTAGGGAAGCTCCGGGGGGATAGGTTTCTCGCCGAAGGGGGAAAACCCCTGGGATTTTTTCGGGTCGGTGTGGCGCTCGGCGGGTTTGGCGCCGGGGCGGCGGAGGCCGTCGATGCGGCCGGTCTCCCTGGCCTCACGGGGCTCGACCAGGTGCTTGGGGAGGTCGAGGACCCGGTGCATCTGCTCGGGGTCGACGCCCTTGAGGAGCACGCCGGTGGCGGTGCGGGTGCCGTGGCTGACCATCATGGGGTTGATGGTGAAGGGGCCGACGCCCTCGACGCCGGGCAGCTCGGAGACCACCTTCATGATCTCCCGGTACTCGCGGAAGTCGGCGGAGTACTTGAGCACCAGCACGTGGGCGTTGACCCCCAGCACCTTCTCCCGGAACTGGGACTGGAAGCCGCCGGTCACGCTCATCACCGTGGCCAGGGCGGCGACGCCGAGGGCCACCCCGAGGATGGCGAAGGCGGTGCCGACGCTGACGAAGGCGGCTTTTTTTGCCCGGAGGTAGCGGGTCGCCAGGGTGAGCGGGTATCCCATCGTGCGAGCCCTTAGCACGGGGACGCCCCGATTTCTTCCCGGGCGAGGGAGGGCTAACTTGCGGGAGTAGACGAAGATGGAGTTGGCCTCGTAGCCGGTGACGATAAGCTCGTTCTTCCCGTCGCCGTCCAGGTCGGTGACCACCATGCCGCCGGCCTGGGCGAGGTTGCTCTCCAGGACGTGGGTCTCCCACTGGCCGGGGGCCTTCTGCTCCAGCCAGAAGACCCGGGGGTCACCGTCGCCGGAGACCAGCAGGTCGATGTCGCCGTCGCCGTCGATGTCGCCGTGGCCGAAGATGCCCGGGGCCGCCTGGGGGGCGAAGGGCGATCCGGGAGCCGACTTGATGCCCTTGGAGATCTGGGTCTTCTTCCAGGGCTTGGTGGGGTCGTCGGGCTTGTCGAAGACCAGGACGGCGGACTCCTGGGGATCTGGCGGCATCTTGGAGGTGTTGGTGTGGTTGCTGCCGACCGCCCGGGTCACCCCGTCGCCGTACAGATCCGGGATCAGCTTGAGCATGATGCTGGGGCCGCTGGTGTCGTCCAGCACGCGGCGGGTGAACTTCTCGGCGCTGACCCGCTCGAACCAGGCGAAGGAGCCCTTGTCGACGAAGTACTCGGCGCTGATCACGTCCAGGTCGCCGTCGCCGTCGATGTCCGCCACCGTCGGGACGCTGCCGAGGCCGTCGCCCAGAACGCGCGCCTTCTTCTCGAAGCGATCGGCATCCTTCGTCCCCTTGTACCACTCGGTCTGCGCCCGCTTCTTCTGCTGGCCGAAGAGGTCGTTCTGCATCGACTCGCCCACCGTGACCAGGTCGACGATGCCGTCCCCGTCGAAGTCGACCACCTCCGCGTGGTGGTAGAACAGCTCGTGGTTCCCCGGGACGATGATGTGCGGCATCCACTTGCCGGGCCCCTGGTTCTCCATCCAGAACAGCCCGCTGCACGGCTGCCCCCCGGGGATCGCCGTGCACACCAAAAACCCCGCCGTCACCACGATATCCAGGTCCCCGTCGCCGTCGATGTCCGCCACCGTCGTCCCGTTCGGGAACTTGATCCCGCTCTGGGTCGACACCAGCGTCTCGCTGCTCCAGTCCCCCAGGTTCGACCCCCAGCGGTAAATCTTCACCTCCCCCGGCGGCACCTGGAACCCCAGCGCCCCGAAGTTCGACGCCACCAGATCCTTCTTCCCGTCGCCGTCCACGTCCGCCACGGTGATCCACGCCGCCCCCATCGCCTTGGCGTCCACCGTCTTCCGCTCGAAGCTCACCCCGCCGCTCCCACCGCTGCCGCCCGCCGCGCTCCCGCCGCTCCCGGCGCTGTTCGTCCCGCCGGAGCCCGCCGTGCCCCCGCCCGCCCCA
>CAZSDX010000849.1:0-2095 GCA_964605685.1 uncultured Polyangiaceae bacterium
GGTGGCGCCACGGCCGGCGCCACGGGCGCCGGGGGCACCGCCGCCGCCGGCGGGCTCTGGCGTATCCTGATGCATGCCTACGGTGACGCGGACAACCTCAAGCTCGACCTCACCAGCGACCCCAACCTGGCCCAGGAGGACATCATCCTGCTGCTGACCATCGGGATGACCCGCGCCGAGCTGGACCAGCTCCAGGCCGCCAACCTCGGGAGCGCCGCCGCCCTGGAGGCCCTCTCCGCGCTCTCTGGCGCCGACCGGGCGGTAAAAACGGTGCTCCCCATCCTCGATGACTTCCGCCTCGGCTCGGCCTACTCCCCGCGTACCGGGCGCACCGAGCCCACGGTCACCGTCGGCAAGCGGCTCTCCGACCAGCTCCGGGCCAACGTCATCACGGGCCTCTCGGAGAATCGCGACGTCCGCTCCACCCTCGGCTGGCGCATCACCCCGGGAATGAGCGTCCTCGGCAGCTACGACAACCTCAGCGACGTCGCCAGCCGTGGCCTCGGCAACCTCGGCGCGGACCTCCGCGTCCGCCTCGAATTCTTAGAGCTCTTTCTGCTAGGGTGCGCCCATGCGTCGCCTCTTCCGCCTGCTCCCCATCCTCGCCGCCCTCGCCACCGGGGCAACCTCGACTTCATGCAGCAAGCCCGCCGACAAGAGCGAGGGCGAGGCCAAGGTCTACTCGACCCGCGGCATCCTCAAGAGCTTCGGCCCCGACAAGAAATACGCCAGCATCGCCCACGAAGACATCCCCGGGTACATGTCCGCCATGACGATGTCCTTCGAGCCCCAGAACCCCGCCCAGTTCGACGGCCTCAACCCTGGCGACAAGGTCGAGTTCTCCTTCAAGCCCGAGGGCGGCAAGCACATCCTCACCGCGATCAAGAAGGCCCCCTGAGTCCGGGCCATCAACCGCCGGAGAGCGCTGCTCAGAGCCCCGCCAGCAGGCTCTCCAGCTCGCCCAGGGCGTGGGTGTCGCCCTTGCGGCGGGCCTGCTCGGTCCCCTGCTGCGCCCAGGCGCGGGCTTCCTCGGTCCGTCCTAGCTGGGAGAGCACCTGGGCCGCCATCAGGTACATCGGCACATAGCTCGCGTCGCGCTGTCGCAGCGTCTCGAAGGCGCGGAGGCAGTCATCGAGGCGCCCGAGGCTGCGGTATTCGAGGGCGAGGCCGTACCAGGCGAAGGGGTCGGCATCGGGGGCGGCGGTCATCTTTTCAAGCACGGCGAGTCGCTTCGACACGCCCCCGGTTCTAGCGCGTCTAGTCCCGCTCGACCACGCCGATGAACGGCAGGTTCCGGAAGCGCTCGGCGAAGTCGAGGCCGTAGCCGACCACGAAGCGGTCCTCGATGGTGAACCCCAGGTAGTCGATCTTGACCTCCACCTTGGAGCGCGCAGGCTTATGGAGCAGCGAGCAGATCCGCACGCTCCGGGGCTTGCGCGTCCGCAGCAGGTCTAGGAGGTGCGCGATCGTCAGCCCGGTGTCGACGATATCCTCCACGATGAGCACGTCCTGCCCCTCGATGGGCTTCGATAGATCGTGGGTGATCTGCACCACCCCGGACGAGGACGTCCCCTCCCCGTAGGAACGCGTTCCGAGGAAATCGATCCGGCAGTCCCGCAGATCGATGGCTCGCGCCAGGTCCGCCCCGAACACGAAGCTCCCCTTGAGCACGATGACCAGCACCAGGGGGCGCTCCTGGTAGTCGTTCGTGATCGCCTTCCCTAGCTCGCGGACACGCTCCGCGATCTGCTCCGTCGAGAGGAGCGTCACCAGCCGCTCTGCCATGCCCGCGTCGTGGGCCAACCGTCTCCCCGCGTCAACACCACACCCGATAAAAATCGCCTTGTGCCCCGGCAAAAGTCACCCAAAACTTCCCCCATGCGCCCCTCCTTTCGCCCCCTATCACTTGCCCTCCTGCTCCTCTCCCTGTCTCTCACTGCCTGCGGTAGCAGCGAAAGCGACCTCTTCAGCGAGGTGACGCCCCCTGGCGCGGGCGGCGCAGGCGGCGCAGGCGGCGCAGGCGGCTCCGCCGGAAAGGGAGGCTCCACCAGCGTCGGCGGCCAGGGGGGAAGCGGCGGGAGCGACGCGGGGCAAG
>CAZSDX010000850.1:0-2094 GCA_964605685.1 uncultured Polyangiaceae bacterium
GAAGGCGAGGTCCGGGGGGGGCGGGCGCTGGCGAAGCCGGCGACCAGCGAGGGGGGGCCGGCGCTCCCGGGGGCCAGGGGGGTCAAGGGGATCGGCTCGTCCCCGAGGACAGGGGCCAGTTCGCGCCAGGCGGCCTCCGCGTCCGGGGGGCGGAGGCCCGGGTCCCGGGCGAGGCACCGGAGGAACCAGGCGTCGAAGCCGGGGGGGAGGGAGCCGTCGAGGTGGAGCTGGACGAGGCGCTCGGTGGGGGGCGGGATGGGGAGGGTGAGCAGCTCCGCCAGGAGCCCCTGGAGGGTGCCTTCGGTGTGGTTGGCGGACAGCCAGAAGCTGCGGCCGGTGAGCAGGTGGAAGGCGACGAGGGCCAGGGCCCACACGTCGGTGGCGGGCTGGATGGGGAGCCGTGGATCCGCCTGCTCGGGGGCCATGGTCCTGGGGGTACCGACGGCCTGGGTGACGCCGGCGGCGGGGCCCTCCGACAGGGTCTTGGCGAGGCCGAAGTCGAGGAGCTTCACCGTGAACGGGACGTCGACCCGGTGGGCCCGGGCGATGAAGATGTTCTCGGGCTTGACGTCCCGGTGGACGATCCCCAGCCTGTGCATCTCGGCCAGCCCGTGGCAGAGCTGGGCCAGCAGGACGCGGGCCTCCGCGGGGGGGACGGGCCCCCGGGCCAGGCGGGCGTCCAGCGTCTCCCCCTCCAGCAGCTCCATGACGAGGTAGGGGAGCCTCCGCTCCGGCTCGATCCCAGCGGTGATGACCTTGACGACGTGCTCGCTTCGGATGCGGGCGCAGACCCGGGCCTCCCGCTCGAACCGCTCCCAGGATCTCGGGTCCTGGAGCACCGCGCCCCCCATGACCTTCAGCGCCCGCCGGACCCCGGTGCTCCGCTGGTGCACCGCGTAGACGGCCCCCATCCCTCCCTCCCCAATCTTGAATTCCACGGTAAAATCCCCGTCGATCACGGTGTTCGGGGCGAGTTCCTGGGGGCGAGCGGCCGGGGGCTCGGTCATGCGGGGACCGTGCGCAAATTACCAAGTCATGACGGGGCGTGGGGGGCGACGTTGCTACCCCTTGTCTTTGTGCAGACCTCCCTGACCGAAGTCCCCTCGCCTCCGGCGGTGCCGCTCCCGCTCACCTCCGAGGAAGACACCCAGCCCATCCGCCTGATCGACCGGCTGCTGTCGCCCCTGCGGCTCGCGGTCGGCTTCGGCTTCACGGCGGTCACCTCCGCGGCCACCATCCCGCTGGCCCTGGCGCTGCTCCCCTCCCGCCCGGCGCGCATCAAGCTCTGCAACTACTACGGCAAGGCCATTGGCCGCACGCTGATCTCCCTCTCCGGTGTCACCCCCATCGTCCGCCACCGGGAACGCATCGAGCTGGCCCGCCCGGCCATCTACGTCTCCAACCACACCTCCGTCCTCGACGTGTTCTTCGCCATCTGGCTCTGCCCCGTCGGCGGCTGTGGCGTCGCCAAGAAGGAGATCGGAAACATCCCCTTCTTCGGCTGGCTCTACCGGCTCTCGGGCCACCTCCTCATCGACCGCGAGAACCGCAAGAGCGCCATCGCCGGCCTCGATGAGGTGGCCGACGTGGTCAAGAAGCACAACCTCTCCATCTGGATGTGGCCCGAGGGCACCCGCAGCAAGGATGGCAGGCTCCTCCCCATCAAGAAGGGCCTCGGCCACCTCGCCATCGCCACGGGCCTCCCCATCGTCCCTGTCGTCATCAACAACGCCCACAAGAACTGGCCCAAGAAGCAGTTCGTCTTGCGCCCCACCACCGTCGAGGTCGACATCCTCGACCCCATCCCCACCGACCACTGGCGCCACGACACCCTGGAAGAAAACCTCACCGAGGTCCACCGCGCCTTCGCCGACGCCCTCAACCCAGGGCAGAAGCCCGTCGGCAGCAAATCCGTGGCCTGACGGCGGCCCGCGAGGCGGATAACAGCAGCGACCAGGAGCGGATCGCCGCCGCCTCATCGGCCAGGTGCGCCCGCAGCGTGGCCTCCCCCGTCAGGGCGGCGGCGCGGCGGTAGGCCGCCTCCGCGGCACGACGGAGCGCCCGCTCCTCGAAGGGCACCCCGAGCACCCGCCC
>CAZSDX010000851.1:0-2086 GCA_964605685.1 uncultured Polyangiaceae bacterium
CGCCTCGCTGCCCGTGGCGGAGCGGCGCGAGCTCCCGGGGCTGGAGCCCAAGCGCGCCGACGTCATCGCCGCCGGGGCGCTGCTGGTGGAGCGGCTGATGCGGTGGGCGGGGGGGCCTCGCCTCCTGGTCTCCGACCGGGGGGTCCGCTGGGGGTTGGCGCTGGAGGCGTTCTCCGGCGAGCTATGAAAGAAATACCGCCCCGACGCCGGACCGTGGCCGCGATGTCAGATCCTGGTTGACACACTCGCCGTGGCGCACTAGAGTCCTGCCCACTGGCGCGGCTTACAGGCCGCAAATTGGCCAAATCTCTCCAACGATTCCATTCCTCCACCAGGCTTCCGGGGGGCAGAAGGGCGGGAAGAAACGAACAACGACGGTTGTTCCAGGACAACCGAGTCAAGACGTGACCCCTGACTGCAACCGACGAACAACGAGGCCGCTCCGGGAAGACGGGCGGCTTTTTTCGCATGAAAGCCTGAGCCCAAGGAGACGCTATGCAGGCACGCACGGTTCCTCAATTCAAGGTCGGCGACAAGGCAGTTTACCCCGCCCAGGGAGTGGCGGAGGTCATCAAGATCGAGGAGAAAGACATCGCTGGCAACCGCCAGAGCTTCTACGTTCTGCGTATCCTCGACACCGACCGGAAGATCATGGTGCCCGTGTCCAATGCGAGCGCGGTGGGGCTGAGGCAGGTGATCTCCGAGCAGGAAATCCGCGAGATTTTCGATATCCTCCGGGAGCGCACGATCACCTTCGACAACCAGACCTGGAACCGCCGCTACCGCGGCTTCATGGACAAGATCAAGACCGGCTCGATCTACGACGTAGCGGAGGTGCTCCGTGACCTCTACCGGCTGAAGACCGACAAGCAGCTCTCCTTCGGCGAGCGCCGGATGCTGGAGACCGCTCGCACCCTGATCGTCAAGGAGATCGCCATCTCCCGCGGGCAAACCGAGGAGCAGGTCCGCAACGAGATCGAGGCGATCTTCCTCACCAACTGAGGTTGCATTTGTACCGAGGGGGAGGGTTGGCGTACCTTGCTCCCTGCGCCCCCCATGTTCACCCCCGGAACGCTCCTCGCTGGCAAGTACGAGCTGCTCGAGATCGCCGGCCAGGGGGGCATGGCCACGGTCTGGAGGGCCCGCGCTCGGGGGGTGGGCGGCTTCTCCAAGAACCTCGCCATCAAGGTGATGCTGCAGCGGCTGTGCAGCGACCGCCACTTCGTCGAGCTCTTCGTCGAGGAGGCCCGGGTCAGCTCCCAGCTCCAGCACCCCAACGTGGTCCAGATCTCCGATTTCGGCGAGCACGACGGGGTCTACTTCCTCGCCATGGAGTGGGTCGACGGGCTCGACCTGCTCGATTACTGCCGCTCCTTCACCGACCAGGGTTACTTCATGCCCTGGGCCGCCCTCGCCATCGTCGCCGTCGAGGTGCTCAAGGGGATGCACGCGGCCCACACGCATCGCGACGATCAGGGCAACCCCTCGCCCATCTTTCACCGGGACGTGACCCCTCACAACATCCTCCTCGGGGTCAACGGCGTGGTGAAGCTCACCGATTTCGGCCTGGCCAAGGCCACCGATCGGGGCACCATGACCCTGCCTCACGTCCTCAAGGGAAAGATCTCCTACACCGCCCCGGAGATGACCCGGGGCGTCCGGGCCAACGCCCGCACGGACATCTTCAGCCTCGGCGTCACCCTCTGGGAGGCCCTCGCCGGGCGCAAGATGTTCGACGCCACCTCGCCGCTCCAGGTGGTCAAGCAGATCCAGGCCTGGAGCGTCCCGCCGCTGCGGGACCTCCGCCCCGATCTCCCGCCGGATCTGATCCTCATCGTCGAGCGCGCGGTCGCTCGCGATCCCGAGCAGCGCTACGCCTCGGCCCAGGAGCTGGCCTCCGCCCTCTCGAGCCTGCTCCCTCCGCTCCCGGACATGCAGCGGCTCGGCAAGAGCATCGCCGACGCCAAGCGGCGCATGCAGCAGAACAAGAGCGAGAACCTCGATCACCTCAAGGAGGCGCTCCGCCCCGCAGGCCCCCCCCAGGCGCCTTCCTTCCGCACCGCCACGCCCGACGGCCGCGCCGCCC
>CAZSDX010000852.1:0-2083 GCA_964605685.1 uncultured Polyangiaceae bacterium
TGAACGCCGGGGCTTCCGTGGCTTGCTCACGTACAGAAAGGATTCACCGGTGAAGACCGCGCGCGGTGAGCAGGTAAACGAAGAAGATGCAGGCTGCTACAAGCGATGAGAGCCCAGCATTTTGAGAAGCGAAGGGTTTTGCAGGAGTCTCCTGGGGCTCGTCAGACAACAGCCCTAGCTAATCACAAGCGCTCGCCAGCAGCAACAGGGCGGCAGCCCACCGGGCGGATCTTCCGGCGAGTTCGATCCAGCGTGGCCGCGGGACCGTGGGGTGTGCGGCTGTAGGGCCAAACAGTCCGCATGGCCCGCTGGTGGGCTCAGTAGTGGGGAGGGCGCTCGTTGGGCGGGGAGGGTCCGTCGGCCTCGGCCTGGAGCCGGAGCCGGTCGAGCTCCGCCCGGAGCGCGTCGAGCTGGCGCCCCTGGCGGGCGACGAGGTCGCTGAGCTGCTCGATCATGTCCTGCTGGTGGGTGTAGCGGATCTCCAGCTCGGTGAGGCGCTCCTCGGGGGTCATGGCGGG
Source organism: uncultured Polyangiaceae bacterium (assembly GCA_964605685.1). Lineage (GTDB taxonomy): Bacteria > Myxococcota_A > Polyangia > Polyangiales > Polyangiaceae > JANWXX01. The sequence continues at coordinate 519 of CAZSDX010000852.1, forward strand.
GCTCAGCCGGCGACGCCTGCGCGGTCGAGCATGGCGTGGAGGAGCACGTTGCAGCCGGCCTCGATGTGCTCGGGCTTGGCGTCCTCGATCTCGTTGTGGCTGATACCGTCCTTGCAGGGGATGAAGATCATCCCGGCGGGGGCGAGGCGGGCCATGTAGACGGCGTCGTGACCGGCGCCGGAGACCGCATCCATGGCGGAGTAGCCGAGGGCCTCGGCCCCCTTGCGCACGGCCTCGACGCAGCCCTTCTCGAAGGGGCAAGGGGGGAAGTGGGAGACCTGCTCGATGGAGATGGCGAGGCCGGTCTCCCGGGAGGTCTGCTCGATGAAGGCGCGGATCTCCCGGTCCATGGCGTCGAGGCGCTCGGCGTCGACGTTGCGCAGGTCGATGGAGAACTTCACCTGCCCCGGGATCACGTTGCGGCTGTTGGGGAAGACCTGGACGAAGCCGACGGTGCCGCGGCCGTAGGGGGGGTAGCGGTGGGCGATGGCGACGGTCTCCTGCATGATGCGGGTGGCGACCTGGAGCGCGTCCTTGCGGAGCGCCATGGGGGTGGGGCCGGCGTGGGCCTCCATGCCGGTGACCACGCAGTCGTACCAGCGGAGCCCCAGCACGCCGGTGACCACGCCGATGGTGACGCCGGCGTCTTCGAGCACCGGACCTTGCTCGATGTGGGCCTCGAAGTAGGCGCCGATGGGGTGCTTGCCGGGCTCCTCGTCGCCGACGTAGCCGATGCGGGCCAGCTCCTCGGCGACGGTCTTGCCCGCGACGTCCCTGGCGGCGTAGGCGGTCTCCAGGGAGAAGGCCCCGGCGAACACCCCGGAGCCCATCATCACGGGGACAAAGCGCGAGCCTTCCTCGTTGGTCCAGAAGGCGACCTCGATGGGGGCCTCGGTCTGGATGTTCCGGTCGTTGAGGGTGCGGACGACCTCCAGGCCCGCAAGCACGCCGTAGTTCCCGTCGAACTTGCCGCCGGTGGGCTGGGTGTCGATGTGGCTGCCGCAGACGACGGGAGGGAGCGCGTCGTTGCGCCCCTTGCGGCGCATGAACACGTTGCCGATCCTGTCGGTGGTGATCTGGAGCCCCGCCTCCCTGGCCCAGCCCACCACCAGGTCGCGCCCCTGGCGATCCAGGTCGGTGAGGGCCAGGCGACAGACGCCGCCCTTGGGGGTGCCCCCGATCTTGGCGAGCTCCATCAGCGAATCCCACAGTCGCGCTCCGTTGACGGCGAGACGCTCGCCGGTAGCACCTTGGCTCATCGTGAATCTCCCTGGGTTCGAGGTACCGAAGCCAGGAGGCTACCACAACCGCGCCGCCCCGGCCTCGCGGGAACCGCCCCGCTGGCGCCCGACGAGGAGGCATCCTACAGAGGGCGTCGTGCCACAGGAGACGACGGAGCGACGGGCGACGCTGGCGCTGGCGCTGGTGGGGGCGCTGGTGTTCTTCGGCGTCTACGCGCCCCAGCCGCTGCTGCCGTCGTTGCGGCTGGCCTTCGGGGTGACGGAGGGCGAGGCGGCGGCGGTGATCTCGGCGCTGGCGGCGGGGGTGGCGCTGGCGGCGCCCTG
>CAZSDX010000853.1:0-2081 GCA_964605685.1 uncultured Polyangiaceae bacterium
CCTGCTTGCCCCGCGGAGCCTGCCTGCCCGGAGCCTCCGGCCCCTGCCTTGCCGGCGGAGCCTCCGGGGCCAGAGCCGGGGTCAGTGCCGCCGGAATCGGAGCAGGCGGCGGCGAGAAGGAAGAACGAAGGGAGGAGCCAGCGAAGAGGGCGCATGAAGGATTCCTGGGGAAGAGAGGAGGAAGGCGCGCTCACTTGGCGGGCGCGGTGGTGGGGCCAGAGGAGGGAGTGGCGAGCCACTCGAAGGAGTCGAGGAGCACGGTGGAGTCGAGGATCCCATCGCCGGCATCGCTGATGCCGAGGAGCAGCTCGAACTCCTCACCGGGCTTGACCGGAGCGATGGTCTGGAGCCAGTCGGTGGCGGCGTGACCCTCGAAGCCGGTCCCCACGAGGCCGGAGGTCCCCAGCGGGCAGGTGAACTGCTTGCCGCCGTAGGTACCGGGGCTGCACACCTCGAGGAAGCCGGCGTTGACGCTCAGGTAGTTCCCCTGCTTGTCGAAGGAGATGTTGCCGGTCTGCGGGTTGGCGCCGGGGATGAAGTTCCCGTTCTGGTCGCGCATGATGGCGACGAAGATGTCGTTGTACTGCGAGCAGATGAAGCCCGGGTACTCGAAGGTGTAGAACTTGAACTTGAACGAGATCGACTTCGCGTTCGTCGGCGCCTTCAGGCGCAGCCTGAGCGCGATGCTATCCCGGAGCGCGCCGGAGTTGACCCCGGGGCACGACGGCGAGTTCACCGGGAAGCCTTGCGGGTTCGGGGTGCCGTAGCCCTTGCTAAAACCACTGGGCGACGAGTAGTTCGCCTGGCCCGGGATGCGCGCCGTGCCCGAGGAGAGCACCAGCATGTTGTCCCCGAGCTGCCTCGTCACGTTCGGGCCGAAGCCGGACATGATGCCGCGGCCCAGCTCGGCTGCGCTGGTGTTCGGCAGCGCCGCGCCGTTGAGCTGCACGTACTGCGCCTGGAGGATGCCCCACTTGCCTCCCCCGCCCGTCTGGCAGATATCCATGGCGTTGGCCCCCTTGAACGGGTCCGCCTCCGCCAGCGCGAGTCCCCCGTCACAGAGCGTGCTCCCCTGGGCCGGCTGTCCGTTGCAATCGTCGTCGATGGCATCCCCCGGGAGGTCGTAGGCCCCCGGGTTCACCAGCTTCGGATCGCCGCACTGGAAGGTGTACTCGCAGCAGTCGCCGGTGCAGGCGGTCCAGCCGTCGCCGTCGATGTCCGGCACATCGTTGGCGGCGCCGTTGCAGTCCCAGTCGAGCCCGTCGCCACACTTCTCCGGCTGCGGGAGCGCCTGCCCGACACACCCCGGGATGTACCCCATCCCCGACGGCGCGCACACCTTCACCCCCGCCTTGCACTGCCCCACCCCCAGCGTCCCGGGGGGGCCGTCGTAGCAGGACTCCGTCGACCCCGGCGTGCACACGCAGGCCCCCTGGAGCGTGGTGTTCACCTCGCATCCGTCCGAGGGATCCTTGTTGCAGTCCTCGAACCCCGGGGCGCACCCGTTCAGCTCGCACTGCCCCAGCAGGCAGATCACCTGGGCGTTGCCGCTCTGTGGGCAGGCCGTCCCGCAGCTCCCGCAGTTGTTCAACTCCGAGTCGAGGAAGTGGCAGGTGCCGCCGCAGCAGGTCTGCGACGGATCCGCGCACGGCTTGTTCGCCGAGCAGCCCGTCGTGCACACCCCGCCGCTGCAGAGCTGCCCCGCCGGGCAGTCCGCGTCCGCCTGGCACTGCTCGCAGACGTGGTAGATCTTGTCGCAGGTCGGCTTGTCCCCGCCGCAATCCGCGTCGTCCTTGCAGCCCGCCTTGCACTGCTGCACTCCCACCTGACAGAACTGCCCCGCCGGGCAATTATCCGCCGCAGGCACGCACTGAACGCACTTCCCCGTCGTCGCGTCGCAGGTCTTGTTCACCGCGTTGTCCGCGCAGTCTGCCGAGCTCTGGCAGTAGGCCGACTCGGTATTCGCAGGGTTGCTCCCACCGGAGCCCGCCGCTGACCCACCGCTCCCTGCGGTGCTCCCGCCCGCGCCGGCGTCGCTCCCGCCGCTCCCCGCGTCGTTGCCGCCGCTGCCCGCGTCGCTC
>CAZSDX010000854.1:0-2076 GCA_964605685.1 uncultured Polyangiaceae bacterium
CTGACCCCCGTCCGCGGCAACCTCCGCTCCATGTGGTACCGCGAGCTCCGGAAGATCCTCCTCCGCCTCGGGCTGATGACCCCCGAGGACGACATCCCTGCCTCCGGGCCCGCGGTGGCCCTCCGGGTGAACGGCGTCCTCGCGCCCCAGCCCCGCGGGACCGACCGGGGCAAGTACCTCCTGGACCTCCTCGAGGACGCCTTCCAGGAGATGTTCCTCGCCGGGTTCTTCCGCTACGCCGACCTCGAGGTGTACGACGCCCGGGAGAACTTCTGGACCCTCGGCGTCTCCCGGGGCAACATCGTCTTCTTCACCGAGAAGGAGGGCCTCTACTGGCTCTGCCGGGAGATCCAGGCCCGGTTCGACGTGACCATCGTCGCCTCGCGCGGGTCCCCCATCTGGATCACCGTCGACTATTTGAGGGCCGTCCTCCGCCGGCGCAACTACGCGAACCTGTGGGTCGTGTGCCTGACGGACTTCGACCCGTGGGGCCACGCCATCGCGCGCCAGGCCCGGTCCAAGCTCGCCGACCCGGTGAACGGCTTCCGGAGCGTGCGGATGCACGTCCTCACCCACCTCGGCCTCTTCACCCCCGAGCGCCTGCAGGGCTCCAAGCGCTACCTCCTCACCGGCCACGAGGGCGAGGGCGACCCCGTCCGGACCGTGGTCGAGCGGTGGGTGGAGGAGACCGGCGGGATCGGGGGCGAGCCCTACGGCATCCACGTCGACCACGCCGAGCCCCACCTGGTGGTGGAGGGCTTCGCGCAGTGGCTCGCCTCCCTCGAGGATTGAGACATGGGAACGGAGGATTCACCCGATGGGACGCACCAAGCGCGAGCTGGCGCGGGAACTCGCCCAGGAGCTCAACGTGTCGGAGGCCAAGGCCCTGCGCCTGATCCAGCGGCTCCTGCGGAAGCTCGTCGAGGACCTGGCCCGGTCCGGCCGGGTGGAGCTCCGCGGGTTCGGGAGCTTCCGGACCGTCCGACGGCCCGCCCAGACCCTGAAGAGCCCCAAGACCGGGCAGCCCGTCGAGGTGCCCGAGTATCGCTCCGTGGAGTTCCGGGCGAGCCAGACCCTGCGGAAGCGCCTCGGACCCCGGCCCGACGGCGGCGCGGGTGGGGGAGGGGAGAGACCCCGCCGACGGCCCCCGGCCCCTCCGCCCGATCCCGGCGACCGAGACCCCACCCCCGGAGGCTGACATGGGAAGAATCACCATCTCCATCCCCGACGAGCTCGAGGAGCTCCTGGACGCCTACGCCGTCGACAAGGGCGTGCCCGTGAGCCAGGTCGTCGCCCAGGCCCTGAGCCGGTTCCTCCAGGCCCCCGGGGAGCCCGGGCCCGTGCCGTCCCCCCCTCCCCGCCGCGACGAGGACCTCGTGGACCTCCAGGAGTACGTCGCCCTCCTCGGCGTCTTCACCGAGCGCCTGCGGCAGACCCTGGAGACCGTCGTCCTCTTCTGCCCCGGGACCCCCCCCGGCACCGGAGTCCGCATCCCCCGCCCCCTCCCCCCGCCGCCCTGGCGCGCGACCGAGGGCTCGGAGCTGCTGGAGACCTGACGCCCCGACGGAGCCGCCCGCGCCGGAGTGACAGGGCCGAACGCGGGAGCGCCGAAAGGACGGACGGCCCCGTTCTGGTCCACCTTCCCCCACCAGCGCGGGGCCCTTCCATTGGCGCGTCAGGCCGGGTGGCCGCCTGCGGCGGCAAGATAGCGCTGCCTCGTCGGATGCACCCTCAAGATAGAACCGCACCTCCGGACCCATGGGGCCGCCTGCGGCGGCAAGATAGCGCTGCCCCGTCGGATGCACCCTCAAGATAGAACCGCACCTCCGGACCCATGGGGCCGCCTGCGGCGGCAAGATAGCGCTGCCCCGTCGGATGCACCCTCAAGATAGAACCGCACCTCCGGACCCATGGGGCCGCCTGCGGCGGCAAGATAGCGCTGCCCCGTCGGATGCACCCTCAAGATAGAACCGCACCTCCGGACCCATGGGGCCGCCTGCGGCGGCAAGATAGCGCTGCCCCGTCGGATGCACCCTCAAGATAGAACCGCACCTCCGGACCCATGGGGCCGCCTGC
>CAZSDX010000855.1:0-2073 GCA_964605685.1 uncultured Polyangiaceae bacterium
CACCGCGTAGACCCCGTGGGCCGGAGCCGCCTGGGGCACGCCGCCTAGGTTGGCCGTGGGGAAGCCCAGGTGCCGCGCGCGCCGCTGCCCCGGGACGACGAGCCCGTCCAGCTCGTGGGGGCGCCCGAGGACCCGGTTGGCGTCCGCCAGATCGCCGGAGGCCAGCGCGCCCCGGACCCGGGTGCTGGACCAGGGCCCGCCTTCGTCCCCGACCAGGGCGAGGGCCCCGACCTGGAAGCCGAGCCGCTGCCCCAGCTCGCCCAGCGTGGAAAAATCCCCGGAGCGCCCCTGGCCAAAGCGGAAATTCCGGCCCACGACCACCTCCCGGGCGCCGAGCTGCTCCACCAGGAAGGCCGCGAACTGCTCGGGGGTCCGGGCGGCGAAGTCACGGTCAAAGGGCTGGACGACCACCTGCACGTCCGGAGCGTGGCGCTGGACCAGCTCGACCTTGCGCTCCAGCGGCGTCAGCAGCGGCGGCGCCGCGCGGCCCAGGGCCTCCGCCGGGTGGGGGGCGAAGGTCAGCACCACCGGCCGCAGGGCGCGCTCCCGGGAGCGGCGGGTCGCCTCGTGCAGCAGCGCCTGGTGCCCACGGTGCACCCCGTCGAAGTTGCCGATCACCACGAGGGTCGCCTCCCCCTCTCGATCGAGGCCCGCCGCGCCTTGTACCCAGAGCCTGCTCACCGTAGCGGGCTGGATAGTAGATCCTCGCCCTTGCCGCCATCCCCTCCGCGAAGGCCGGGGCTCATTTCCCCAGCGAGAGCACCGTGCGCAGCCCGTAGTGATCCGACAGCTCCACCTTGATCGACGCCCCCTCCGCGTTCTTCACGTCCACCGACTTCTCGGTGAAGAGGAGCGTCGTCGACTTGATCTTCGATGGATCCACGTTGAGCACATGGATGTGGTCGATCCACTGGTCGCCCCCCGTGTCGTTGTCCGCGACGTTCTCGTTCCCCTTGCAGTAGGTGCAGGCCGGCGTGTACCCGGCGGCGATCCCGTGGGTAAAATAGGACTCAAGCTGGTCCAGGGTGCCCACGCCTTCCGCAGGGATGGGTGGGGTGGCGTTCGGGTAGGCCCGGCTGGCGTTCACGTCCGCCAGCAGCACCGTGGGCGTGCAGGAGGCGTTCTCCTTCTTGGCCAGCTCGACCATCTTCTTCGCGTGGAGGAGCTGCTCGTTGACCCAGCCGTTGGCGTCAGGGCCCGCGCCGTAGAGGCCCGTGTAAGGGTAGAGCGAGCCCTTGAAGATGGGGGTGAAGTGGTGGCAGTAGACCTGGAGCTTGCCCCCGTTTGGCAGCGACGCCCTGGCCTTGAGCAGGGCGCGGCGGTTCCAGGTGCCGGGCAGCACCACCGCGCCGGTGTCCTCCAGCGGGTGCTTTGACAGCAGCATGACCCCGTTCTGCCCGCCGAAGGCGAGGCCCGCCTTGGGGTTGGTCTTGCACTCGTTGCGCATGGTGGCGAAGGTCGCCGTCGGCATCTGCGGGAGCAGGCAGCCGTAGCAGCGCTTCGAGGAGTTCATCAGGCTGAGCGCCTTGGAGGCGCACTTGCTGGTGGCGCAGGAGGAGCTGATGGTCTCGGCGTTCTCCCCGAGGGCAGCGTCGGTGGGGCAGTTGTCCCGGAGGCAATCGACCGCGCTGTCGAACTTGGCCACGACGCCGGCCACCTCGTCGTCGGTGCAGGGCGGTGTCGTGGGGGCCGGCGGTACCTTCCCGTCCGCATCGGTGGCGTCGTCGAGCGCCGTTTCCAGGTCGTGCTTGACGAAGAAGGCATGGGGGAACTTCGCCTTGACCGCGTTGGCGATCAGCTCCTTGTCCGACTGCTCCCATACCTCCTGGAGGCAGACCACATCCGAGTCGAGCGCCGCGAGCGCGTCGACGATGGGCTGGCGGCGCTCCTTCTCGTAGGGGATGAAGTTCCCCGCCAGGGCCACGTTGAAGGTGTCGAGCTTCACGTCGAGCGCCGGGTTCGTGTCCTCGCAGGTGGTGCCGCCTGCCTTGCCTGCGCTTCCGCCCGTGCCGGCGCCGCCGGCTCCACCCGTGCCCCCGGAGCCCCCGGCGCCGCCCGTGCCCCCGGAGCCTC
>CAZSDX010000856.1:0-2052 GCA_964605685.1 uncultured Polyangiaceae bacterium
GGCCCCCCCGGCTCCGCCCCGGCCCGCCGCGACGCCGCTGGCCTCCACGCCCGCGGCGCCTCCCGGCTCTGCGACCTCCCCGGACCCTCCCACGCCCGCCGGGGTGCTCCCGGATGGCCGCGTGGTGCTCAACCTGGCCACCGAGGAGGAGATCCAGAAACTCCCGGGCTTCGGGCCTTCCCGGGCCCGGGCCCTGGTGGAGCTCCGCAAGCGCCGCGGCAAGTTCCGCTCCCTCTCGGAGCTGCTCCGGGTCAAGGGCATCGGCCGAAAGACCCTGGCCCGGCTGGCGCCAAGGGTTGTTCTTGACCCTCCGCCTGTCTCCTCTCCGTGAGGGCCCCGGCGGTGGGGAGCGCGGCCACGACCGCCGCGGAGGGAGCGACCGTCGAGGACGGCTTTCCTCCCCTGCCGGCGGTCGTGATCGCGCGTCCTTTTCTCGGACCCATCACCCTTCTACCTTCTCGCCATGTCCTCCAGAACTGCTCGCTCGCGTCCGAAGCTCCTGCCGGTGGACCAGCTCCTCGTCGCGCCCGGGTCGGGCTTCGAGATTCTCGACGGAAAGGTCCACGAAGTGGCCCCCGCAGAAGAACCCCACGCCCTCCTCAACAGCAAGCTCGCTGCGATCCTGGAGGCCCACGTCACCGCGGATTTTTACGTCGCCGTGGACATGCTCACCCGCACCGACCGGCTGAGTAACTTCGCCCCGGACGCCAGCGTCTACCCTGCGGCCCGCGACCCGGAGACCGGCGGGCGCCAGCTCGAGCACCTCGCCTTCGAGATCGTCAGCACCGAGTCCATGAGCCACGCGACCTCGAAGGCCGCCAAGCTCCGGGCGAGGGGCGTGCGCCGCATCTTCGCCCTGGACGTGGAGCGGCAGCGCGTCCTGGAGTGGTCACCCCGGAAGAAATCCTGGCGCGAGCTCAGGCCCGCCGCCAGGCTCGCGGACCCTTGCTTCGCCCTGCCGTTGCCGGTCGAGGCCCTCTGCTCCGCGGCCAGGGCGGACGACGTCGTGGCCGCCGCGCTCCTGGCCAAGGGAAACCCGGTGCTGATGTCCGCGTTGCGGGAGGCGAAGGCCCGCGAGGCGGCGAAGGGGATGCTCCGGGGAAGGACCGAGGGGGTTCTGGAAGGCTTCGCCAGAGGCCAGGCAGAAGGAGAGGCGAGGGGTCGCGCCGAGGGCGAGGTCGAGGGCCGCGCGAGGGCGCTGCTGCTCGTTCTGGAGGGGCGTGGGCTGCCGGTGACGCAGGAGCAGCGGGAGCAGATCCGGGCCTGCGCGGACCTCGCGCTGCTGGAGGGGTGGCTGGTGGCCGCGCTGACCGCCACGTCGGCGGCAGAGTTGCTGGCGCCCACCGGCAAGCCGAGGCGCCCACGCCGCTGAGGGGGTCAGCCCTTTTTGGCGGAGATGTTCAGCTTGATGAGCACGTCGTCCTTGATCAGATCGTCGGCCTTGCCGGCGTAGACGATGGCGAAGTCCTTGCGGTTGATCTTGAACTCGGCCTCCAGGGTGAAGGTGTCGCCTTCGAGCTTCGCCTTGGCGGGGAAGGTGATGCTCTTGGTGACGCCGTGGAGCGCGAGGTTTCCGGTGACGGTGTGGGTGGCGCCGCCCTCGCCGCCGACCTTGACCTCGGTGGAGGTGAAGGTTGCCTTGGGAAACTTCTCCACGTCGAAGAAATCGGGGGACTTCAGGTGCCCGGTGAGCTTCTCCGCGTCGCTGAAGACCGAGGTCATGTCGATCTCGACGGAGACCGATCCCTTGGCGATCTGACCGTCGGGGATGGTCACCTTGCCCTGGAGCGTCTTGAAGCCGCCCTCGTGGGTCCCGGTGACCTTGGCGCCGACGAAGCCGATCTTGGAGGTGGCTCCGTCGAAGGCGTAGGTCGTCCCCTGGATCGCCCTGGCGGCAGGGGCCTTCGCCTCGTCGGTGGTGGCCCTGGGCTTGTCCTTGTTGGGGTCGTTGCAGCCCGCGGCGAGGGCCAGCAGCAGCGGGAGCATCAGCATCGAGGTCTTCATCGGTCTTCGACCTTTCCGTCCTTGAGCGAGCGCGCGGAAACCTCTTCC
>CAZSDX010000857.1:0-2044 GCA_964605685.1 uncultured Polyangiaceae bacterium
CGCCGTGACGGTGCAGGGCGTGCTCTTCTGGCAGGCCCGCTTCTACGCCGACGCGGTGGCCCGCCCGAAGCCCACCTTCGAGCCCTTCGTGGCCAAGGAGGTCTTCGACACCTTCTGCGTCTACGCCTCCCGGGTGGCGATGCCGGTGTACCAGGGGGGGGAGGCTCCCTACGAGCCGGACGGGGGCGCGTGGGTCCGCGACGGGGCGGGGGCGCCGGTGTTCCAGCGGGACGAACTGGCCAACGTGGTGGTGACGGTGCCCCGGGCGCCGATGCCCCCCCAGGGCTACCCGGTGGTGGTCTTCAGCCGCACCGGAGGCGGCGGCGACCGACCCCTGGTGGATCGAGGCCCCCGCGCCACCAACGGAGGCCCCGCCATCGCGCCGGGCACCGGCCCCGCCCTCACCTTCGCCGCGGCAGGCTGGGGCGGCCTCAGCATCGACGGCCCCCACGGCGGGCTCCGGAACATCTCGAACGGTGACGAGCAGTTCCTGATGTTCAACGTCACCAACCCGGAGGCGCTCCGGGACAACGTGCGCCAGTCGGCCCTGGAGCTGGGCCTGGCGTCGCGGCTCCTCGACACCATCGCCCTCGACGTGAGCGGCTGCCCCGGCGCCGGCGTGGACGGCAAGGCCCGGCTGGACGCCTCCGCGGCGGCGCTCATGGGGCACTCCATGGGGGCGACGATCTCGCCGCTGACGATGGCGGTCGAGCCCCGCTTCCGGGCGCTGCTGCTCAGCGGCGCCGGGGGGAGCTGGATCGAGAACGTGATCCACAAACAAAAACCCCTCGCTGTCCGGGGCTTCATGGAGATCTTCCTGGGCATCAGCCCCGGCTGGAAGCTCCACCCCCACGACCCGGCGCTCTCCCTCTTCCAGTGGGCCGGCGAGCCCGCGGACCCCCCGGTCTACGGTAACGCCATCGTCGAGCGCGACGACCCCCCTCACGTGCTGATGATGCAGGGGATGGTCGACCACTACATCCTCCCCTCCATCGCCAACGCCACCTCCCTCGCTCTCCGCCTCGACCTCGGCGGCGAGGCCCTCGACGAGGCCACCCCGGAGGTCGCCTCCTTCCGCCCGCTCCGCTCCCTCCTGCCCCTCGTCGGGCGCGGAGCCGTCTCCCTCCCCGCCGGCCCCAACCGCGGCGCCTCCACCGTCCTCGTCACCCAGCACCGGGAAGATGGCATCGAGGACGGCCACGAGGTCGTCTTCCAGACCCCGGGCCCCAGACACCAGTACCGCTGCTTCCTCCGCTCCCTGGCCCTCGGCTCCCCCAGCGTCCCCGCCCCTGGCCCCGACGACGCCCCCTGTCCCTGAACCTGCGCAGGCCACCCCCCCTCGCGGCATGATCGTCGTTGCCGGCGTACTAATAGGCTAATACACCTGTGCTCCATGAGCGCGGTGAAGAAGATGCCGGAGCTGCCCGCGGGGCTGCTGCGGGCGCTGGCGAGGCTGGACAAGCCCGAGGAGATCGGGCTGGTGATGGGCGACCTGCTGACGCCCTCGGAGGTGGAGGCGCTGGGAGAGCGGTGGCAGATCGCCAGGCTGCTGCTGGCCGGCAAGAGCCAGCGGGAGGTGGCGGCGGAGCTGGGGGTCTCGGTCACCACGGTCAGCCGGGGGAGCCGCCAGCTCAAGTACGGCCAGGGAGGCTTCCAGGTGGCGCTGGAGGCGCTGAAAAAGGGGCAAAAAGGGTGAAGATAGACCCTCCTCTGGGGGAGCTGCTCACCTACCGGGGGGACGCGACCCACGCGGTGCTCCGGGTCGAGCTGCTGGTGGACGGCGAGACCCCGGTGACCGTCTACCGGAAGCTGGCGGAGGGGCGCCCCGGGACGTTCCTGCTGGAGAGCGTCGAGGGGGGCGAGCAGGTGGGGCGCTACTCGTTCCTGGGGCTGGGGGCCGACCTGGAGTGGACCTTCCGCGAGGGGCGCGCGTCGTGGCGCGGCGAGGGCGGCGAGGGCGAGGAGGACGAGCCCGACCCCTTCGGCGCGCTGCGGAGGCTGGCGCGCCGGTCGCTGCTGGTCCCGCCGGGGGCGCCGCGCTTCG
>CAZSDX010000858.1:0-2041 GCA_964605685.1 uncultured Polyangiaceae bacterium
CAGGGGTGCAGCGCGGAGGTAAAGCTCCTCGCCGCCCCAGCGGACCCGGCCGCCCGGGGGCCCTGGCCCGTGGGCGCCCGCACCCTCACCCTCGGCGGGCTCACGACGGAGATCTGGTACCCGGCTTCCCCCGGCAGCGAGCAGGGAAAGGCCCCGGTCACCTACGACCTGCGCCAGTGGCTGCCGGCCTCGGAGAAGAGCAAGATCCCCGACGACGCGGCGCCGGTGCAGACCTGCGGCTGCCACCGGGATCTCCCCCTGGACGAGGCCCGCGGCCCTTACCCCATCGTCCTCTTTGTCCACGGGACCGCAGCCTTCCGCACCCAGTCCCTCCCTCACATGGAGCACTGGGCCAGCCGCGGCTTCGTCGTCGTCGCCGCCGACCACCCGGGGCTCTACCTGGCGGACGCCCTCGACTTCAAGCTTGGCGCCAGCCTCCCGGCCAATGTCCAGACGATCCTCGACGCCCTCGAGCAGCCCGCCGGCGACCTCGCCTTCCTCGCCCAGCGCCTCGACCGGACCCGCATCGGCCTCGTCGGCCACAGCGCCGGAGGAAACGGCATCCGAGGCTTCGGCCAGGCGCCCGGCGTCCGCGTGCTCATCCCCCTCGCTGCCGGTGGGGTTGACCCGGCCTCACCCCCTGAATCAACGTTGATCATGGGAGGCAAGATCGACAAAGTGGTCAACTACAGCGGCCAGAAGAAGGGCTATGACGAGGCCGTGCCGACCCGGCGGCTGGTGGGCCTCGACAACGCCGGGCACCTGTTCCCCACGGACCTCTGCTGGATGAGCAACGCCAGCGGCCAGAACATCGTCCAGACGGCCACCCAGTACCAGATCAAGAACGCAAACCTCGCCTCGGGCCTCTTCGATTGCCCCGAGGGAGGGCTCGGCCGCGAGCGCGCCCGCGACATCGTCAACCACGCCACCACCGCCGCCCTCGAAGAGAAACTCGCCTGCAGGCCCGGGGACCCCTTCCAGGGCTTCCAGGAGACCCACCCCGAGGTCGCCGAATTCCTCCAGGACCTCGCCCCCTGAGGGCCCCTCCGGACCGGAGCCCTTGTCGCTCTTGACCTGCCTGCACCCACCCGGACGCTCCTGTGCGTGAACCTGCTCCAACTTGAACCTTCCCGGAGACTTCCGTAACCTCTTCGGGATGACGCTTCGCCCGCCTCCGCACGGTAGTCCAGCCGCAAAACAGGAAGAACTCGCTCCTGCTCCTCGCCGGACCAGCGGGGTTCACCCTCGCCTTCGTGATTCGATGCGCGAGGCGATCTGGCGCAGCGAGCAACAGGTCCTCTGGACCGCCCTGCGCTGGAATCTCGACGCAGCGCGGCGATTCCTCGGGGAACCTCCCGCGAGTGCGCTGCAAAAACTCGCCCTGGACGCGCTGCAAAGAGCCCGGCGCTGCGAGGATCTGGGCCAGCGGTTGCTGGAGGAATCCACGGAAAAACCGCCGGAACTCCGGCCGCTGGAGCTGACCGCCCTGGTGAGGGACTCGCTGGACCTGCTGCGCTGGAACCTGGAAGAACGGCTCCTCGTCCGGGAAGCGCTCCCCGAGGAGCCCGTGCACATGGAGGGGAACAAGGCGAAGCTCCAGGGAGCGTTTTTGGGGATGCTGATGGACGCCTTCTGGCGCGCCCCGGCGGGGGAACCCTGGCGCCATGACCTGGTGCTCCAAGGGCGCGTCGATGGTCCGATGTTCGTGCTGGAATTCCAGGAGATCCACGGCGCACAGGAGCACCCCGCTGCGCCGGAGTCGGCCCCTCCGCCCGCGGAAGAGGAGGAAGCCCGGGGCATCTGGTACAACGAGGTGCTCCGCCTCCACGGCGGCTTCCTGGATCTGGACGCGACGGACCTGACACGGACGACCCGGCTCAGCCTCCCCAGGATCCCGGACACCCACGAGACGCCCGCCAGCCAGCGCCCGACGCGGCCGATCCCGGGGCTCTCCGCGACGCTGATCCCGCCCGGCTCCGACCGGTAGGGCCTTGTTCACAAGACCGTCCACACGGGTGCGGCTCTCGCCGACGAGGCCGCC
>CAZSDX010000859.1:0-2035 GCA_964605685.1 uncultured Polyangiaceae bacterium
TCCGGCTCCAGCTCGTCGGGCCTGCCGGGGCGCTGGCCCTGGACCTCTGGATCGACGGCCCCCACGCCCGCCTGGCGGTCCCCGCGGTGGAGCGCGTCGAGCGGGAGCCGGAGGCCCTGGGGCCGGGGCGCCCCACGGCGTTCCTCCGCTGGTGGCTGCTCTCGCCCCTCGATGGCGAGATCGAGGAGGCCTCCGACGGCCCCCGCTGGAGGCTGCGGGACGCCCGAGGAGGGCAGATCACCGTGGAGAGCGAGGGCGACGTGCTCCGGATCGAGCGGCGCTCCGGCGGGGATCGGGAGACCATCGAGGCCCGCGGGGGGCCCTGCGGCGAGGCCACCTACCGGAGCGAGGCGGCGCAGCTCCGGGTGCAGGTGCGCTGCGAGGGGGAGGGGTCCCCTCCAGCTCCGCGGGCCTTCCTCGACCCGGATGGTGGGGGCTAGATGGCTTGCCGCTGCGCCGGGCCTTTGGCATGGTTCCCTCGTGCTCCGGGAATGTCCCGGCGCTCCGCTCGGTTGGAAGGCATCAGCATGGTCCGTGGGTTGCGTTGGATCCGGTGGGTTGCGGTGGGGGTGTGGCTCGGGGGGGCGGGGTGCGCGACCCACTACATCCCCAACACCGACGTCGAGGACACGGACGAAAATCGCCAGGTCGTCCAGTTCTGCGAGCGCTACCGCCGCGCCCTGGAACAAAAAGACACCGCCACGCTCCTGGCCATGGCCTCGCCTCGCTACTACGAGGATGGGGGTAACGTCGACCCCACCGACGACATGGACTACGATGGCCTGCGGGAGTGGTTGGAGACGCGCTTCGAGGAGACCAAGGCCATCCGCTACGAGATCCGTTACCGGCGCATCGAGAAGGGCGAAAACAACAAGATCTTCGTGATCTACACCTACTCGGCCTCCTGGCGCAGCCCCGGGCTCACCCAGGACGACTGGAAGCACAAGGTGTCGGATAACCGCCTGGAGCTGGAAGTCGACGGAGATTCGTACAAGATCCTCGCCGGCATGTAAGAATGCGCTGCCATGGCGCGACCCAAGATCGCATTCGTCGGCAGCGGTGGCGCTGCGCGCGGTATCGCTCACCTCGGCGTGCTCCGGGCCTGCGAGGAGCTCGGCATCCTGCCCGAGATCTTCGTCGGCGCGAGCGCCGGGGCCATCATCGGGGCCACCTACGGCCAGGACATCCCCCTCGACGTGCTCCTCGACGGCTTCCGCCTCCCCTGGCGCCGCCGCCACCAGGGGCCCCGGCTCCACGTCGGCACCTTCCTCGGGGGGCCCACCGCCGCGCAGCTCCTTGACCCGGGCTACCTGCTCTCGGGCCTCTTCAGCATGGACAGGCTGGAGCGGTACCTGGCCCGGGCGCTCCCCTCCAACGACTTCCGTGACCTCCCCCACCCGGTCTTCGTCACCGCCGTCGACATCGACCGGGCCGAGCGCGTCGTCTTCGGCCCTGGCTACCACGACCGCATCCCCGTCAGCCAGGCGGTCGCCGCCTCCTGCTGCGTCCCTGGCCTCTTCCGGCCTTACCGCATCGGCGACCGCTTCTACGTCGACGGCGAGGTCGCCCGCACCCTGTCCGCCGACCTCGCCGTCGAGGCCGGCGCCGACGTGGTCATCATTTCCAACATCTACCGCCCCGAGCTCCGCGCCGAGGAGGAGCGCTCCGTCGCCCGAGCGATGATGCCCAAGGTGCTCAACCAGTCCCTCAACATCCTCCTCACCGAGAAGGAGCGCCGCGGCGTCGAGCTGCTGTCGAGGCTCTACCCGCGGGTCACCTTCCTCGACATCGCCCCGGACATCGGCATGTTCGGCTACCTCAACCGCTTCGCCGCCCGCTCCCTCGTGCTCCGCGGCTACCGCACCGCGCTCCGGGTCCTCGCCGACGCCAAGAAGCGCGGCGTCTTCGACGAGGTCGGCCGGGGTAAAAGCATGCTCCATTGAGGGGACGCGCCGGGCTCGCGGTGGCGCTGCTGCCCTGGCTGGCGGCGGCGGCGCCCGGCGGAGGGCGCCTCGATCTGACCTGGGATGCCCCC
>CAZSDX010000860.1:0-2019 GCA_964605685.1 uncultured Polyangiaceae bacterium
AGCGCCCGCAGCGTCCCCGGGGCCGGGGCCACCGCCGGCGCCTGCCTGGGCAGGGTGAGCGCCCGGTCCTCCCGGGAGAGGGCGGCATTCCGGGGGCGCGAGGCGGCGAGGTTCTGCTGGGTGGTGGCGAGGTCCGCGCCCCGGAGCGCCGCCGCCAGGGCCTCCCGGAACTGGATCGCCGAGGGCCTGGCGGTTGGCTCCTTCGCCAGTCCCCGCTGGATCAGTGCCTCGATGCCCGGTGGTACCGTGGGGCGCTGCCCACGCTCGCTCAGCCTGGGCGGGGGTACGTAGAGGTGCTGCGCCATGATCTCCGCGGCGGAGTTGGCGCGGAAAGGGAGCTCACCGGCCAGCATCTCGAAGAGCATCACGGTGGCGGCGTAGACGTCCGTGGGGGGCCCGACGGTGAGGTTGCGGCACTGCTCGGGGCTCATGTAGTAGGGCGTCCCGGCGACGGTGCCGGGCTGGGTCAGGCGTGCATCGTGGGAGGCGAAGGTCACCTGAGCTATCCCGAAATCGAGGAGCTTGATGGAGTCGTTCTGCCCGCGGCCTTCCAGCAGGAAGACGTTCTCGGGCTTGAGGTCCCGGTGGACGATGCCGACCCGGTGGGCCGCGTCCAACACCTGGAAGATCTGATCGATGACGTGGTAGGCCCGGTCGGGGGCGAGCATGGCGCCGTGGGTGACCAGGACGTTGAGGGGCTGCCCCTGGAGGAGCTCCATGACCATGAAGGGCGCCCCCTCGTGCTCGCCGGCGTCGAGGATGGTGACAATGCCCGGGTGGCGGAGCCGCACCAGGGCGACGATCTCCCGGCGGAAGCGCTCGCGGGCCTCGGCGCTGGCGGCCAGCGAGGTCTTCAGGAACTTGATGGCCACCCGCTCCTGGAGGTCGGTGTGGATCGCGTGGTAGACGGCGCCCATCCCGCCCTGCCCCAGCAGCCCCTCGACCCGGAATTTCCCCGAGACGATGGCGCCGATGTAACGGGCCGGCACCGGGGTCCCGCAGAAGGCGCAGGGGCGCTGGCAGAGGGTGACGCGCCGGCAGGCGAGGCAAGGGCGCAGGTCGTCGGGATCTTCCTGGGTCGTCATGGGGTCACGTGTCGAGCTGGAGAACCTCGACGGAGCGGCTCTTGCCCCGGAGCGGGTGGGGGCCGAGGGTCGAGAACGAGAAACCCTGGCCGGCGCAGCGCCGGGCCACGGCGTCCGTGAGCAGGGTCTGCCCCGGGCGCGCCACGGTCTCCAGGCGGGCGGCCACGTTCACCACGTCGCCGATGGCGGTGTACTCCATCCGGGACTCGCTCCCGAGGTTCCCCACCACCGCCTCCCCGCTGTTGATCCCCACGGCGAGCTGCACGTCGATCCCGTAGCTATCCCGCCAGGCCGGCGCGCTGGCGGAGACGAAGCGGTGCATGTCCTCGGCGGCCATCACCGCGCGGAGCGCGTGGTCTTGCTGCGCCGTCGGGGCTCCAAAGATCGCCATCACGCTGTCGCCGAGGAACTTGTCGACGGTACCTCCGTGGCGAAAGATCACCTCGGTCAGCACGGTGAACAGCTCGTTGAGGAAGGCGGTGACCCGCTCGGGGGGGGCCTCCTCGGCGAAGCGGGTGAAGGAGACCACGTCGGCGAACAGCACGGTGACCTCGCGGCGCTCGCCGCCGAGGGCCACCTGGTGCTGCCCGTCGGCCACCGCCAGCGCCACCGCCTCGGGCAAGAACCGGGAGAGCGCCGCCTGGGTGCGGGCGCGGCGCGCCAGCTCCGCCTCGCTCTGCTGGAGCTCTTTGGCCATGCGCTTCATGGCCTCCCCCAGCGCCTGGAGCTCGTCGCCGGTCTTCACCTCGACCTGCTCGTCGAAGCGCCGGGCAGCATAGGCGCGGGTGAGCGCCACGAGGGAGCCGAGGGGGCGGGTCGTGCGCGACGCCAGCAGCGCCCCCAGGGCCACCGCCAGCGCGCCGACCGCGAGCGCCGCCAGAAGGAACGCCCGCACTGCTGCTTCATCCAGGTTGAGACGTCGGTCTACGCCGGA
>CAZSDX010000861.1:0-207 GCA_964605685.1 uncultured Polyangiaceae bacterium
GCGCCCCCGCGCCCTCGCCCGGAGGGGGGCCGAGAAGGCGGCGGCGGCGGCCCTGGTGGTAGCGCGGCGGGGGGCCTGGCTGGCCCTCCGGGGGCGCCTGGACAACGACCGGCTGCGCCGCTCCTGGATGCTTCTCAACTTCAGCACGGCGATCCTGGTCGGCCTCCTGGAGGGCCGAGCCCAGAATGACCGCCTCAACGGCCTGGT
>CAZSDX010000861.1:217-2004 GCA_964605685.1 uncultured Polyangiaceae bacterium
CGGCTGGCTCGGCAAGGATCTCTCCCCCCTCGACGAGATCAACTTCCGCGACTGGATGCTCCCGAGGCTCCTCGACGACGGCGGGTTGACCGGCGACGGCGTGCTGATGCGGGTCATGTACGAGTCCTCCTTCGCCTACCGCGACGGGGACACCCGCGTGCCCCCGGGGCACCGCTTCGCTCCCTGCGCCGACTACGGAGCCGGCTCCCTCCTCCGCGGCGTGATCCGCGCCTCCCTCGCCTACAAGGCCGCCTTCGGCTGGAAGTTCACCTGGGCCACCGGCGATGTACTCTTCGCCCCGCTCTACGAGGTGCTCCGCCGCCGCGGCGTCCGCTTCCGCTTCTTCCACCGGGTCCTCTCCGTCGAGGCCGACGAGGAGGGGCGCCTCGTCCAGCGCATCACCGTCGCCCGCCAGGCCCGGCTGCGCCCCGGGCTCGACGACTACGAGCCGCTGGTCGAGGTCCACGGCGTCCCTTGCTGGCCCTCCCGGCCTCGCTACGAGCAGCTTGATGATGCCGACAGGCTGCGGGAAATCGACCTCGAATCCTACCGGGTCGAACCGGACCTGGACCGGATCACGCTGGAGCACGGGCGCGATTTCGACGACGTGATCCTCGGGATCCCGGTGGGTGCCCACCCGTACCTCTGCCCGGATCTCCTCCGGAAGAACGAGCGCTACGCCGCCATGGTCCGGAACCTCCGGACAACCCGCACCCAGTCGCTCCAGGTCTGGTCCTCGGTCACCTCCCGGGAGGCTGGCTTCCGCCCCGAGGGGCGCCCGATCACCGGCTTCTGGTACAGCGATCGGAGCCCGCTCAACGTCTGGGCGGATCTGAGCCACCTGATCCAGGCGGAGGAATGGGGGGAAGGCGCCCCGGTGCATCAGTCCTGGTTCGTCAGCCCGCTGCGGGACGAGCGGCCCCTGCGGCTGACCGAGGAGGGGCCGGTGGACGACGCGCAAGGGATGGACGAGCAGGAGGCCCGGAGGCAGGTGAGCGAGGACGCGGATCACCTGCTCTCGCGGGTGGTGCCCCGGGTGTTGATGCCCGGGTTCCGGGCGCCTTCCTGCCGGTACGAGCGGGCCAACGTGTCGCCGTCGGAGCGCTACGTGCTCACGGTGGCGGGGAGCACGCGCTACCGGCTCCCGGCCCACGACCCCTCGGGGTTCTCCAACCTGTACTTCGCCGGGGACTGGACGCGCAACGGCCTGGACAGCGGCGCCATGGAGAGCGCGGCGCTCTCGGGACGGCTGGCCAGCCAGGCGCTCTCCGGGTGGCCGCGCCGCGGAGAGATCCCGGGCGCCTGCGACCCCTGAGCGACCTCGCGCCTTGACCTGCCGCCTCTAGAGAGCTTCCATCCTCGACCATGGCGAGCGCCCTCTCTCCCCTCAGATGCCCCCGCTGTTCCCTCCAGCTCCACGTGGCGCAGATCCAGGTGCCTCCGGCGGGCACCATCACGCTCCACGGATGCGGTGGATGCGGCGGCCTCTGGCTGGACAACGCCTCCACCAGCCAGGTCGTCGCCCGCATCAACCCTCAGGTGGTCTCCCTGGCCCAGAGCGCCTCGAAGAGCGCGCAGCAGAGGGTCGATCTTGACACCTCGATCCGCTGCCCCGAGTGCGGCAAGCCGCTGCGCCGTATTCCCGGCGGCGATCCTTCCCTGCTGATCGACATCTGTGAGGAGCACGGCACCTGGTTCGACCGGGACGAGCTCCAGCAGGTCGCGGCGCTGGCAGAGCGCCGCCGCCGGGAGCAGCGCACCGCGGTCGCCGCCGGGGGCGCCGTGGC
>CAZSDX010000862.1:0-1999 GCA_964605685.1 uncultured Polyangiaceae bacterium
GGGCAGCGGCGGGAGCGACGCGGGGCAAGGCGGCGCGGCGGGGAGCGGTGGGTCGAGCGGGAGCGGGGGCAGCGGAGGCAGCGGCGGGTCGGGGGGGAGCGGTGGGGTGAGCTGCGAGGATCAGGGGGTGGAGCCGAACAACAGCACGGCGCTGGCGGCGGCGGCGTGCACGCCGGCGCCGTGCGAGATCTCGGGGACGGACACGGACGGGAGCGTGGGGTACAAGGGGAAGAAGCCGGCGATTGTCGGGACGGTGAGCCCCGGGGACACGGACTATTTCCGGTTCAAGGGGAAGGACACGACCTTCTCGGTGACGGACCCCTCGGCGAAGACGGACACGGGCGGCATCAAGCTGTGCATCTTCACGGCCTGCCCGGACAAGACGCAGGACCACGAGTGCACGAGCAAGGGGTCGCTCTACGAGGAGAACGAGGCGGGGCTACCGGGGTGCTGCGTCGAGGGACCGGGCGAGGTGAAGTCGGACCACGACTGCGCCGGCAGCGTCACGGACGACGACTCGGCGGAGATCTACATCCGGGTGACGGCGACGCAGAACGCCTGCATCGACTACTCGGTGGATTTCCACTTCTGAGGGACGTTCAGGGGAGGCCGGTGCCCGGGGGGTTGGACTTGCACCAGTCCTCCGGGGCGGCGTCGATGGTGGCCTCGGGGGCGCCGGAGGGCGGCGTGAGGAAGGGGGGGTTGTCGAAGTCGAAGAGGTCGAGGAGCGGCCAGGCGTTGGCGTCGCGGCGGGTCAGGGCGGGGAGGTCGAAGCGGTTCTGGATGAAGCGCGTGACGCTGGTGTGATCCGTGACGTAGTGGCTGACGTAGCCCGCCCTCGTGAAGGGAGAGGCGACGACGAGGGGAGTGCGGATCCCGAGGCGGTCGAACTTGAAGTCGGGGGGGACCTCGTTGTCCGGTTCGCAGGCGGGGGGCGGCGGCACGTGGTCGTAGAAGCCGCCATGCTCGTCGTACATGAGGAAGAAGACGGTCTTCTTCCAGACCTCGGGCTTGCTCATCAGCTTGGAGAGCACGCGCTCGACGAACTTCTGTCCCTTCTGGATGTTGGCCGGGGGGTGCTCGTCGTTCTGGTTGGAGCCGGTGAAGCTGGGGTCGAGGATGGCGAGGTTGGGGAGGGTGTTGTTGTCCACATCCTCGTCGAACTTCGCCATCGAGCTGCCGAAGTGCTTCGTGTTCTGCTCGAAGACGATGGCGAAGGAGACCAGCCCGTCGCGGTAGATTTTCCAGGAGCGCTTGGCCTCGTCGAGCTGCTCGGTGATCCTCTTGCCCTTGGAGGGCATCGAGCCGGGGAGCAGGCTGCCCAGGTCGCCGGTCTTGGTGTTCCCCCAGGAGGTGGCCCCGTAGAAGTAGAAGCGGTTGGGCCAGGTGGGCCCCAGCAGCGAGGAGAAATTCCGGTCGCTGATGGAGAAGGTCCTGGCGAGCCAGTAGTAGTACGGCAGGTCGCTCTGGTCGTAGTACCCCATGGCCCTGCCGCCGCCCGGGTTGTTGGTGGCGACGAAGCCGTCCATGTTGCCGCCGCCGTACTGGAGGTGCACCTCGGTCCAGTGGTGGGCCACGTCTTTGATGCAGTAGCGGGGCTCGTGGTAGAAGTTGATCTTGGTGGGCGGGGAGGTATCCGGATCGTAGTTGAAGTGGCTCTCATCGGCCACGTCCACGTCGGTGACGCCGACCTCAGGGAGCCTGGAGAAGTAGTGATCGAAGCTGCGGTTCTCCAGCATCAGCACGACGATGTGCTCGAAGGGAAGCGCGTCGCCGTGAGGAACCTCCGGACCGATGGTCTGGGTGGTCTTCTGCCCGGGGCCGAAGCTGCACGTCTGCCGCGCCTTGGCCAGCTTCTCGTAGAGCTCCCCCACCTCCACCTTGCCGCCCGCGCCGCTGCTCCCCGCGGTCCCTCCCTGGCCTCCAGCCCCCACGCCGCCCGCACCGGCGTCGCTGCCACCGCTCCCGGCGCTGCTCCCGCCGCTGCCCGCGCTGCTGC
>CAZSDX010000863.1:0-1984 GCA_964605685.1 uncultured Polyangiaceae bacterium
GGCGGCGGGGGCGGCGGCGAGGTCGTGGGTGACCAGGGCGGCGACGGCGTCGAGATCCCGGGGCCAGGCGGCGGAGGCGGGCAGGGGGAGGTAGATTTCGGGCATTCTTTGACCCTGGGGGCGGCGAGCGGGTATCCTTGGGAATTGATGGCCGAGTTTGTCTACGAGGCGCGGGCGCGCAGCGGCGAGCTGCGCAAGGGCACGATGGTGGCGGAAGGGGCCACCGAGGTCGAGAAGCGGCTCAAGGAACAGCAGCTCAGCCCGGTGAAGATCTCCAGGAAGATCTCGTTCAACATCAAGCTGGGAGGCTCCGTCGAGGCGAAGGATCTGGTGACGTTCACGCGGCAGTTCGCCACGATGATCGACGCCGGGCTGCCGCTGGTCCAGTGCCTGGAGATCCTGTCGGGGCAGACGGAGAACGAGTTCTTCGCCGACACGCTCAAGGACATCAAGAACTCGGTGGAGCAAGGGTCCACCTTCAGCGACGCGCTCCGCAAGCACCCCAAGGTGTTCGACGAGCTGTACGTGAACCTGGTGCAGGCGGGCGAGGTGGGCGGCATCCTCGACACGATCCTCAACCGGCTGGCGGTGTACATCGAGAAGCGGGTCAAGCTGATGCGCCAGGTGAAGGGGGCGATGACCTACCCGGCCCTGGTGGCGGTGATCGCCGCGGCGGTGCTGGCGGTGATGATGGTCTTCGTCATCCCCGCCTTCGAGAACATGTTCAAGGACTTCGGCGGCAAGGGGCAGCTGCCCAAGATCACCCAGGTCGTCGTGGCGATGTCCCACGCCTTCGTGGGCAACCTGCCGTTCATCGTGCTGGGCATCATCGGCACGATCGTGGGGCTCACCTCCCTCTACCGCAACCCCAAGGGGAAGCGGTTCTTCCACCGGCTCCTGCTCACGCTGCCGATCCTCGGCCCCGTGATGCAGAAGATCGCCGTGGCCCGCTTCACCCGCACCCTAGGCACCCTGCTCCAGTCCGGCGTCCCCATCCTCGACGCCCTGGAGATCTGCGCCAAATCCTCCGGAAACCTCATCGTCGAGGAGGGCGTCATGTACGTGCGCGCCAAGGTGGCGGAGGGCAAGAACATGGCGGAACCGCTGACGGAGAAGGCGGTGTTCCCCTCGATGGTGGTGCAGATGATCTCCGTGGGCGAGCAGACCGGCGCCCTCGACCAGATGCTCTCGAAGATCGCCGACTTCTACGAGGAGGAGGTCGACGTGGCGGTGGCCGCCCTCACCAGCCTGCTCGAACCCATCATGATGGTCTTCATCGGCGGCATGGTGGGCACCATCATGGTCGCCATGTACATGCCCATCTTCGACCTCGCCGGGAACATCAAGACCGAGTGAGCCCCGTCTCCCCCGGTGCCCTGCGCTCGCGCCTCGCGTGGCTCACGGCGCTGCGCCTCGCGGTGCTGCTCGCGCTCCTCACCCTCACCGGGTTCCTCCACCTCCGCGACCAGGACCTCTTCGGGATCTTCTCCGGCCAGCTCATCCTCGGCGTCCTGGCCGCCGCCTTCGCCTCCTCCGCGGCCCAGGCCGCCCTGCTCCGCCGCGGCCGCCACCTGCGCGCCGTCGCCTACTGGCAGATCCTCGGCGACCAGATCACCTGGACCCTCCTCGCCTACGTCTCCGGCGGCGTCTCCAGCGGCCTCACCTCGTTCTACGGCCTCACCTGCCTGCTGGGAGCCGTCGTCGATGGCCTCACCGGCGTCGTCGTCTCCGCCGTCGTGGCCCTCCTGCTCCTGTCGCTGATGTGCGCCGGCTTCGTCACCGGCCTCCTCGCTCCCCCGCCGGACCAGCTCCGTACCCTCTACCTGCTCACCTGGAAGGGCCTCTCCTTCCCCTTCTCCCAGGCGGTCCTGGCCCTCACCCTGGCGGCGCTCCTCTCCGGCTACCTCGCCGAGCGCCTCCGCCGCACCGGCGGCCAGCTCGCCGAGGCGCAGGAGCGCGCCGCCCGCGCCGAGCAGCTCGCCCT
>CAZSDX010000864.1:0-1983 GCA_964605685.1 uncultured Polyangiaceae bacterium
GTACCCGGAGCCGTGCGAGGGCTGCGCCGCGAGGCGCCAGTGCTCCGGCGTCGTCGCGGCCTACCGGGAGGCCCACGGGGCGGGGGGGCTGGCCGCCTACGGCCACCGGCCCCGGGCGATGTACGCGCAGCGGAGCCCGGGGGCACCGGTGTTCACCGCGGAGCACCGCAAGGCCGCCTCGGGGGCCGGGATGGTGGTGCTGCGGCCCACGGTGAACTGCAACCAGGACTGCTCGTTTTGCAGCGCCAACGAGACGTCAGGCAACGTCTGGACGGATCCGGCGGAAATGCTGAAGGCGATCTCCCGGACGGCGAGGCGCGGAGTGGAGCGGATCTCCTTCAGCGGGGGTGAACCGACCCTCTCGCGAGATCTCCCGATGTTCCTCGACGCCGCACGACGTCTGGGGATCCGGGAGATCGAGCTGGTCACCAACGGGGTGCTCCTGGACGACGAGCGCAGGGTGCGGAGGCTGCGGGAGGCGGGGCTCACCCACGCCTTCGTGTCCCTCCACGCCCACGACGAGCACCTGTCGAGGGTGATGACCCAGAAGGTGGGGGACCACGCAAGGACGGTGCGGGCGCTCCACCTGCTTCTGGATGCCGGCGTCGAGACGCTGATCAACCACGTCATCACGGCGAGAAATTTCCCTTACCTCCGAGCCTTCGTCGAGTTCGTTCACAGGGAATTTTCCGGAAAGATCCGGATCTCGTTCGCCTTCGTCACGCCGCAGTACAAGGCCATCGACAACTTCTCCCTGGTCCCGAAGCTCTCCGATGTCCTGCCGGACCTGCGGCGGGCGATGTACCGGGCCCTGGAGCTCGGACAGCCCTTTCATGTGGGCTCCCGGCAGGGGATCCCACCTTGCTTCCTGAGGGAATTCGCCGCCTGGTCCGACGTGCTCGGTCTCTCCTCGGAGGCCGCCTCGGAGGACGCCCCCCAGAAGCAACGCGCCGAGACCTGCAACGCCTGCCGCTACAGCCGTCCATGCACTGGGCTCTGGCAGCGCTACGTGGCCGCCTACGGCCTCGGAGAGCTGAAGGCCCTCCCGGGGGGGGTCATTTCCGACGAGGAGCTGCGCGAGTACCGTTCCGGGCGCGGCGAGCTGTACCGGGAGGCGATTCACTCCTTCGAGGACGTCCCGGAGCGGCTCCGGGACCGCGCCGCGGAGCGGGAGGGGCTGGCCTGGTTCCGTTCCGACACGGCGGCTCCGGCGTCCCCCGCGCGGGCCTTGCCGGTGCTCCCGGCGGAGCGGAGCCGCCCGGTGCGCGTTGCCCTCGTCGGCAGCGGCCTCCAGGCCCGCCGCCTGGCCCGGGCGGCGCGCTCCGTCCCCGGAATCTCCATCGACGCGGTGGCCTCTCCCCACGCGCCCGAGGCGGATCTCCTGGAATTCGGCGGCTGCCCGGCCTTTCGTTCCCTGGAGGAGGTCCTCGACGAGGTCCGCCCCGAAGGGATCGTGATCGCCGCAGCGACCCACGCCCACCACGACCTGGCAAGGCTGGCCCTGGCCCGCGGGGTCCCTGCCCTCGTGGAGAAGCCCTTCACGCGCACCGAGGCCGAGGCGGAGGCGCTCGTGCTGGCGGCGAGCGAGCGCCCCGGCACGCCGCTGATCCCGGCGCACAACATGGTCTTCTCCGCCGGTGTGGAGGCCCTCTACGGGGCGGATCACCTGCCGGAGATCTCCTTCACCCGGCGCTGCCCCCCCGGGAGCCCCGACGCCGTGCGCTCCTGGGGGAGGCTGCCCCTCGCGGAGGTGCTCTACCACGCGCTTTCGCTGGTCGGACACGCGGCAGGGGGCGGCGTCCCCAGGATCGAGGACGCCTCGTTTCAGGGGGCCTCTGCGCCAGAGAGGATCCGCCTCAGGCTCGCCTACGAGCGGGCTCGCGGGGAGGTAGTTTTCGACTTCACGGGGACGGAGGAGGACGTCTCGCTCACCCGCCGCGCCCTCCCCGGCGCCCCCGTCGCGAGCGCCTGGCGCCGCTCGGG
>CAZSDX010000865.1:0-1973 GCA_964605685.1 uncultured Polyangiaceae bacterium
GCGCCCGCGTCGCTCCCGCCGCCTCCGCCGGTGGAGGGCGAGGCGCCGCCCGGATCAGCCCCTCCCGCGGACGAGCAGGCGGCAGCGAGGGCCAGGGCGGACAAGGTGGCAACGAGCGCCAGGGAGAGGCGCCGGGGCGTGGGGTAGCGCATGGGTCATCCTATCACTGCCCACCGCCGCCCGGGCTGCTGATGGGCAGGGTCGAGATGCAGGAGAAGACCGTGCCGCAGGCGGCCTCGCCGTCCTCCATGCAGCCGGTAAAATTTTCGCGGCTCTCGTCCTCCACGGTGGAGGCGACGGACTCGCAGGCAATCTTGCAGGCCCGGAGCGGGTCGAGGCCACATCCCTTGGCGCTCTTGGTCTTCCCGTAGCGTGTCTTGGTCTTGCGGCAGCGCCCGGTTCCCTCGCAGTCCGTGTCTTTCTTGCAGGCCTTGACGCAGATGGTTGCTGCGCAGATCTCGCCTGGCCCGCAGTCCTCGTCCCGGTCGAGGCAGCGGCGTGCGGTGGAGCAGCTCTCCAGCCCCTCTTCCCGCTCACCGTTGCAGTTATCGTCGCTGGCGTTGCAGCTCTCGGTCGCCTGGCACAATCCGCAGAAGGTGCGATCCGGGACGCAATAGTCCCCCCGGGATGTCGTGTTCGCCGGGCACCCCTCGGGGGGCGCCTTGGCCACGCAGACCTGGGCCCCGAGCCCCGGGGCCGCCTGGCAAACCAGGCCCTCCTTGCAGTCGGCGTCGGTGCGGCAGGCCCCGCACACGTCCCGGTCGCAGTCGCCCTGGCACACGTCCGAGGGGGCGACGCAGTCGGCGCCGTTGCAGAGGCCCTTGGCCATGCGGACCGCCGCCGCGGCGTTCACCAGGCCCGCGCCGTAGAACGGCGACTCGCCCTCCTCGTTGTACTCGCCCCCGGCGCGGTCGATCTTCCGGGCGGTCTGCTTGAGGATGGAGCGCACCTCGGCGGCGGTCAGCTCCGGGTTGGCCGAGAGCACCAGGCCCGCCACCCCGGCGACGAAGGGGCAGGCGGACGACGTGCCGCCGAAGGAGTCGGTCACGCCATCACCGCCGGTCGAGGGCGAGGTGGTGGTGATGCCCTGGAGGCCGCCGTTGGAGGGGGCGGAGATGTCCATGCCGGGGCCGAAGCTGCTGTAGTACGACTTCAGCCCCAGGTCGTCGACGGCGCCCACCGCCAGGTTGGTCTCGTAGCTGGAGTAGTTGTCGAACAGCGCGTTGGAGTTGCCTGCGGCGAAAAGGATCACCGTCCCCTTGCCGCCGCGGCCCTTGGTCTCCGCGTAATCGAAGGCCTCCTGGACCACCGGGGAGAGCAGGGGGATCAAGGCGTTCCCGTCGAAGTTCGGGTCGCCGCCGGACGGCCCCCAGCTGTTGGAGATCACCCAGGCGCCCGCGTCCACCATGGCCACGAAGCCCTTGGCCACGTCCTCGTCGGTGACGGCGAAGCTGATCCCCTGGGTCTCCCCCAGCAGGTGCGGCAGGATCTTGCACCTCGGGCACACCCCGGAGCCGCCCAGCGCGTTGTCGCCCCGGGCCGCAGCCACCCCGGCGCATGGCGTCCCGTGGCCGCCGAAGGTGCCGATCTGGAGCCTCGTCTCCCAGTCCTCCGGGAAGTTGAGGGCGCCCAGCAGGTTGTCCTTGAGGTCCGGGTGGTTGAGGTCGACGCCGTCGTCGTTGATCGCCACCACCACCTGCGGATCTCCTTGCGTCACATCCCAGGCCTCGTCCACGCGCCCGTCGACCCCCACCGTGGCCCCGTTCTGCCCCGTGTTCTTCAGGTGCCACTGCTCCGGGAAGCGCGGGTCGTTGGGGATGCTCCGGCGCTCGTAGGTACGCAGCATGTCCAGCTCCGCCTCCACGCCCTCCTGGCCCTTGAGCTCGTGGAGCGCCGCCAGCGCCGCCCACGGATCCCCCGCCGACCGCAGCACCCTCGCCCCCGGGAAGGCCGGCTCCAGCGGGGCGAGCCCC
>CAZSDX010000866.1:0-1973 GCA_964605685.1 uncultured Polyangiaceae bacterium
GCCCTGGACGCCATGGGCGGCCCCGGGGGCATGGCGCGGTGGGCCGCCGAGGCCCAGCCCCGCGGAGGTGCCGATGGCATCCACCTGACCCCGCGAGGCTACGTCTCCCTCGGGGAAAGCCTGGCACGGTACTTGATGCCTTCCGGGGGCAACGAGGCGGGGCTTCCGCCGGGCGACAAACCCCCGTAGGCTCGCCGGAGCGTGGACCTATCCTCCGGTACCGTCATCGCGGGCACCTACGAGATCCTCGGACCCCTTGGGAAGGGGGGGATGGGGGAGCTCTTCCGGGCCCGCAACACCCGCACCGAGCGCAAGGTAGCGCTCAAGCTGCTGCGCCCCGACGCCAAGGCGAGGGGCGACGCCATCGAGCGCTTCCGGAGGGAGGCGAAGGCCGCGGGAATGATCAACAGCGACCACGTGACCCAGGTCCTGGATATCCAGGACGACCCGGTGCACGGCATCGCCATCGTCTTCGAGCTGCTCGAGGGGGAGAACCTGCTGGACTACCTGCGGCGCACCGGGGTCATGTCCCTGGAGGCGATCCACCCGATGGTGGAGCAGATCCTCCGGGGGCTCCAGGACGCCCACGCCGTCGGGATCATCCACCGGGATCTCAAGCCCTCCAACGTCTTCCTGGAAAAACGACCCGACGGCGGGGTGAGGATCAAGATCCTCGATTTTGGCATCTCCAAGCTGCCAAAAACCATGGCCAAGAACACGCTGACCGAGCCAGGACAGGCGCTGGGCTCCTTCATGTTCATGCCCCCGGAGCAGATCCAGCGGGCCGCCAGCGTCGACCAGCGGGCCGACGTGTACGCCGTCGGGACGCTGGTCTTCCAGGCGATGACGGGGCACCTCCCCTACAGCGCCCGCAGCATGATCGAGCTGGTCCAGCTCAAGACCAGCTCCGAGCCGCGCACGCTCCAGCAGGTGTCCAGCAAGCCCTTCCCCCCGCAGCTCCAGGCGTGGATCGACCGCTGCCTCAAGCGCAACCCGAACGAGCGCTTCCAGAACGCCGCGGAGGCCGCCGCCGCCTGGCGTGCTCTCCTCTCCGCCCCGGCCCCGGCCCCTTACATCGCCTCGTCGCCCTTCGCCATCTCCACGCCCCAGTTCCCGGCTCCCCCCGCCTCCTCGCCGGCCCCCAGCTCCGGGGGCTACGCCGCCGCCCCGCCTTCTCCCCACGGCTACGGCGCCCCTCCCCCCCAGCAACCTTACCAGGCCCCCCAGCCGATCTCCCCGGAGGCCCCCACGCAGATCTACCAGCAGATGGCCCCCCCTGCGGCGGCCCCCGCTCCGGCGCAGGTCTACGCTTACCCCCCCTCGCAGCCCGCGCCACCCCACTCCCACGCGCCGCCCCAGGCCCCGCTCACGATGGCGCCTTCGGCTGCGGTCCCGGCGCCGCAGCGCCAGGGGGCTCCCCCGTGGCTGCTGGTCGTCGCGGTGATCCTGGTCGTCGCCGCGGGCGGGGTGCTGGCGATGGTGGGGTACACGCTGCTCCACCCGAGGTAGCTCAGCGACGCCGCGCGCCGCCGGAGCGGTGCTCCGCCAGGGCGTTGTGGTCCTGCTCCTTCTTCAGCAGGACGCCGGCGAAGGGCAGCGGCAGCTCGCGGCGGAGCCGGTCGGCGCCGACCTCGCTCCGGGCCAGGACCGCGAGCCAGTCGATCAGCTCGCTGGTGCTGGGCTTCTTCCGGAGGCGGGGGACCGCCCGCAGCTCGTAGAAGGCGACCACCGCCTGGTCGACCAGGTGGCTGTCCAGCGACGGGTGGTGGACGCGGACGATGCGCTTCATCAGCTCCTCCGAGGGGAAGTCGATGAAGTGGAAGACGCAGCGCCGCAGGAAAGCGTCGGGGAGCTCCTTCTCGTTGTTGCTGGTGATGATGACCACCGGGCGGTGCCGGGCGACCACCTCGTCGCCGGTCTCCGAGATCACGAAGCGCATGCGGTCCAGCTCGTGGAGCAGGTCGTTGGGGAAC
>CAZSDX010000867.1:0-1970 GCA_964605685.1 uncultured Polyangiaceae bacterium
GACGGTCGCGCTGACGCCGCCGGTCCCCCTGGCTCCTGCTGCGGCGCCCGCCCCGGCCCCTGCTGCTCCTGGGCCGCGGCCTCAGCCCCGGGTCGCCGCTCCGGTGCTGGTGGACGTCACCCCGCTCAGCCTGACGGTGGAGACCGTCGGCGGCTACTGCGACACCATCATCGCCCGCAACACCCCCATCCCCTGCGACGGTACGCGGATCTTCGCCACCGCCTCCAACAACCAGCGGGTGGTGCGGGTGCGGGTGGCCCAGGGGGAGAGCAAGCGCTTCGGGGAAAACACCGTCCTGGGGGAGCTGGAGCTGACCGGGCTACGGGAGGCCGCCCGGGGGGAGGTCGAGATCTCGGTGACCTTCGAGATCGACACCGACGGGTTGCTCCAGGTGCGCGCCCGGGACACCACCACCGGCAGGGAGGCGCAGGCCCGGATGAAGCTGATTGGCTCCCAGGACAGCGCCGCCGCCGACGCCGCCCGGGCGAGACAGGAGCGGCAGGTTGTGGTCTAGTCCCGCCATGTTCGATCTTTCCTGGCGTTCCCGGGCTCGCTCTGCGGACGAGGTGATGGCCTCGGTCCAGAGCGGGGCGCGGGTGTTTGTCCACGGCGCGGCGGCGACCCCCACCCCCCTCCTGGAAGCGCTGGCCCGCAACACGGCCCTCGAAGGGGTGCGCATCTACCACCTGCACACGGCGGGGCCTTTCCCCTTCACCGAGCCCGGGATGGAGGCGCGGGTCCGCTCCGTCTCCTTCTTCACCGGACCCTCCGCGCGGCCCTTGGTCAACGAGGGGCGCGGCGACTTCGTCCCGGTCTTTCTCTCGGACATCCCTGGCTTCTTCTGGAAGCGCCACATCCCTCTGGACGCGGCGGTGGTCCAGCTCTCCCCGCCGGATCGCCACGGGCTCTGCTCCCTCGGCACCTCCGTCGACGCCGCCCGCGCCGCCGTCGACACCGCGAAGATCGTCCTCGCGGAGATCAATGAGCAGATGCCCCGCACCCACGGGGCCACCGCCGTCCCCTTCGACCGGATCCACGCCTTCACCCTCACCGACCGCCCCCTCCACGAGGCCGAGCCCGCGGAGATCGGCGAGATCGAGGACAGGATCGGGGAGCTGATCGCCCCGCTCATCGACGACGGCGCTACCCTCCAGATGGGCATCGGCGCCATCCCGGATGCGGTGCTCCGCCGCCTCGGCAACAAGAACGACCTGGGCGTCCACACGGAGATGTTCTCCGACGGGCTCCTGCCGCTGCTCACTTCCGGCGTGGTCACCAACAAGCGCAAGAAGGTCCACCCGGGGCGCACCGTCACCAGCTTCGTCAACGGCTCCAGGCGCCTCTTTGACTACGTGCACGACAACCCGGTCATCGAATTTCACCCCTGCGACCGCACCAACGACACCTCCCTGATCCAGAAGAACGAGAACGTGGTGGCCATCAACTCCGCCATCGAGATCGACCTCACCGGCCAGGTCTGCGCCGACTCCATCGGCTTCCGGATCTTCTCCGGCATCGGCGGTCAGATGGATTTCCTCCGGGGCGCTGCCGTCTCCACCAACGGGAAGCCCATCCTGGCGCTCCCGGCCACCGCCTCCCGCGGGACGATCTCCCGCATCGTCCCCACCCTCAAGACCGGCGCCGGCGTCGTCACCACCCGCGGCCATGTCCACTGGGTCGCCACCGAGTTCGGCGTGGTCAACCTCCACGGGCTCTCCCTCCGCGAGCGCGGCGAGGCCCTGATCTCCCTCGCCCACCCGGACTTCCGCCCCGATCTCCGCAAGGCGCTCCGCGAGACCCGCCACTTCGCCTGCTGACCCGCGGCCCGGTTCCCTTGTCCCGCGGTGGGTGCCCCCTCGTAACCCCTCGACCTCTCTGGCAGGATTTTTGGCGATGCCTCCCCCCCGTCCTCCGACACCGCGCCGCCCCGCCCCCGGCCCTCGCCCCGCGCCCCGCCCTGCCCCCGAGCA
>CAZSDX010000868.1:0-1964 GCA_964605685.1 uncultured Polyangiaceae bacterium
GACGCGGCAGAAGGTCGAGGCCGTCGCCCGCACGGCCACCCCGGCGCCCGCCCCTGCGGCGCCCGCCCCCGCGACGCCCGGAGGGTCATTACCGGCTTGCCTGTGACCCCCCAGGGCGGGGAGGATTCGCTCCCTCCATGGCCCTCACCCACCGCCACCACGCCCGCTGCGCTTGCGCCTCGTCGCACCGCGGCCTCGTCGCCCGCCCGTTCACCTTCCCGGGGACGTCCCGCAAGTACGAGCGACACCGCCCCTTCTCCTTCGAGCACGTCGCCCTGGACCTGACCCTCGACGTCCCCGGGAAGCAGGTGCGCGGCGCCGCGACGATCTCCTTCGAGCGGGTCGATCAGGAGGCCACCGAGCTGCGCCTGGACGCGGTGGGGTTCACCCTGGCGTCGGTGACCCTCGACGAGGGCAAGGGGCCCAGCCCCGCTCGCCATGTGTACGACGGGGACGTGCTCTCGGTGACGGTACCGGAGGGGGTCTCCCGGGGGAAGATCGCGGTGCAGTACAGCGCAAAGCCCCGGCGTGGGCTCTACTTCCTGGCCCCGGACGAGCACGTGCGGGGGCGCCCCACCCAGGTCTGGAGCCAGTGCCAGGACGAGGACGCGCGCCACTGGTTCCCCTGCCACGACAAGCCCCACCTCAAACAGACCACCGAGCTGCGGGTGAAGGTGCCGAAGGGGTGGTACGCGCTCTCCAACGGGTCGCTCCTCGCCCGGATCGTCGAGGAGGACGGCGAGGTCTTCCACTGGAAGCAGGCGAAGCCCCACCCGAGCTACCTGGTGACCCTGGTCGCGGGCTCCTTCTCCCTGATCGACGGCGGCGCCGCGGCGGGGGTGCCCCTCACCTACCTGGTCCCCCCGGGGCGCGAGCAGGACGGGCTCCGGACCTTCGCCCGGACGCCCGCCATGGTCGAGCACTTCTCGAAGCTGACGGGCGTGCCTTTCCCCTGGGAAAAGTACGCGCAGATCGTCGTCAGCGACTTCATCTTCGGCGGCATGGAGAACACGTCCGCCACCACGATGTACGAGCACATCCTCCTCGACGAGCGGGCGGCCCTCGACATCGAGAGCGACGACCTCATCGCCCACGAGCTGGCCCACCAGTGGTTCGGCGACTACGTCACCTGCCGCGACTGGAGCCACGGCTGGCTCAACGAGGGCTTCGCCACCTTCTTCGAGCACGTCGAGCGGGAGCGCCGCCTCGGCGTCGACGAGTACGAGTACGGCCTCAAGGGCGACCTGGACGCCTACCTCGGCGAGGCCGCCTCTCGCTACCAGCGCCCCGTCGTCTGCCAGGACTACGAGGCCCCCATCGACCTCTTCGACCGGCACCTCTACGAGAAGGGCGGCTGGGTGCTCCACATGCTCCGCCGCGAGCTGGGCGACGAGGTCTTCTGGAAGGGAATTCGCCTCTACCTCCAGCGCAACGCCCACCGCGTCGTCGAGACCCGCGACCTCCTCCGCGCCCTGGAGGACGCCAGCGGTCGCAGCCTGGAGCGCTTCTTCGACCAGTGGATCTTCAAGGCCGGACACCCCCACGTCGAGGTCAAAATCGAGCACGGCTCCGGCGTGCTCCTGATCGAGGTCAAGCAGACCCAGCGCACCTCCCCGGAGCTCCCCCTCTTCGCCTTCGACCTCGAGATCGACCTCTACCCCGAGCAGGGGGAGCCTTACCGCGAGGTATTCCACGTCCAGGCCGCTTCCGAGACCTTCGTCCTCCCCCTGGCCGAGCGCCCTCGCTTCCTGGTCCTCGACCCTCGCTTCCTCATCCTGGGCAACCTCTCTGCCGAGATCCCCGCCGACATGCTCCGGCGTCAGCTCGCCGAGGCCCCCTCCGCCCGCGGCCGCTGGACCGCCGCCGCCCGCCTCGCCGCCCGCGACGAAGAGGGGGTCGTCCATGACCTCGCCAGCGCGCTTGCCAGCGAGAGCGAGTTCTGGGGCGTGCGGGCCGAGGCGGCG
>CAZSDX010000869.1:0-1956 GCA_964605685.1 uncultured Polyangiaceae bacterium
GGGCTGCTCCGGCCTCGCGCCCGCTACGTCGGGCCGCCTCCCGCCTGACGCGGGGGCCGGGGAGGCTCCTGACGCCGCTGGTACACCTCCCGCAGCGCCTTCCCCACGGCCTCCAGGGTCCGCGTGCGGGCGGCGTTCTTGCGCCAGACCAGGGCGACGGTGCGGGAGGGGCCGCCCGCGGCGAAGGGGCGCACCCGCAGCGCCTGGTGGCGGTTCTCCACGGCGACGGCGGTCGAGGGGAGCAACGTCACGCCGGCCCCTCCGGCGGCCATCTGCACCAGCGTCGAGAGGCTGGTGGCCCGAAACTCTGCCTCCTCGGAGCCCGCCCGGGCGCAGAACGAGAGCGCCTGGTCCCGGAAGCAGTGCCCGTCGTCGAGGAGCAGCACCCGCTCGCCCTCCAGCTCTTCCGGGCGCAGGGGGCGCTTGCTCCGAGCCAGCGGGTGGCCCGCCGGGGCCGCGAAGACGAAGGGATCGCGCCCCAGGATCACCCGGGCCATCCCCTCCACCTCGGGGACCAGGGCCAGCAGGGCGCCGTCGAGGGTTCCCTGGGCGATCTGCTCCAGAAGCGTCGCGGTCTTCTCCTCGGACCAGAGGAAGGCCAGCCTGGGGAACGCCTCCCGCAGACTCGGCGCCAGCTCCGGCAGCAGGTAAGGCCCCAGCGTCGGGATCAGCCCGAGCCTCAGCGCCCCCGCCAGCGGATCGGACAGCATGCGGGCCGCATCGGTCAGCTCCTCGGCGGCGAGCAGCAGCGCCCGGGCCCGCCCCACCAGCGCCCGCCCGGCCTCCGTCAGCGTCACCTTCTTGCGCCGATTCCGCTCGAAGAGCTGCACCCCCAGCGCCTCCTCCGCCTGGGCCACCTGGCTCGACAGCGACGGCTGCGCCACCCGGCAGTCCTGCGCCGCCTGCCGGAAGCTCAGCCGCTCCGCCACCGCCACGATGTACTGGAGCTGCCGGAGCGACACGGGGGGCGGCGCGAGGTTCATGATAGCCGGAGGCTATCAACAGATCGCCCGCGCCGCGAGGTCAGTTGATGATGACCTGGCAGCAGCCGGTCAGACAATAATACCCGGAGGGACACGGCGCGGTCGGCGTGCAGGACTGGACGCCCGAGGGACACTGGGGGAGCGGCCCGGAGCCGGAAGAGCCCGCCACGCCGGCGCCTCCCGCCTGGCCCGCGGAGCCGCCGGCGCCGCTCGATCCCCCGCTCCCGCCGCTTCCCCCGGCGCACTCGGGGGGCAGCTCGGTCTTGCCCAGGCAGTACTCGCAGGGCTCGCAGGGGTTGTTGCACTCCTTGGCCTGGGTGCAGGGGGGGCAGGCGACGGGGTCGTCGATCTTGTCGAAGGAGCACTGCGGGAGCAGCAGCACCGCCTTGGGGCCGCTGGCGGTCTGGAAGGCGCAGCAACCGAAGCAGTCGCAGCCGTTAGGGACGTTCTTCATGCAGGCGTCGAGGCACTTCTGCGAGGGCGGTCCGGGGCAGTTTTTCTTGTCCGGCTCGTAGGGGCAGGGCTTGGCCAGCTTGCCGCCGGGGTTCAGCGGATCGCAGGCGAGATCCCAGTTGCAGCCGTCGTCCCCCTGGCCGCTGTTGCCATCGAAGAAGCAGTCCTGCTTGCAGGCGTCCACGTTGTCTCCCTGGATCCCCGTGGCGAAGGAGCCCTCGTCGTTGTCCAGGTACCCGGTGCACTCCGGGTCGAAGCCGTCGATCAGGCCGTCCCCGTCGTTGTCGATGCAGTCGGTGCAGGCGGTGGTCCCGCAGCCCCCCTGGCCTCCCGCGCCGATCAATGTCCCTCCGGCTCCCGCCTGCCCGCTGGCCCCCGCGCTCCCTGCCGCCCCCGCCTGCCCGCTGGCCCCTGCGCTCCCCCCCCCGCTGCTCCCGGCGCCCCCGGCCCCTCCCCCTGCCGCCCTGCCCCCTCCTCCGGCGCTGCTCCCTCCGGCCTCCGCCGGGCCCTCCGTGGCGCT
>CAZSDX010000870.1:0-1945 GCA_964605685.1 uncultured Polyangiaceae bacterium
CCTGCGGTCCCGCCCTGCCCTGCGCCGGAGGAGCCTCCCTTGCCCGCGGAGGAGCCTGCGGAGCCCCCCTTGCCGGCGCTCCCGCCGGTACCGCCGGTACCTCCTTGACCTGCTGGATTCCCGGGTGGGTTGGCCTCCTCGGGGTCGTCACCGCAGGCCAGTTGCAGGCTGCTCGAGAGCAGCGCGAGGGTCATCCACCGCAGGGGCAGGGGGAGCGTTCGCATCGTGTCTTCTCCGTCGTGGCGTCGCCCAGGGATCTCCGGGCCCCCCATTGGACCACCGGACGCAACAAAAAGGGAGAGGGGGTCACCGGAGCGCGAACAGGATGGCGAGGATCACCGTCAAGAAGAAGGCGAGTCCGCCGCCCACGAGCAGCAGAAAGGCCGCGAGGATGTAGCGAAAAATCGAGGTTTTTTTGGCCAGTTCGGTGGGATGGGAAGGCGCGAGGGGCGCCGGGGCCCGGGGAGCCCCTGGCGCAGCGCCCCGGCTCACCGCGGGCGCCACCGGAGGAGCCGACGGGGAGGTACCCGGTACAGCAGGGCGCCTGCCTGCGAGGGACGACGGGATGGGCGCCGCGAAGACCGTGGCCGGGGTCGGAGGCGGCGCGGGAGAAGGCATCGAGGCGGAGGGGACCGGAGGCGGGAGTGGCTGGC
This sequence comes from uncultured Polyangiaceae bacterium, assembly GCA_964605685.1. Classification (GTDB taxonomy): domain Bacteria; phylum Myxococcota_A; class Polyangia; order Polyangiales; family Polyangiaceae; genus JANWXX01. The sequence goes on from CAZSDX010000870.1 coordinate 654, forward strand.
GAGGAGGCTCCGCGGGGGCGGTGGCCGGGGTGAAGGAGGGCGCTGGTTCGAGGCGCGTGGCGGGCAGGGAAGAGGCGCGATCCGCGACCGGTTCGAGGCGCGTCGCCCCCGGAGCCGGGGAGAGCCCGGCGTCGCCCCCGGTGAGGAAGGCCAGCAAGTCGACGCCGGTGGCGAGGCGCTCGCGGGGCCGGACCGCGAGGCAGCGCCGCAGCAAAGAAACCCAGCGATCAGAGCGGCTTGTAGGAGGCCAGAGGGCAGACTGATCGGCCTGCCGGTAAGCCAGGGCGTAGGAGGTCAGCGAGGAGCCGTTCTCCAGGCCCGTGGGGTGAACGCCGTGGAGCAGGATCCAGCCGAGCACCCCGAAGGCAAACACATCGACCGCAGGCGTCCCCGGGAGCGCAGGGAAATAGTGAGGGTCGAGGATCTCTGGGGCCAGGAAGGAGGGCGTCCCGATGACGTGGCCCACCACGGTGAGCGGCGTCGGGTTGCCGCTGCCGACGGAGATGCCGAGATCGATCAGCTTGACGGACCCCTGGCGCAGCGGATCCCCCCAGAACTCGTGGCAAAGGATCACGTTCTCCGGCTTGAGATCCCGGTGGACAACGCCGCTCTCGTGGAGGAACGCCAGGGTGGCGGCGATCTGGCGCAGCACCGCGATCTTCTGCGGCTCGTCCAGGGTCGGCGCGGCCTCCGCGAGGGTGGGCCCCTGGACCAGCTCCATCGCCACCACGAGGTAGCCGAGCTGCAGATCCTCGAACAGCGCGTGGCAGGCGGGCAGCCCCGGGTGCTTGAGGCGCGCCAGGTGCCGGGCTTCCCGCCGGACCCGCTCCAGGTGGACGCCGTCGGCCCCCATCGGCGCCAGCTTCAGGGCGACAGAGCGGCCCGGCTGGAGGCGATCTTCCGCTCGCCACACGGCCCCCTGGCCTCCCTCCCCGAGCCTCGTTTCGAGGATATACCGGTCGATCTGCGTGCCAGGTCTCAGCTCCACGGGGGCCAGCGTACCGCAGGCTCCCCCGGAGCGCAGGCCCAGGGCATACTGGACGCCATGGGATCGCAAGAACGCGGCGGGAACAGGGGGGACGACCGCGAGGCGATCCTCGCGCGGCGTGCGATCTTCGTGGCCTCCGCCCTCGGGGGGCTCGGGTTCGCGGCGCCCCGCACAGCCGACGGGCAGGAGGCCGCGCCGGTGCCCTCCGCGTCCAGCCCCTCCGGAAGCGAGCCGGCCCCGCGGATCTGCCTGAGCATCCACGTCGTCGAGCGCCCCCGCAAGCGTGGCCTTCTGGTGGGGGTGA
>CAZSDX010000871.1:0-1931 GCA_964605685.1 uncultured Polyangiaceae bacterium
CGGCGGGGGGCGGGACGGCCGGCGGCGGCGGGGCGGGGTCCGGCGCGGCGGGGACGGGTGCGGCGGGGACGGGCACGGCGGGGACGGGCACGGCGGGGAGCGGGGGCGGCACCGCCGGCAGCGGGGGCGGGACGGCGGGGACGGGGGCAGGGGGTTGCTCGACGAACGCGGACTGTCCGCAGTTCGACAACGGGACGCAGGGGTACTGCGTCGAAGGGACCTGCGTCTACAAGCCGATCGATCCTTGCCAGGGGCTCGCCTGCGGGGCGCAGTGCGACAGCTGTATCCCGGGGCAGGGGTGCCCGGCGGTGGTGACCTACTGCAACGCGAAGGGGGAGTGTACGCCGGAGCAGCCGTTCTGCGGAGGCGGAGAGTGCAAGGGGCCCGACGACTGTCCGGCGCCGGAGGGGGCGTGCAAGCAGTGCCCGAACGGAAAGCTGTCGTGCCCGCAGCCGACCTGCAACAACGGCCAGTGCGGGGCGCAGTACCCAGCGTGCGAGTCCATCGAGTGCAGCTCGCCGAAGGATTGCCCGACGGAGGACGGCTGCGCGGTCTGCCCGGACGGCTCGCTGTCGTGCCCGCAGCCGACCTGCGAGGGGGGCAAGTGCGGTTCGTTCTTCCCGGGGTGCAAGGCCGAGTGCAGTTCGCCGAAGGAGTGCCCGGCGCCCAAGGGCCCCTGCCAGCAGTGCGACGACGGGACGCTATCGTGCCCGATGGCCACCTGCGAGGAGGGCAAGTGCGGGGTGGCCTACCCGGGCTGTGGAGGGGTCCAGTGCAAGGTGCCAGAGGATTGCCCGGTGCCCGGCGCCTGCCAGCCGTGTCCGGACGGCTCTGTGTCCTGCGCTCAGCCGACCTGCGAGGGAGGGAAGTGCGGCGTCACGTTCCCGGCGTGTCCGGGGGGAAACCTGTGCGATCCGGTGCTGGTGAAGGCGGATCCGTCGTGCAAGAAGCAGCTCGGGTACTACTGGGACGGGAAGACCTGCCAGCCCCTCAACGGCTGCGAGTGCGTCGGGGACTGCAAGAAGCTGGTAGGGACCTACGACGAGTGCGCGAAGCTGCACGCGCCGTGCACGGATCCCCCGGATCCTCAGTGCAAGGTAGACGCGGACTGTCCGGCGCCGCTGGGCCCGTGCAAGATGTGTGAAGATGGCTCTGCGGCCTGCCCCAAGGGCATCTGCCAGTTCGGCAAGTGCGGGGTCGTGTTCGAGGAGTGCAAGGACACCTGCTCGCCGATGGAGGCCATCGGTGTGGGCGACTGCAAGAAGCTGCTGGGCTTCGCTTGGAACGGGAAGGACTGCGTGAGCCTGTCGGGCTGCGAGTGCAAGGGCGCCGACTGCGGGAAGCTCACCGGGACCTACGAGAAGTGCATCGAGCCGTACAAGACCTGCTCCAAGCCGTCGACGCCCTGCTCGGGGAAGAAGTGCGGCGACACCTGCTCGACCTGCACCGGCGACCTCTGCCCCGGCGTGGTCGAGTACTGCAACATGAAGGGCGAGTGCAAGACCGAGCAACCGGTCTGCTCGTTCCCCTTACCTCCCGGGGCCGCTGGTGCTATGCGCCGCCCTCGTGAAGCTGGCGCTGCTGTTCCCGGGTCAAGGGTCCCAGGTGGTGGGGATGGGCAAGGAGATCGCCGGGGCCTCCCCCGAGGCCCGGGCGATCTTCCAGGCGGCGGACGAGGCCCTGGGCGAGCCCCTGTCGCGCCTCTGCTTCGAGGGCCCCGAGGAGCAGCTCACCCTGACCGCCAACACCCAGCCCGCCCTGGTCGCCACCAGCGCCGCGCTGTTCGCCGCGCTCCGGGCGAGGCTCGGCGACAAGCTCGCCCCCGCCTGCGCCGCGGGGCACAGCCTGGGGGAGTACAGCGCGCTGTTCGCCGCCGGGGCACTGGGCATCGGCGAGGCGGTGCGGCTGGTGAGGGCCCGGGGCCGGGCGAT
>CAZSDX010000872.1:0-1916 GCA_964605685.1 uncultured Polyangiaceae bacterium
TCGCCGAGGCCGGTCCGGTCGAGGGCGCCGTGGTGGCCTCCGAATTCGGCGGCGAGGGCGGCGGCGGCGGCCTCGGCGCCGGCGCCGTGGAGCAGGAACCAGCGCCAGGCGTGGCTCACGTCGAGGATCTCGACGTCCTCCATGACGAGGTAGCGCTCCAGGTTCTCGTGGAGGGCGGCGCGGCGGGGGCCCGGGCAGGCGAAGAGGAGGGAGCCCGGCAGGATCAGGATGTCGAGGTCCGCCAGGATCTTGCCGACCTTGGAGGTGGCGAGGCCGTAGGCTCCCTGGCCCGGCTTCAGGGGAGCGAGGTTGCAGGTCACCAGGCCGTTGAGCCAGCTCTGCCGGTCGGCGCCGGTCGCCTCGAAGGAGGCGCTGTCCTGGAGGGAGGTGAAGAGCAGGGCAGGGAGGTCCGGGGGGGCCATGGCGCGGAGCCTAGCGTACTCGGGGCTCCTTGGGGGACAAGGGGAGGCCCCGCATGGTGTACCCTGGGGGGACATGGCTGGCCCGTTGTCGCTCCGGTACACCATCGGAGCCCCCGACCCGCGAACGCATCTGCTCGAGGTTGAGCTGCATCTGACCTCCAGGGATGGCCCCCTGCGACCCACCCTCACGCTTTACCTGCCCACCTGGTCCCCCGGGTCCTATTTGATCCGGGAGTACGCGAGGCACCTGGAGGGGTTGACGGCGGAAGCGGAGGGGCAGCCGCTCACCACGCGGAAGATCCGCAAGAATGCCTGGTCCATCGAGACCCGGGGGGCCCGGAGCCTCCGGGTGCGTTACCGCCTCTACGCCAACGAGCTGAGCGTGCGGACCAACCACGTGGACACCTCCCACGCCTCCTGGCGAGGGCCGGCGACCTACCTGGTGCCCGAGGGCTACCCGGGGGAGGCCCTCGGGGCGGTGGTGAAGCCGCGCTTCCCCGCGGGGTGGTCCGCGGGGACGGCGCTGCGGCAGACCCCGGAGGGCCACGAGGCGCGGTCGCTGGACGAGCTGATGGACTCGCCCTTCGAGTGCGGCCCGATGGAGCCACACTCCTTCGAGGTCCACGGTCGTCCGCACCAGCTCTGGGTCTGGAGGAACCGCCACGCGGCGGAGCAGGACTGGCAGCGGCTCGCCCAGGACACAAGGACCCTCGTCCAGACGGAGGCCTCGCTGCTGGCGGGCGACGGCAGGCCCGAGGAGCAGCTCCCCTACGAGCGCTACTCGTTCCTCTGGCACGTCTCTCCCCGGAGCCGCGGCGGCCTGGAGCATGCGGCCTGCTGCGCGCTGCTGGTGGCCCCCGGGATGTTCCACACCCGCGGTGGCTACCTGGACATCCTCTCGCTGGTGGCTCACGAGTTCCTGCACCTCTGGAACGTCAAGCGGATCCGGCCCCAGGGGCTCTGGAGCTACGACTACGAGCGCGAGAATTACACGCGGCTTCTCTGGTGGTTCGAGGGGGGGACGAGCTATTTCGACTGGAGGATCCTCCGGCTCTCGGGCCTGGCCTCTCACCGGGAGTACGCCGACCACCTCGCCGGCGAGCTCGCCCGGCTCGCGGACACCCCCGGCGCCCGGGTCCACTCCCTCGGCGACGCCAGCTTCGACGCCTGGATCAAGGCCTACCGCCCTGACGAGAACTCCCTCAACAGCACCGTCAGCTACTACCTCAAGGGCGAGGTGGTCTGCGCGCTGCTGGACATCGAGCTGCGCGCCCGCAGCCAGGGCGCTCGCTCCCTGGACGACGTGCTGCGCCACCTCTGGCGCGCCTACGGAGCGGTGGGGCGCCCCGTGCCCGAGGACGGCATGGCCTCGGCCATCCGCGAGGCCACGGGCGTCCGCGTCGAGGATCTCCTGGCCCGCTGGGTCGACTCCGCGGACCCCATCGACGTGGGCGCCACCCTCGCCCGCATCGGCCTCCGCCACGAGCGCCGCCC
>CAZSDX010000873.1:0-1907 GCA_964605685.1 uncultured Polyangiaceae bacterium
GCCCGGAGGCCGGGAGCCGACCGGAGCCCTCCCAAAAAACGGCGAAAGTCGAGTCTGAGCGCTGGCTCGCTTCGTGCGGCCTTGTGTCCGGCTTCGACCAAGGCGGGTTTCTTGTTCCCGTGCCGTCCTGATATACGTCCCCCTCCCCAACCGGCGCTCCAGGGGCCATCTCTCTGGTCATGACCTCCCTCGATCCCGCCACCCTCGATGCTGCCCTCGACGCCGCCGTCCTCGCCGCCCGCCAGGCCGGTGCCTTGCTCCTCGCGGACTTCCACCGCCCCGGCGGCCCCCGCGGCCACGGCAGCCACGCCGACGCCGACGAGGAGGCGGAGCGCCTGATCCGCGCCGCCCTCACCGAGCGCTTCCCCGCCTTCGGCTACCGCGGCGAGGAGACCGGCGAGGCGCGCATGGACCGCCGTGGCACCTTCTGGCTCGTGGACCCCAACGACGGCACCAGCGCCTACCTCAAGGGCCACCGCGGTAGCGCCGTCTCCATCGCCCTGATCCACGAAGGACGCCCGGTGCTCGGCGTCGTCTTCGCCTTCGCCGCCCCCGACGACGACGGCGACCTGATCGCCTGGCGCGAAGGCGGAATCCTGACCCGCAACGGAGAGAGGGTCGTTCGTGACCCTCTCCCGGAGGTGCTCGGCCCGCAGGCGCTGGTCCTGCTCAGCGACGGTCACGAGCGGTACCAGGCGAGGAGCGCCGAGTTCGTCCGGCCGGCTCGCTTCCGGTGCGTGCCGAGCGTGGCCTACCGGCTGGCGCTGGTGGCGGTGGGGGAAGGGGACGCGACCCTCTCCACCGGGGGGCCGACGGACTGGGACGTGGCAGCGGGCCACGCGCTGCTGCGAGCGGCGGGCGGTGAGCTGCTGGACGCCGCCGGGAGGCCGGTGAACTACGGTCGTTCCTTCGGCGGCGACATGTACGGGGGCTCCGCCGCGGTGGCGGGGGTGCTGGCGCGGCGAGGGAGGGTCCGGTGGGAGGAAGCACCGGTGCCCACGGTCGCAGGGCTCTCGCTGGTGGGCCCGATCCGAGGGGAGGCGGCGAGGGACGCAGGGCTGTTGCGGAGGGCCCAGGGGTGCCTGCTGGGGCAGCTCGTGGGGGATGCGCTGGGGGGGCTGGTGGAGTTCCAGTCCGCAGAGCGGATCGCGGCGCTCCACCCGGGAGGCGTGCGCGATCTGGCGGACGGAGGCACCTGGAACACCCTGGCGGGGCAGCCCACCGACGACTCGGAGATGGCGCTGACCCTGGCGCGTTGCCTGGTGCGGGACGGTCGTCACGACGCCGACGCGGTGGAGGAGGCGTACCGGCAGTGGATGGAGTCGGGCCCCTTCGACATCGGGGGGACCACCAGCTCCGGGCTGCGGGGGCGGAAGATCCAGGAGAGCCAGGCGAACGGCTCGCTGATGCGGATCGCCCCGCTGGCCATCTGGGGTCACAGGCTACCCGCCGCGGAGCTGGCCGCCATCGCCCGGAACGACAGCGCCCTCACCCACCCGAACCCGGTGTGCCAGGACGCCTGCGCGGTGTTCACCGTCGCCGTCGCCCACGGGATCCGGAGCGGCGAGGGCCCGGAGGCGGTGTACCGGGAGGCGCTCGCCTTCGCCCGGGAGGCGGGGGTGCAGCGGTCGGTGCTGGAGGCGCTGGAGGGCGCGGAAGAAGGGCCTCCGGCGGACTTTCAGAAGAACATGGGCTGGGTGCTGATCGCGCTGCGCAACGCATTTTTCCGGCTGCTCCACGCGCCCTCGCTGGAGGAGGGGCTGGTGGCGACGGTGGGCAGCGGCGGCGACACGGACACCAACGGGGCCATCGCGGGGGCGCTGCTGGGGGCGGTCCACGGGCGGGAAACGGTGCCGCAGCGGTGGCGGCGCGCGCTCGCGGGGTGCCGCCCGCTGCGGGGCGAGGAG
>CAZSDX010000874.1:0-1906 GCA_964605685.1 uncultured Polyangiaceae bacterium
CCCGGCCCCGGCGTCACCTGCGGAACCACCGGCCCCGGCGTCGCCCGAACCCGCGGTTCCGGCGGTGCCCGCGGTTCCGGCGGTGCCCGCGGTTCCGGCGGTTCCTGCCCCACCCGAGGCGCCGCCTGCCCCCGGAGAGGTGTCGACCGCCTCGAACGCATCACCACCGCAAGCCACCAGGCCAAGCAACAGACCGCCAACACCGACCAGAGGACGCAAGGTAAAAGCGCGCATGTGGGTTCTCCCGGGGGGAGAGTATACACTGGCGACACCGAAAGGCAGGTCATTTGCGTCGGGGCCCTCCGCTGGACGCCTGGAGCTTGGTGCTGGACGATGGCTCCATGGCTGTGGCTGCGCGCTTGCTTCGCGGGGGGTTCCCGGCGCTCTGGGTGCTTCTTGGCTGGGTGGTGCTGCCGGGCTGCAACCAGGAGCCGATCCTTGCACGCAGCCAGCGCGGTGGTGTCACGGTGATCCAGGGGATGGTGGGGCCCCGGGGGGCGAGTCTGAGGAACGGGGAGGTGGAGATCGAGTTTCCTCCCGGGGCGCTCCCGGCGGACACGCCGGTGACGGTCAAGAAGGTCCCCCGGGGTGGCAGCGGCGTGGCCAGCGTGAAGACCACGGCGCTCGCCATGACGGAGGGCTGCGGGAAGATGCGTCCTCAGGGAGATTTTCTCTACACCTTCGAGCCGACGACGCTGGTCTTTGCCAAGAAGGTCCGGGTGACCATCAGCGCGCTGGGGAACCCGGACGGCCCGACCGCGCTGACCATGGCGGGGGCCTCCACGAACTGCAACGGATACGCGACCTCCGGCAAGAAGGCCACGGTGTACCTCTTCGACTTCGCGGATAGCCTCGACATCCAGACGGTGGTCCCCACGATGGCCACGAGCTACCTGGTGAGCTGCGACGGGGTGAGCTGTACGGCCACGAACGCCAAGGGAGAGGTCACCACCTGCGCCACGATCTCCGGGGAGATCGGGCTCTACTCTTGCCAGGGCCCCCTGGGGTTCCCCTCCACCGCGTCGGCTTTCAGCATCGAGGAGCTGAGGGCGTTGATGCCTGCGGTGGCCATCGGACAAGGGGCGAGCTGCGACGGAGCTCCGCAGCCTGTGTGCGGCGACGGGACGAGGAATCAATCAACGGAGCAGTGCGACGGGAGCGACCTCGGCGGCGCCACCTGCACCTCGGTCCTCGGGGCGGGCTACCAAGGAGCGCTGTCCTGCGATGCGGACTGCCAGCTAGACTCCTCGGGCTGCCAGTAGGTGCCCGTCACCCGCACGAACGCAGCACCGGGCAGATCACGGACCTGACCGCCGGCGTCGACCGGATCGCCATCGCCGCCCGCTGAGCCTCACATCCCGACGCGACGCGACCAGATGACCCGCACCTTCGGCCCCCTCATCGCCGCCGGCGCGTGGGCGCGGCGCCAGGATACACTCCAGTACTCCTCAGCCTCGGAAGGAGGACGTGGGCCCGAAAATCGTAGCTCCAGCAGCCGTGACCGCACCGGCTCGTCCTCCAGCTGCTCGCTCTGCGGCCTCATCGCCCCGCTGAAGGTGAAGAAGTAGCGCGTCCCGCTCACCACCGGGCGGATCACCTCGCTCCGGGGCCCCTGGACCCCGAACTTCATCCCCATCGAAAGCCGGACGAAGGCGCTCACCCCGCCCCTCCCGCCTGGCCGGCTCCCCCCGCCTGGCCCCCGCCGGTCGTGCCCCCGCTGTCCACCTCGCCGCCCGTTCCAGCCGCGCCGCCATCTCCCGCCTGCCCGGTGTCTCCCGCCGCGCCACCATCGACGGCGCCAGCCACGCCACCAGCCGCCCCGGCGCCGCCGTTTCCCCCGGAGGCCCCGGCGCCGCCGTCTCCCCCTCCCGAGGTCCCTGAAGACCCACCTTCGCCCGAGACACCG
>CAZSDX010000875.1:0-1905 GCA_964605685.1 uncultured Polyangiaceae bacterium
GTCGGAGCACGCCTCGACGGTGTTCTCGGGGGAGCCGCCGCCGGAGCCGCCGGAGCCGCCGGAGCCCTGCTTGGCGCAGGTGGAGTCGGGGGCGAGGGTCTTGCAGTCGACGACCTTGCAGCAGCCGAAATCGTTGCAGTCGATGAAGCTGTTGCCGTCGTTGTCCTTGTTGTCGGTGCAGGCCTCGACGGTGTTCTCGGTGCCGGTGCACTTGGTGGCGCCCTCGACCTTGGCGCAGGCGTCCGTGGCCAGGTCGCAGGTGGGTGACTTGGGGAGGATGTCATCGCAGCGAGAGCGGGTCGAGACCTGCCAGGTGCAGAAGTCGAGGGCGACGATGCCAGTGATGGAGGTGAAGGTCGTGGGCTGCTGGAAGTCGTAACGCTTGTTGTTGTCCCGGGGACCAGCGCAGGAGAGGTCGTTGTAGTAGACCCCGTTGCCGACCGTCAGCTCGGTCTCCTCGAAGTTGATGTCACCAAAACCCGAGACCGCCGAGCAGTTGAAGTACTTGGCGCCGGTCTCCGGGACCTGCTTGGAGGTGAGGGGCGCGGTGATCTGCACCAGGGCGCCGGACCACTTGTAGAGCAGGTCGTCGGTGTTCTTCCCCTGGGCGATGGCGGTGAGGGTGGCCACGTCGCTGATGGGCGCCGGAGCAGGGACCGCGCCGCTGCCGACCTTCGTGAGGCAGGAGATGTCCTTGATCTGGCGCTGACCAGCGTCGGGCCTCGGGTTGTTGACGTTGGGGTCCTGGGTGGAGGGCTTGCCGCACTGCGACAGGAGGAATTCATCCAGGAAGCCGGACACGTCGAGCGCGTCGCCGGGCTGGATCTCGTTGGGGATCACCCCGGAGTCCTCCTGGTTCGTCTTGCACACGGTCTTGCCGTCGGCGGTGGTCTCCGGGGGAGACCCCTTGGAGACAAGCTGGATGGAGCCGTACTCGACCACGCTGGCGCCGGGAGCGGTCACGAAGACACCCCAGAGGCACCCGCTGGCGGAGGGCGACACCAGGAACTTGCGCGAGGTGGCCACGACCCCCTTGAGGCGCAGGCGGTTCTCCGGGAGGGGCGCCTTGACCTGATTCAGCTCCTGGATGGTCTTCTCCTCGCCGCCGCAGGGGTCGCCGCTGGTCCCGCCGGTCCCAGCGCCGCTCCCCGCGGTGCCGCCGGTGGGGTTGTTCCCGCCCTGGTTGTTGCTCCCGCCAGCGCCCCCCTGCTGGGACGAGCCGCCCGCCGAGGAGCCACCTGCGCCGGGGCCCCCTCCGTTCGGGGTCGAGGAGGACTCCTCCTGGCAGGCGACGACGGCGAGGGAAGCGAGCAGAGCGAAGGAGACGAAGGAAGTTACGTTGGCGAGGGACTTCATGGGTGCGGACCTCCAGAGGGAGGCACTCTACCACGAAACCCGCGCCAATCCGGTAGCGCTCTCGGGGCGTTCAGGTGTTCTGGAGGCCGAAGCCGTCGTGGAGCACCCGGACCGCCAGCTCGGTGTAGCGGGCGGCGACCAGGCAGGAGATCTTGATCTCGCTGGTGCTGATCGCCTGGATGTTGATGCCCTCTCGGGCGAGCAGCTCGAACATCCGGGCGGCGACGCCCGCGTGGGAGCGCATGCCGAGGCCGACGACGGAGATCTTGGCGATGTCCTCGTCGACGCGGAAGCCCTGCCCCCCGGCGTCGCTGGCCAGGGTATCCAGCTCACCCCGGATACGGTCGAGGTCGGTCCGGGACAGGGTGAAGGTGACGTCGGTGGCGCCAGGAGCGCCGGTGTACGAGGTGTTCTGGATGATCATGTCCACGGAGATGTTCCGCGAGGCGAGGGCGCCGAAGAGGCGAGCGACGACGCCGGGGCGGTCCGGCACCGCGAGGATCTGGACCTTGGCCTCGTTGCGGTCGCAGGCGACGCCGGTGACGGTGA
>CAZSDX010000876.1:0-1894 GCA_964605685.1 uncultured Polyangiaceae bacterium
CGCGCCGCGGACGCGGCGGGCAGCGCGCGGCTCGGGAAGCCCAGCGAGCGAATCCTCCTCGCCTCCACGTCCACCACCAGCACCCCGTCCACCTTGCAGGCGATCAGGTACTCCAGGAGCTGCCGCCGCGTCGAGGACGTGAGCGGATCCGGGGCGCTGTGGCCGGTCTTCACGTCGGCGATGTAGCGGCGTCCGCCCCGCTCCAGCACCAGATCGGGCCTCAGCACCACCCGCGCCGGCTGCCCGTCCACCGAGAGCTGCCAGGCGTACTCGGGCTGTACCGCCAGGATCCGGTAGCCTTGCTCCTGGACGAAGCGCTCCGCGTCCCGCTCCCCCTGGATGGCCCGCGCCACCCGGCGCCTGGCCCTCCGCGACGGCTCCCCGCGCAGCCAGAAGATCCGGGCGGTCTGCACCACCGCCACCAGCGCGAACAGCGCCGCCAGCCCCAGCAGGAGGTCGCCCCCGTGGGCACCGAGCTCCAGACTCCCCGGGGCAAGAGGCTCAGGGCTCGCTCTGCTCGCTCTGCTTCTCCCAGTCGCAGCGCTCGGAGCCGTCGTCTCCGCGGCGGCAGCGCTCCTGGTAGGTCGCCGACTTCCCACAACCTGCCACCCACCGGCTGCGCTCGTCGAGGGTGCGGTAGCGGAGGTTGTCCGTGGGGCAGTTGAGGTCGCGGGCGGCGGCGGCACGGAGCTGGGCCTGGGTTGCGTGGGAGCTGCACCCCCAACCGGGGGCCAGCAGCACCAGGCCGAAAACTCGCCAGAGGGAGCGCATGGAGCGATCTTGCCTCGCCTCCTGGCGCCGGGCCAACTTTTGCGCCCTTGCTTTCCCGAAAAATTCCCGTAGGACCGACCGGCCTGCGCCCGTCCAAGGTCCGCCTGACCCTGGCGGTCGGGCGCGAGGATCCGCGTCGATGAAGCGATGGTTTTTGGTGCTGGTCGTGGTGCTGGGGCTCGTCGGGGCGGGGTGGTGGGGCCTACGCCGCTGGGAGGGCAAGAGCGAGGCGTCGGTGCAGTACAAGACGACCCCGCTGGAGCGAGGCGACCTGCGGGCCAGCGTCACCGCGACCGGCACCCTCTCGGCGGTGGAGACCGTGGAGGTGGGTAGCCAGGTGTCCGGGCGGCTCTCCGAGGTGCTGGTCGACTTCGGGAGCCCGGTGAAGAAGGGGCAGGTGCTGGCCCGCATCGATCCGGAGCTGCTCCGGGCCGCCATCGCCCGCGACCGAGCCAGCCTCGCGATCGCCCGGGGGAACCTGGCCCGGGCCCGGGCCAACCTGGCAGGCGCGGAGCTGCGCCACGACCGGGCGAGAAGCCTCGTCGAGCAGGGGGTGGGCAACCGCGCCGACCAGGACGACGCCCAGGTGGCGGTGGAGGCGGCCCGCGCCGACGTCCAGGTGGCCCGGGGCCAGGTGGACCAGGCCGCCGCCGCGCTGAAGCAGTCGGAGATCAACCTGGCCAACGCGGTGATCTACTCCCCGGTGGACGGCGTGGTGATCTCCCGGGCCATCGGCGTGGGGCAGACGGTGGCCGCCTCGCTCCAGGCGCCGACGCTGTTCACCATCGCCGGGGATCTCCGCAAGATGCAGGTCGACAGCAGCGTGGCCGAGGCGGACATCGGCAAGCTCAAGGCCGGGATGCCTGCCGTCTTCACCGTCGACGCCTTCCCCGACAGGACCTTCAAGGGGACGGTGCGCCAGATCCGGGACGCCGCCCAGACGGTCCAGAACGTGGTCACCTACAACGCGGTCATCGACGTCGACAACCCGGAGCTCCTCCTCAAGCCCGGGATGACCGCCAACGTCCGCTTCGTCCACGCCGAGCGGGAGGCGGTGCTCCGGGTGGCCAACGCGGCGCTGCGCTTCCGTCCCCCGGCGGAGGCGTTCCCCTCCGGCAGCGCC
>CAZSDX010000877.1:0-1883 GCA_964605685.1 uncultured Polyangiaceae bacterium
CGGAGGCCGGGAGCCGACCGGAGCCCTCCCAAAAAACGGCGAAAGTCGAGTCTGAACTTCTGGAATTGCTTTCCGATCTTGAATCGGATCGCGTCGAGCGAAAAGCCACGGCCTCGGATACGGGGAAGCTCCGTGAGGCCATCTGTGCTTTCGCGAATGATTTGCCAGGATACCAAAAACCTGGGGTCATCTTTGTCGGACTCCACGACGACGGGCGCTGCGCGGGTTGCGTGATCGATGACCGGTTGGGCCTTGTTCAGATCCCCGTCCACGAAGCTCGTCCACGTCCACGTCCACGAAGCTCGTCCACGGCCACGAAGCTCGTCCCCGGCCACGTGGACGGGAACCGTGGCCGTGGACGTGGACGGCCTTGGGAACAAGGCCGCTTCTTTCTCGATCCCTTCCGAGGAGGTCTCCTCCTACCAGCTCGGGACCGTTCGACACTTCAGCAGCCTGATCCCTCTCGCCCAGGAGGCCCGCAAGCCAGTGTTCTCCTTGCGCGCGGCGGACGGGGCCCTCGGCTCCCACCGGAAGGCCGCGGAACGCGCGGGTCAGCTCTTCGAAGAGCTCGCCCGGACCATCCTTCAGCGCGTGTTTGCCGCCCCGTGAACTCCGGGCACGAGCGCCTCCTTCAGGGCTCTCCTGCGCTGTCCCGGCGGAGGGCGTCGATGGCCTCGCAGGCTCGCTCGAAGCGCTCGTCCCAGCCGCCCCGCAGCACCTGATAGCGACGCCCTGCCCGCCGCAGCGCCGCCTCGCAGCGGTCGAAGAAGGGACGACGGTCATCCGGCAGGTAGCGGACCGGGTCCGCCACCCAGGGGACATCCACGTCCGTCAGCAGGGTGAGGTCGTAGCGCCGGGTCCGGGCCTGCTCCTCGATCCAGGGGTCGCAGGCCCCGTAGAGCGTGCGGCTCCACACCGTCGTCAGCAGCGGATCGGTGTCGCAGATCAGCACCCGGTTGCTGTCGGGCAGCAGCGCGTCCTCGCTGGCCGCCTGGCCCCGGGCGATGGGCGCCATGTCCCGGGCCTCCAGGTGCCCCTGGCGCCGCTCCAGGTAGCCCCGGGCGTACTCGGGGACCCACGCGGTCTGGTAGCGCTCCGCGAGCCGCGCCGCCAGGGTGCTCTTGCCGGTAGACTCCGGCCCCAGGATGCTGATTTTCTTCGCGAAATAGGGGCGGACCGCCCGGGGGATGTGCGCCCAGTGCTCCAGGGGCCGGGCGCGGATCGCCGTGCCGCTCACGGGGACGGCGCTCCGGGCGAGATCCACCGGGATGAACTCCGCCCCCAGCTCCTCCGCGAGCCGCTGCCCGTAGGGCTCGGAGGCGAAGACCCGGTGCGGCGCCGCCGGGAGCACCTCCAGCAGCGCCTCGCGCCAGAGCGGCCAGAAGTCCGGGTGCTCCGAGGGCTCCTGGGGCAGCTCGCGGGTCAGGTGCACCACCCGCACCCCCGGGAGCAGCTCCCGCATCCAGCGGAACCGAAGCTCGCCGGGGATCGGCTCGCGCGCCAGGGAGCAGACCACCACGGTCATGTCGTCCGCGTGGTGCTTCCCGAATTCGGCCAGGTAGACGTGACCCCGGTGGGGGGGGAGGAACTTCCCCAGGGCCATGCCGCGGATCATCGGGCGCGTCTCCTCCGTAGCAGCGCCGCCAGCCCGAGGAGCAGCCCCCAGCGAGGCGGCGAGGAGGCTCCGCCGGCGACCCGGCATCCGCAGCTCTCCTCCGGGGGAGGTTCGTCGGTGGTCGCCCCGGGGACGCCGCCCTGGCCCGCCGCCGGGCTCCCTCCCTGTCCGGAGCTTCCGGAGGTTCCGGGGATGCCGCCGAAGCTCCCCGCCTGCCCGCCGGACGGCGCGAGCTCGAGGACGACGGCGTCCGCCCCGCTCTCGGCGG
>CAZSDX010000878.1:0-1882 GCA_964605685.1 uncultured Polyangiaceae bacterium
GCCGCCGCCGCTGGAGCCGACCTCGCTCCTCCGGCGTGCGGGCCGCGTCGTCCCGGGCCTCGGCGGTGAGCACCGCGCTCAGCACCGCGGCCAGGTGGCTGGTCCGCTCGTCGTTGAGGCGCCCCCCGGTGCGCGCCACCCGGTCCAGCACCCGGGAAGCCACGTCCAGGCGCCCCGCCCCCGCGTGCGCCATCGCCAGGCGTAGCGTCGCGGAGGGGTCATCCGGCCGCTGGAGCGACAGCACCTCGTAGGCCGCCGTCGCGTCCTCGTACAGCCCCTCGCCCCGGAGCCGATCCCCCACGTAGGCCCGGGCGAACGGGTCGTAGGGCGCCCGCTCGATCAGCTCCCCGAAGGCCCGGCGCGCCTCTTCCCGCTGCTCCAGGCGGAGGAGCGCCGAGGCCCCGTCCGCCAGCAGCACCGCGTCCGCGAAGGGATCCTGCCGGACCCGCGCGATCTCCTCGATCAGCTCGTCCTTGCGGCCGAGGGCCTCCAGCAGCGCGAAGAGGCGGCGGCGGAGCAGGCTGTCGTGGGGGGCGAGCTGGAGGAATTTCCGTACCACCGCGAGGCGAGCCCCGTCGCCGGTGGCCTCCCGGTACGCCTTGCGGAAGGAGCCCATGGCCCTGGGCTCGTCCCCGAGCAGGGCGCGGCGGACGACGGCCAGCTCCTCGGGGGTGGAAACGCGGCGGATCGCCTCGCGGCGGAGGAGCGCGGCGGCATCGGTCTCGCCGGCGGTGTCCAGATCCCGGGCCTGCTTGATGCGCTCCGCGCCGCCGGGGACGGCGTCGAGGATGAGCTCCAGGAGGGCGCGGCGGTCGGTCCAGGTGGGTAGCTCGCAGGAGGAACGGGACTGGAGGTAGACGTCCGCCGCGGAGCCACCACGGCGAAGCTGCTCGCGCCAGACACCGCGGCGCACCGGAAGCGGGAGCGTGGAGGCCCGGGAGCAGGTGGTCCCGCGGAGCCGCCGGGGAGGTGGGAGCACCAGCGTGTGCTCCACCTCGACGGGGCGGGTCAGCCCGCCGGGAAAGAAGGAGAGCCCCTGGAGGATCACCTCGACGCAGCGGTTGAGCGCCGGATCATCGTCGGAAGCTCGCACGGAAGAGACCCTGGGTTTTTGCGCCTTGCCAGCACCGTCGATGGCAACACTCACCCGGAGGGTTCCGGTGAGCTCCGGACGGAGCGCCGCGCGGGAGTCACGGCAAGCACGGACGCCCGGCATCGCCTCCTCCAGGGTGCGGCGGGCGGCGCTGGCGATGGCGAGGCGCAGCTCCTCCTCGCTGCCGTCGCCCTCGGGCCCCTCGGGGGGCGCGCCCACCAGGGTGCCGAAGGAGGCCTGCGGGGTGGCGATGCGGGCGGAGAGGGGGGCGTGGATGGCGCCGAGGTCCAGGGTGCGGATCTCCAGCGGAGTCGGGCGCACGCGGTCATCGGAGGAGGTGAAAGCGAAGGCGGTCCAGGGTGTGAGGAGACCCACTCGGGTGGCGACATCGACGACGGACTCACGGCCCTCACCGCGGAGGGTGAGCTCATCAATCCGAGCGGCGCCCCAGCGGCGGCGGACGTCGTCTTCATCGGCGACGGGGGGCATGTGGAGGTTCCGGACTTCCTCGACGACGCCGGAGCCCTTGCGGTAGCGGAGCTTGACGGTACGAGGGAGGGGCCCGCGGACGCGGCCGACGGCGAAGGCGGTGGAGCCGGCGAGGACGGCGCGGGAGCCGCGGGGGTAGACGCGGTCGACGGAGGGTCCGAGGTCGAGCTCGACGGAGGCGACGGCGGGGCGGAGGGCCTCGGCGAGGAGGTGGACGGCGGTCTCGGCGGCGTCGGAGCGGTCGGCGATCTCGAGGACGGGGCCGGAGCCGCGGACGAGGCCGGCGAGGGCGAAGCGGTT
>CAZSDX010000879.1:0-1877 GCA_964605685.1 uncultured Polyangiaceae bacterium
CCAGCCCCAGCCCCGCCAGCGCCGATGGACCGAACCGCGCCAGCAGATCCCCCAGCGCCACGTACACCAAACAGAACCCGATCCCCGACAGCATCGACGGCCCACCGATCCGCACGATCTGCCCCGCCGTCCCCAGCTCTGGCCTCCGCCACGGCAGCCTCACCCCGCGCCCCCGCAGTGCCACCGCGAACAGCCCCCGCCCCCCCCCCTTCCCCCCCCCCGCCCCCCCGCAGCGCCCCCGCGAACACCCCCAGCCCCACCCCGTTCGCCACCACCGTCGCCCCCCCTGCCCCCGCGAGCCCCAGCGCAGGAACTCCCCCCCAGCCCAGCATCAACACCGGATCCAGCGCCGCGTTCACCGCAAGGGTCAAGGAGGACACCACCAGGGGCGTGCGCGTGTCCCCGAGCCCGCGGAAGGCCGCGCCGGCCAGCGTGTGGAGGTTCACCAGCGCCGCCCCCAGCAGCAGCGCTCGCAGGTAGCCTTCTCCCAGGGCCCGGGGTTGCTCGAAGGGCCCCCCCCGGAACCCCACGGCGTCGAAGTACCAGGAGAGCATCGGCCTGGAAAGCAAGGCCAGCGCCGCGCCGCACAGCAGCGCCACCCATCCCCCCTGGAGCAGCACCGCGCCGACGCGCCAGCGCTCCCGGGCGCCCTCGGCGCGGGCCACGAGGGCGTGGGTACCGATGGCGGATAGCTCCGCGATGCTCATGAGGATCCACACGGCGAAGGAGGCGACGCCCAGGGCCGCCTGGGCCGCGCTCGCGTCCGGGAGGCGCCCCGCCCAGTAGGCCGCCGCGAGGTGGTAACCGGAGCGGATCAACCCCAGCGCCACCACCGGCCAGGTCAGCGACCAGAGCGCCCGCCCGGGGGAGAGGCGTAGCAGCGCGGCAGGGGGAGGAGCGCTCATGAGGGAGGCGCAGCGTCCTAGCACACCCGGCGCGCCCTGCCTCTCCCCACCGGGAGCCGCTCAGAACGGGGACTCGGAGGACCAGAGGGGCCCCTGGGGGGCACCGCCCACGAAGAGCACCCCCTCGCTGGGTCCGCCGGGAGCCTGGGAGCTGTCCGCGAGCGTCGTCCCCTGCCCCTCGTCGAAGTGGTAGAGCCCCACCGTGTCCGCGTCGGGAGCGAAGGGCGCCGCCGGTGGGGAGAACGACCCGACGTAGCGGGCGACCTTCGAGATCCGCAGCTCGTCGAGGAAACCGCTGTAGGAAGGGTACTCGGCGCCCGCGTCGTGTTTTTCCGCGCCCAGCACCAGGTACTTCTCGTTGGGCATGTCCGGCGGAGCGGCCCCCTTGGGGTCATAGGAGACATCCCCCGTGGGCCCCGTCCCCTGCCCTGCTTCCTGGCCGTCGACGAAGATCCGAAGCTGCGCCCCCGATCGCACCGCCGCGACGTGGTGCCAGGAGCCGTCCGCGACCACCACCGAGCTGCAGATGCTGTTGCCGTTGCCGCTGGCGCGGGTCACCCCGAACGAGATCCGACCCCCGTACAGGGAGATCCCGAAGTCGCCGTTCAGATCCGGCCCCCACAGGTCGCGGTCCACGATCACGTGGCCGTTGATCCAGGCGTCGTTGCCCTCCTGGCAAGGACCGCTCGGGTTGTCCTTCGATGCGGCCTTCATCCAGAACTCGATGGTGAAGGCCCCTGCCCCCACGTTCACCGGCTTCCCGGTCACGTCGATCTTCACCCGATCGATGTCTCCCTTCCCGTTGCCGAAGAACCGCAAGGATCCTCCCCCGGATCCACCCCCGACCCCGCCCGCCCCGCTCCCCCCGCCCTGCCCGGCGTTCCCGCCCTGCCCGGCGTTCCCGCCCTGCCCGGCGGTGCCAGCGTTCCCGCCGTCTCCCCCTGCGCCAGCGCCCCCCGAGCCTGCCTCGCT
>CAZSDX010000880.1:0-1868 GCA_964605685.1 uncultured Polyangiaceae bacterium
GCCTTCCCACCAGCGGCGAACTCCACCAGGCCGTATCCCTCGCCGCCGACGGAGCCGCCTGCGCCGCTGCTGCCGCCTTGCCCCGCCTCGCCTCCTCCCGAGCCTCCGGAGCCTCCCGAACCGCCGCTGCCGCCCTGGATTTCTCCGAGATCGACGCAAACCTCGGAGACGCAGGAGAGCGGCGTGAAGCAGGTCCCGTTGGGGAAGCAGGGCTGGCCCTTGCTCCCGACGTTTTTGTTCGAGGTATCCCCGGAGGCACCTTCGTCGCCGGAGGCGCATCCGGCGACGGCGACCAGCAGGAAGAAGAACCCTGGGAGGAGAGAGGTGCGGTGAGACAACATCACCAGCGAGTAGAACGCCACCGCCTCGGCTTCGCAATCGTTCCGAGGAAGTTGTGGTTTCCCGGGCAATCCTGGGGATACACTTGCGAGGGATGCGCTCCGTGTTGGTTGCTGGTTTCGTGGTCGTTCTGTTCGGAGCCTGCGCGACGCCCCAGGCCGCCGGGAGGGAGGGCGAGCCCTGCAACGCCGGGGCCTGCGAGGAGGGGCTCCTCTGCGTCCGGGATCTGTGCGTCAGCCCCGGCCAGGGCAACTTGCGCCAGCCTTGTTACCCGAACAGGACCTGCAACGACGGGTTCTCCTGCATCAGCGGGCTCTGCGTGGCCCCGGACTCCGGGGGGTTGCTCCAGAAGTGTTACCCGGACAGGAGCTGCGACGCCGGGTTCGTTTGCGTCCAGGAGCGGTGCTTGGTCCAGGGGGAGGGCGGGGAGAACCAGCCCTGCTACCCGAACGACACCTGCGACGACGGTCTGGACTGCGTGGCAGGGGCCTGCTTGCGCTCGGGCGGTGGCGGCGCCTCGGGGCAAGGAGGACAGCCCCAGGGCGGAGCGGGCGGGAGCGCCGGTGGAGGCGCGGGCGGAGCAGCGACCGGAGGTGCCGGAGGGAGCAACGTCGGTGGAGCAGGCGGTTCTGGCGGAGCGGGAGGCTCCGGTGGGGCGGGCGGCTCTGGCGGGACGGCAGCCTGCCCCCCGCCGGATCACCTGTGCAACGGGGTCTGCGTGGGGAACACGCCCTCGACGGGCTGCTGGAAGTCGACCACCTGCGCGCCTTGTACACCTCCGCCAAACGGTACGTCGACCTGCAATTCCCAGGGATTCTGCGATTTTCTGTGCGACAAGGGGTACGAACCATCCGGCAATGGCTGCAAGCCTCAGGGGAGCGGTGGGGCGAGCGGGGCTTCTGGCTCCGGGGGCAGCGGTGGCTCCGGGGGCAGCGGGGGAGGCCCCTGCGAGACCTGCACGGGCACCTGCCCGACGAAGCAGGTCGATCAGGCCTGCGCCAAGGAGTGCTTCGACAAGGGATGTTTCGAGTGCCACGTCACGCCCCCGCTCACCTGCACTTGCACTTGCTAGCTTGCTCGGCTCCGGCGCGGGGGCGTACTCTTTCTGGGCATGTCGTATCTTCTTCGCGGTTCCTTGCGTGGCTGGGCGAGCGGGGCGGCGCTGGTGATTTTCCTCGGGGGCTGCGCCTCGGGGGGGACCTCGCCGGAGCCCGGGACGAGCAGCTCGGGTCGGGGTGATCTCCGGGGGCCTTGCTACCCGAACAAGACCTGCAACGCTCCCTTCACCTGCGTCTCGGACATCTGCGTCGACCTGGGCGGCGGAGGACAGGGGGGCGGCGGCTCGGGGAACCAGGGAGGCTCCGGCAACGCAGGCGGGACATCGAACCAGGGCGGCGCGGACCCGGGTGGGTCCGGAGGTTCCGGACAGGCCGGCACGGCGAGCGGCGCGGGAGGTTCGCTGAACGGGTGCGCGGGGAAGGTGTACGTGGCGAAGCAGGCGCCCGCCGCCATGCTCCTCCTCCTCGACC
>CAZSDX010000881.1:0-1857 GCA_964605685.1 uncultured Polyangiaceae bacterium
CGGAGGGCCGGTGTTCGGCCTCGCCCCCCCGGCCCCCTCTCCGTCTCCCGCGGAGAGGGGGAGATCCCCAGCAGTGGGAGCCGACAGAGGGAGCAGGCAGAGGGAGCAGGCAGAGGGAGCAGGCACCCTCTCTTCCTGCCAGAGATCTCCCCTCCCCACGGAAGCTCCTGCCGGAGATCTCCCCCTCTCCGCGGGAGACGGACAGCGGGCCGGGGGGTGAGGCTCCACCCCATCCATGCTTTCAGTTGCATGAATGCATGAAGCGAGGTACAAGGGGGTTCGTGGCGATGGAGCGGTGGCTGGAGAGGTTCAAGGCGCTGGCCGACGAGACGCGGCTGGAGCTTTTGGCGGCGCTCCAGGGGGACGAGCTCTCGGTGGGGGAGCTGGCGGAGGTGGTGGGGGGGGTGCAGTCGAGCGTGTCGAGGCACCTGCAGGCGCTGGGGAAGGCGGGGCTGGTGGTGTCGAGGCGGCAAGGGACGGCGACGTTCTACCGGCTGGCGGCGGAGGAGCCGCTGCTGACGGGGCCGTTCGGGGACGAGCTGAGGAGGATGGCGCGGCGGGAGCAGGTGGCGCAGCGGGTGGAGCGCGTGCTGGCGAGGCGGCGTGCGAGGAGCGAGAGTTTTTTCGACGGGGCGGAGCACTGGGACGCGCTGAGGGGGGAGCTGTTCACGGACGCGGCGGGGTACAGCTCGCTGCTGCCGCTGGTGAGGCCGGGGCTGGTGGTGGCGGACGTGGGGACCGGGACCGGGGGGATGCTTCCGTACCTGGCGCAGGTGGCGAGCCACGTGGTGGCGATCGATCTTTCGGCGGAGATGCTGCGGCGGGCGAGGGCGAAGGCGGCGGCGCTTGGGTTGAGCGAGGTGAGCTTCGTGCAGGGAGATCTGGGGGCGCTACCGCTGGAGCGCGGGGCGGTGGACGCGGCGTTCGCGGCGCTGGTGCTGCACCACGCGCCGAGGCCGCTGGCGGCGCTGGCGGAGATGGCGAGGATCGTGAAGCCGGGGGGGGTGGTGGTGGTGGTCGATCTGGTGAGCCACGGGCTGGACTGGCTGCGGGAGGAGCAGGCGGACCTGTGGCTGGGCTTCGGGCGCGACGAGGCGCTGGAGCTGGCGTCGCGGGCGGGGCTGCGGGATCTGCGGCACCGGGTGGTCTCTCACGTGAGCGTGCGAGACCGGGGGGGGAGCGGGTCGACGCCCCTTGAACTTTTCGTCCTGAGCGGCCGGGTAGGCGCCGCCATCGTGAAGGAGTGAACACCATGAGCAAGCCCGCACAGAAGTACAAGGTCAAGGACATCAGCCTCGCGGACTGGGGCCGCAAGACCATCGCCATGGCCGAGAAGGAGATGCCCGGTCTGATGGCGATCCGCGAGGAGTACGGCCCCTCGCAGCCGCTCAAGGGGGCCCGCATCGCGGGCTGCCTCCACATGACCATCGAGACGGCGGTGCTGATCGAGACGCTGACGGCGCTGGGGGCGGAGGTCACCTGGACGTCGTGCAACATCTTCTCGACCCAGGACCACGCCGCCGCCGCCATCGCTGCGGCGGGGGTGCCGGTCTTCGCCTGGAAGGGCGAGACGGAGGAGGAGTACGACTGGTGCATCGAGCAGCAGCTCAGCGCCTTCGAGGGGGGCAAGGGGCCGAACATGATCCTGGACGACGGCGGGGACCTCACCATCGTCGCCCACGAGCGGCACCCGGAGCTGTTCTCCGGCGACGACCCGGTGCGGGGCATCTCGGAGGAGACCACCACCGGGGTGCACCGGCTCTACGAGATGGCCCGCAAGGGGACGCTCAAGGTCCCCTGCTTCAACGTCAACGACTCGGTCACCAAGTCGAAGTTCGACAACCTCTACGGCTGCCG
>CAZSDX010000882.1:0-1855 GCA_964605685.1 uncultured Polyangiaceae bacterium
GGGGGCCACCGCCGCCCCTTGCCCCAGCGCCAGGGCCCCGCCCAGGCCCGCCGCCGCCAGCCCGGGCCAAAGCCTCGCCGCGGAGGCCACCAGGGTCGGCTCTGTCTCGTCTGCCATGGCGCCCTGGTGTAGCGCGCCTGCCCTTTCCCGAGAAAGTAAAGCGACGGCGGGGGGCTCAGGCGGCCCGCACCTCGGCGGCCACCGGGGCCCGCAGCGGCCTGAGCTGCGCGTCCGACAGCGCCACCCCCAGCAGGAACCCCCGCATGGTCAGCCTCATCTTCACCGCATCCACGTACCCCTCCCGGTGGAGCAAGCTCAGCGTGGTCCTCACGTCCACCCGCCGCGCCTTCACCTCCGCCGAGAGCTCCTCCAGGGTCATGTTCTGCCCTTGTTGCTGCGCCAGGGCGAGCGTCTTGAGCAGGTGGCCAGCGAGCAGTTTCTGGAAGGAAGTGGGCTTCATGGGGGACTCCTCAGGGGGGATATGGTGAGGCGGTACGAATCCGCATCGGCTGTACTCCCTGGTTTAAGATCCCCGGATCGCCGCGCAAGGTGTCAAGATCACTCAGCTTTCACTTCGATAAGCACATCTAGACAACGGTGGTTCCGCTGGCCAAAGAGGGGGTGGTCCCGTGGTAGTTCAGGGCAGGCCCATGGCCTTGAGCACCTTGTCGAAGTTGGCGCGGCGCTCGGGGCCTCCGTCGACGGGGCCGGTGCCGCAGGGGGGGTTGTGGCAGCCGCGGTTGACGATGCCGGAGACCGCGTCGATGAAGTCGTGGCCCGAGAACCCTCCGTCCACGTAGGCGCGGAGCTGCGCCAGGTAGTTCCAGCCGCCCTGGTCGTAGCTCTGCACGCTGCTCATCCAGTAGAAGAGGCCGGCGATCCACTTCAGCTCCGGGTGCTTGGTGCTGGCGCAGATGACCTCCGGATTGCTGCAGAAATCCACGTCCGGGTAGAGGATCTTGGCGGGTGCGGGGAACTTGCCGCCCAGGTGGCTCTTGCCGAGGTAGTGGTTCAGCTTGCCGAAGTTGCACCGCCCGGTCGTCTGGATCACCCCGCGCCCCCACCAGCAGCAGCCTTCCACCGCCCCCCCGGAGCCGTCGAACACGTACTTCCCGGCCTTCTGCCCCTCGTACACCTGGCACTCGGGGCGCAGGTACGCCGGCCCTCCGCTCGCCTGGAACCCCGCCACGGTGGCCGGATAGGGCCAGCAGTCGCTGGTATAATCCCAGTAGCCGGTGGTCCCGTCCTTGCTCACGCCGGCGGCGATCAGCTCGCTCTTGGGGGCGCAGAACAGGGGCCCTGGCGCCCCGTACCAGCGGGCGTGGGTCACCGCCGTCATCGACATGGACGGGTCCTTGGGGCAGGCCATGTCGCAGTCGTACTCCTCGTAGTTCTGCCCGAGCTGCCCGCAGGCGTTCGACAGCTTGTAGCCGTTGGTGCTGTCCCAGTTGTTCTCGTCGCAGGCGTCGTACTGGATCGTCTCCTTCATGCTCTGCGCCAGGAAGGCCGCCACGTTCACCAGCGCGTACCTGTATCGCTTGTCCCCGTCCCCCGGCTCGCCCAGCCAGAAGGTGAATTCCCCCACCCCCTGCGTGTGCATCGACGCCAGCGCCTGGAGGAAATCCTCCCACCTGTAGATCTTCGACGGAGCCCAGCTCAGATCCGGCTGCTGCGACAGCAGCACCTGGCTGTTGAAGGTGTCCGCGCCCCCCAGCAGCACGCCGTCCAGCTTCCCGTCCCCCGTCAGGCTCTCCTGGCACGCCCCCTCCACGCACACGGACCCGCTCCCGCACGGCTGCGCGCAGCTCCCCCCGCCGCTGCCGCCGGAGCCGCCGCTCCCCGCTGCGCTGCCGCC
>CAZSDX010000883.1:0-1854 GCA_964605685.1 uncultured Polyangiaceae bacterium
TGCTCCTCGGGGGAGCCCCCGCCTTGCTGGAGCAGCTTGATGTACTCGGCGCGCCGGCCCACATCGGAGAGCGTCTGGAAGGCCTCGTTCAGGTGGGAAAAGACGCGGGAGGCCTGATCCTTGACGGAGGCGAGCTCGGGGGGGAGGCGATCCGGGTGCCAGACCTTGGCGAGGTTGAGGAACGCGCTCTTGGCCGCCTCGGGGGGTGCGTCCTCGGGGATGCCGAGCATGACGAAGAAGTTCTCCCGCTCGATGGCGACGGCTCGGTCGAGGATCTCCTGGCGCCTGGCCTCCAGCTCGGGGGAGAGGGGCGCGGGGGCGGGCTCCGCCTGGGCCTCGGGGAACAGCTCGGACAGGATCGAGGGCAAGGGGGCGGTCTGGTTGCGGGGCGGGTTGACCTCGACGATCCCCCCGCCTTTCTGGATGTTCCGCAGCTTGAGGCGCCCCACCGCGGCGCGCCCGGCCTCCGTCGCCGAGGTGGGGTTGGCGGCGGGCTCGGCCCCCAGCGGCGGCTTCTGGCTGGCGCCCAGGTCCAGGTGGCGCGTCAGCAGGAAGGTGTAGATCACCTGGCGCACCACCGCCGGGGACGCAACGCCGGCGCCTTCGAGCTGCGCCAGCGTCATCGGCTTGACCCGGAGCAGATCGAGCACCGCGCGCCCCCGATCGCTCAGCCCGAAGCGCCGGAAGTCGACGCCCGCGCACGGCTTCAGCGGGCGCTCGCCCAGCGCCGCCAGCGCCGCGGTCATCTTCTCCGGCTCCCCCCCCAGGGAGATCGCCGCGTGGAGCACCGCCAGCACGTCCACCGGCACCGGCTCCGAGCCGCCCCACGCCTCCAGGAGATCCTTCTCATAGAAGCCGTAGGCCGTCGCCGCCGGCAGTGCGGCCAGGTGCAGGAGCTTCCTCTGCCACTGGAGCTTCAGCGCCTCGACCAGCTTCGGGTACGGCAGCTTGCCGTCGTCCACCAGGGCCTTGCCCAGCGGCGTGCCGAGGGTCCGCGACGCCACCAGCGCGTCCTCCACGTCCGGCACGCTCGCCAGCCCTTGCTCCACCAGCAGCCTCCCCAGCGGAGCCACCGCCCCCCCGGTCTTCACCTTCACCGGGACCCCCCGCTGGAACAGCACCGCGTGGCGCAGGTTCCCTGGATCCTGCAGCACCAGCGTCCCCGACAGGGCGCGGTCCAGGCAATAGACCAGCAGATGGATGAGCGGGGTGCGCTCCAGGGTACCGGTGGCGACGGCGACCAGCTCCGACACAGCCCACCACTTTACACAACCCAGGGCGCTCCCGCAGGATGTTTCCTCGGAATTCAGCCCAGCAGCCCCGACCGGTGCAGCAGCAACCCCACCCCGTAGGAGGCCCCGTTCGCCAGCGCCGCCACCCCGAAGGCTCGCCTCCCCCCGAGCCCGCGGAACGCCAGCCCGTAGAAGAGGGCCTCCGACAGCACCGCCCAGCTCTCCGAGAGGAGGAGGGTCTTTTCAGACCCCATCCGGAGCTCCGGGAAGATGAACCAGACGGCAGGGTGGCTGGCGGCCTGGGCGAAGAAGATCAGCCCCCCCCGCCGCAGCCACGAGGGCTCGTCGCGCCGCAGCAGGAACCCCGCCACGAGCAGCTCGACGCCGACGGTGATCAGGAACGCGCGGAGCCATGCGACGACGTAGAGCATGGGCCACCCTACCGCAGAACGCACAAAACCCCTCGCGGGATGAGGGCGAGATTGACAAACGGAGGGCATGAAACGACGATGAGCTCACACCACCTCCAGCCCTTCAAGACGAGCTCCCGTGGCGCCCCTCCGAGTCGAAGTTGCAGGCGAGACCAACGTTGGTCGCAAACGCTCCCTGAACGAAGATAACT
>CAZSDX010000884.1:0-1850 GCA_964605685.1 uncultured Polyangiaceae bacterium
TCGCCCAGGGCCCGCAGCGCCCGGGCCAGGGAAGCGACGGGGACAGGCCGCTCCTCGCCCCCGGGCCGCCGCCGGAGCGCCCCGAGCATCACCCCGACGCCATTACGGCGGCGAGCGACCAGGGCGTGCAGCTCGTCCAGCCAGATCGCCGGGGTCCGCGGATCGGAGCAGAGATCGAGGATCACCTGGGTCGTCACCGCGTCCCCCATCCGGTCCAGCGTCCCGAGCAGCTCTCGCTGGAGCGGCGCCAGCGCGCTGGACGGCTCCCGGAGCACCGCGGCGAGCTGCTCCGGCAGGGGCGCGACCGCGCTCTTGCTCTCCTCGCGCTCCAGGTCTGCCCCCTGGACCACGCAGGCGCTCACCGGCTGCCCCAGCTCCAGGGTGGCCTCCAGAGCACCGCGCTCCTCGCCCAGCAGGTGGACCCGCCCCCGCTCGTCGCAGAGCGCCAGTCCTCCCCGGTAGGTATCTCCGCCGATCTGGGGGTCAGAAAGAACCCTTGCCCACACGGGAAAATCACCATCGACCCGGCGGGCCACGACGACCTGGTGATATCCGAGGAAGTAGCGCCCTCCGAGCAACCCAAGCCCCTCCCCCGGGAGCGTGGGTCTGGCGTAGGCCCGTACCCGATCCGGGAGGCCCGCGGTCAGGGGCCGGGTGTCCTCCAAGCGGGGGACGAGGCGGGGCGTGGGGAGCAGCGGGAGCTCGGGGATCTCCGCCCGGGGGAGCTCGTCGGCGGGCCACAGGGCGACCTGCTCGTCGAGGCGCACCAGGGAGGCCCCTCCGAAGAACAGGGCGCCGCGATCCAGCACCGCGCTGGAGATCCCCCGGCGGAGCGACAGCCGGGCGACCTCCTGGCCCAGCAGGATGTCGTAGGCGGTGACGTGGCGGTCCGCCCAGGGGAGGAAGACCAATCCGATCAGGGTCGCGGGCCGTCCAAGGGTCTGCTCGGTCTCGAGCTGCCGGAGCACCTGGCCGTCGCGGCCCACCACCAGCGCCACGCTCCGCCGCCCGGACACGCTGTCCAGCGTCACTGCGGTCACGTCGCCGTCGTCGCCGGCGCCGATCAGACGCATCCCGGCGGCGGGGCGCGTCCAGAGCAGCGCCCCGGTCGCCGCCCGGAGCGCGAACAGCTCGCTTCCTCCCAGCCCGACCACCACCCCACCGGTCACCTCGGGGCGCTGCTGGAGTGGGTGATCGAAGCGCCAGGGGCTCCCTCCTCCCAGCGGAACCCCGACGAGCCCTTCCCCGGTGACGCCCACCGCCACCGGAGTCGCCTCCCTGCCCGCCGGCGCCCGCCGCAGGAAGGACGCGATCCGTACCATCGACCCGGGCGCGTTCTCCTCCCGGAAGATCTCCCCCAGGGAGGTCTGTCCCGCTCCGCACCCCACCGCGACCAGCGCCCACGCCGCACACCACCGCCACACCACCGGGCACACCTTAGCAAAGAACCCCTGCAAGCTCCCTCCACGGGGGCCGTTGCGTCCGGACCCCGGCGCTGCCATCCTCGGCGCCATGCTTGGCCGCCTTGCCTGGGTACTCTCTCTGCTCCTCTTGTACCCGGGCTGCGGCCAGACCGAGGACGATCCCGCCCCGGTGACCCCGGGCAGCGCAGGAGGAACCAGCGGCGCAGGCGGGCGCGCAGGCAGCAGCGGCGCGTCCGGCGGTGCGTCCGGGGCCGCCGGGGGGGGGGGCAACGCCGGCGAAGCTAGCCCGGGCGGAGGGAGCGGCGCCGGAGGGGGCATGGTCGAAAAAGACCTCCCTTGCGACGTGGAGAAATTCGTGGCCAAGCGGTGCCGTCTTTGCCACACCGATCCGCCCAAGTACGGGGCCACGGTGCCGCTGGTCACCCG
>CAZSDX010000885.1:0-1841 GCA_964605685.1 uncultured Polyangiaceae bacterium
GGGCGCCGGCGGTGGGGCGGGCGCGGGGGGCGGGACCGGAGGCGTCGCCGGGAGCGCCGGCGCGGGAGGCAGCACGAACCTCTGCGGAGACGGCAAGATCGATCCGGGAGAGAAGTGCGACGACGGACCCAAGAACACGGACACCTCGGCGCTTCTTCTCTTCTTGAGCAACGGGGCGGCGCTCCCGGTCACGCCTCTCGATCTCTCCGGCACCGTGCAGTCGTTCTACAACTACTTCTCGGCCAGCTCTCACACGGGGTTCGAGGAGGTCGGCGCCAGCCGGATCATGCTCCACCGGGACGTGAACACCGGGCAGATGAGCCTGGTGCTCCACCACGGCATCGATTCCGACACTTCGGGCCAGCAGCAGCCCAGCGGCAAGGCGGAGATGAAGATCAGCGGCCCCGGGAGCATGTTCGTGATCTTCGCCGACGACAACCAGCAGGAGCTGTCGATGCAGGGGCCAGGGGCGGCCCTCGGGAACTGGACGTTCGTGAACAACAGCGACGGAGGCATCCTGGGCGGCTTCCCTATGCCGGGGGACTGGAGCCTCGACGTCTCTTCCTTCTTCCAGCAAGGCATCCAGAGCTGGGCCTTCGTGGACGGCTCGGGGAAGCTCTTCGAGCTGGGGATCAACGGGTTCCTGACACTCCAGTCGCGCTCCAGCTCCCAGGGGCTCTGCCGCCTCGACTGCACGGTCCCCGCCTGCGGCGACGGTCGCCTCGACGCCGGCGAGCAGTGCGATGACGGCAACCAGAGCAACAACGACGGCTGCCGGTCGGACTGCACGCTCGGCTTCTGAGCCGTGCCTGCCGGGGAAAACCAGGAGAACGATCCGCGCCCCTGCGGGCACTCCGAATCCTCTTGAGCCTCGCGCCGTGTGCGCCGCGAACGATCCGCGCCCCTGCGGGCACTCCCCCGCACGCATGCGCCGTGTCCGCCTCGCTTTCCTCGCCTCCCTCGGGCTCGCCCTCGCCCCGTGGCTCTCCTGGCTCGCCCCCGCCGCCGGCGCCGAGGAGTCTGCCCCCGTCGTCGTCGAGATCGCCAGCGCTCTTGGGTACCTGGACGAGGAGACGCTCCGCAAGGCCATCGGCGCCGAGCTGCGCGCCCAGGCGCTCCCGCCGGGGTCAAGATCGACATCCTCCCGGGGGACGTTGCTCCTGGGCCTGGATCGGGCGAGCGGCGAGCTGCTGATGACCTACCGCCCCCGCTCCGGCAGCGTGCTGGTGCGGAGGCTCAAGCTACCCGAGGATCGGGACGCGCAGGTCACGACCATCGCCCTGCTGGCCGGGAACCTGGCCCGGGACGAGGCCGCCGAGCTGCTCGCCGCCCTCCGCCCCCCCGCGAGCGCCTCGTCGTCGCTGGCGCTGGCGGGTCCGCCAGGGGCTGTCACCTCGGCGTCTGCTTCCGCCTCGTCGTCCCCGGTGCTTCCGCCTCCCCCCCTTGCTTCCGCCCCGGTGGTGTCGGCGTCCGCGTCGGCGGCGGCGCCAGCACCCGCTCCGGAGGCGTCGGCGTCGGTGTCGGCGGCGCCTCGGGAGACGCCTCCGCCCTGCTCGCGGCGCCAGGAGCGAGAGGAGCCCGTGGTGGCGCAGCTCGTCCCCGGGGTGGGGTACCCGGTGGATGCGTCGTCTGCCCGGACGGCCCTCTCGTTCTCGCTGGTGCTGGGGAGTGTAGGGGAGCTACGGGAGGGGGTGCAGCTCGGGGCGATGCTGAGCCGCGTGGAGGGGGATTCCTCCTGGGTGACCGCGGGGGGGATCGGGAGCATGGTGGGGGGGAGGATCAAGGGAGCCGCGCTGGGCGGGGTCTTTCAGCTCGGGGAGTGCGACGCGCGGGGGTACCTG
>CAZSDX010000886.1:0-1834 GCA_964605685.1 uncultured Polyangiaceae bacterium
GCCCGCTCCGCCGAGCGGACCCTGGAGGAGGGCGCAGCGGCGGAGCGCAAGGTGGGCGATCGGGCCGCCCGCATGGCCGCCGAGGGGCTGGACGAGGCCCGGAGGGCGCTGACGCCGGAGCGCCGGTGGATCGAGGAGGCGCTCCAGAAGATGCAGCAGGCGGCCCGGCAGGGGGCCGACCTCAAGGAGACCGCCGAGCGTGAGGCCCAGCTCGCCGACCGCACCCGGGAGATGGCCAGGCGAGGCCAGGGGGCCCGCGGCAACCTGCCGGAGCAGGCCCTGGAGCGGCTCCAGCAGGCCGAGGAGGCGATGCGCGACGCCGTCCGCGCGATGCAGCAGGGCAACGGCGAGGAGGCGC
Organism: uncultured Polyangiaceae bacterium; assembly: GCA_964605685.1. Lineage (GTDB taxonomy): Bacteria > Myxococcota_A > Polyangia > Polyangiales > Polyangiaceae > JANWXX01. The sequence goes on from CAZSDX010000886.1 coordinate 359, forward strand.
TCGCCCACCAGCGCAAGGCCCAGAACCTCCTCGACGGGACCGGCCCCCAGGACGACACGCCGCCGGAACCCAGCCAGCGAGACGAAGGCAACGGGCGCTCGCCGGCGCCGGGCCCCGCGGCAATCCCCAGGGCCGACGAGCACCAGGGCCCCAGCGAGTTCCGGCGCCGGGTCTCCGAGGGGCTCAAGCAGGGCCAACCCCCCGCGCTCCGGGAGGCCATCAAGCGCTACGCCGAGAGGTTGCTGAAATGAGATCTGCCCTCCCCCCGCTGGCCCTCGCCCTGGCCGTGTCGCTGCCGATCCAGGACGCCCGCGCCCAGACGAACCCGCTGATCCTCCGGGCCCACGAGGCGCTGCTGGCCATGGAGCTGGACCAGGCCCGGGAGCAGCTCGCGCTCCTCCCCCAGGACAACCCCGCCGCCCTGGCGGAGCGCGCCCTGCTGGCGATCCACGAGGGCGACTGCGACAGCGCCCTCGCCTTGCTGGACCGCGCCGGTCTGGCCTCGAAGCCCCCCACCTCCGAGCTAGCCGAGCTGGCCCGCGGCTGCGCCCGCGTCACCGCCGCCACCACCGTGCTCCGCGACGACCGCCGCGGCTTCGTGCTCCGCTTCAAGGACGAGGACGACGTCCCCCTCGCTCCCTTCCTCATGGAGGTCGCCGACCGCGCCGTCGACACCCTGGACCGCGAGCTGAAGGTGCGGCTCCCTCGCCCCCTGCGCATCGACGTCGTCCGGGATCACCACAGCCTCGCCGCCATGACCGGCCTCCCCGAGGAGTCCGCCCAGACCACCGGCACCGTCGCCATCGCCAAGTGGGGCCGCGTCACCATGCTCTCCCCGCGCGCCATGAGCCACGGCTACGGCTGGGCCGACACCCTGATGCACGAGCTGACCCACCTGGCGGTCTCCCGCGCCTCCCACGACCGCGCTCCCCTCTGGCTCCAGGAGGGCGTCGCCAAGCGCCAGGAGACCCGCTGGCGCGCTCCCTTCCCCTTCGACGACCTCCCTCCCCCCGACGTCGTCGCCCGCCTCGGCTTCGACCGCGGCCTCGCCCTCCCCCTCGACAAGCTCGGCCCCAGCATCGCCATGCTCCCCACCGCCGAGCAGGCCATGGTCGCCTTCGCCGAGGTCCACAGCTTCCTCCGCTTCTGGATCAAAGAAAACGGCGACGACGCCCTGGGTCCCTTCCTCCACGCCCTCGCCTCCGTGTCCTCCCAGGATGGGGTCGATGTGACCCTCAGGCGGCTCACCGGCCAGGATCTCGCCGCCTGGAGCCGGCGCTGGCAAGCCTCCCTGGCCCCGGCCCCCGCCAGCCTCCCCCTGGAGCTGGCCTCTCTCCTCCCTCCCCGCCGCGACGAGGCGGCGTCGGTGCGCCCGGGCGCCGCGCCCCCTGCCCCGGCTCCCGCCCGGTCCCTCTACCGCAACGCGCGGCTGGCGGAGCTGCTGGAGTCCCGCGGGCACCATCAACCTGCGCTCGG
>CAZSDX010000887.1:0-1823 GCA_964605685.1 uncultured Polyangiaceae bacterium
GCCCGCCGGACCTGGACCTCCGGGTGCCCCAGGTCCGCCTCGGTGATGGCGGCGGTGTCCCGCCGGTTCTCCGCGGAACGGAGCGCGGCGAGGCGGGCCTCGATCACAGCCCGAGGAGGCGCGGCGGAGGCGCTGCCCCGGGGCTGGGGCGCGGCGGAAGGGGTCTGCTTGCACCCCAGGAGGAACAGGAGCGCGCAGAGGGGCCTAGCGAAGCGCATCCAGCCATCCGGAGAGGCGCTCCCGCAGGGCGCGGTAGGCCAGCGCGGGGAGAGGCCGCGGAGGGGTAGGGGAGGGGAGGGGGAGAGGATCAAACCCCACGCGTCGGAAGAGGGTCAGAGCCCGGGGCATGTGCCAGTCGCAGGTGACCAGGCCGATCCGCTGTCCCTGAGCTTCGAGGAGACGCGCGGCCTGGAGAGCGTTTTCGTGGGTGTTGAGGGAGTGCAGGTCGACCAGGAGCGCCCCGGGAGGGACACCCCGCTCCAGCAGCGAGGCGCGCATCGCCCACGCCTCGGCGCGACCTCCCCAGCGGCGCCCGCCGCATGCCAGGATCCGGGGAGCGAGACCCTGACGGTACGCCTCGTCGGCCCGGAGGATCCTGCGGAGGAGCGCCCCGGTGACCTCGCCTCGTGGCCCCACGCGGCAGCCCAGGACCACGAGGGCTTTCAGAGGGTGCACGCGAGGCTCCATGGTTGCCCTTTCACCCGGAAGCGGCGGCGCGGTCAAGGGCGACGGCTGGCCCTGCGCTCCGGCGGCGCGAGGTGGTACGCTGATGCCATGAGCGACGTTCACGAGATCACCATCGGGCAGGTCCGGAGGCAGCTCCCCATCCGCGAGGTCGCGCCCGGGATCCGGGTTGCCCTGTTCTCGGTCCTGGGGGACTGGGAGCTCACCGAGGCCGCTGGCACCGAGCTCGCCCGGCGCATCCCCGAGGGCACGGAGGTGCTGCTCATGCCCGACGGCAAGGCCCAGTCGTTGCTGCATGTGGTGGGGCGCGAGGCGAAGCTCCCCACGGTCGTCGCCCGCAAGGAGCGCAAGGCGTACCTGCTGGAGCCGGTGACGGAGGTCCATGTCCGGAGCATCACCACCCACCGGATGCAGCGGCTGGTGCTGGGGAGCGACGAGGCGGAGCGGCTGCGGGGGCGGCGGGTGGTGATGGTCGACGACGTGGTCTCCACGGGGGGGACGCTGGAGGCGGTGATGGAGCTGCTGGAGCGGGTCGGGGGCAAGCTCCACGGGGTCATGGCGGTCTTCTCCGAGGGGACGCCCCGCTCCGACGTCATCACCCTCGGGCACCTCCCTCTTTTCTGAGCGGACAGGGCCATCGCGGGCCGGGATGGGGGGAATTCTGAACGGAGACGGAACCGTTCCTTTTGCGTCGTCGTAGAGAGCCAATTCGACCGGAATTTATCCGTTTGTGACACGAAAAATTACTTCGTAGCATCCGGATAAAAGGATTGCGTGGGCAGGGAATCCCGCGAAACGATGCAGAGATTCTGAGGGGCACCGCGTCCGAGCCATCGGCGGGTGACTCCAGACACCACACGGAGGAAAGTGATGAAGAAAGCCAGAAGTCCGAGGGACTGGCTCCACGCGGCTCCGCTTCCCTTGCTGGGCGCGCTCCTGCTTCCGGCGCTCGTGGCCGGGTGCGAGGACACCGAGTCCTTCCCGGGGCTGCAAGCGGGCTCCGGGGGCACCGGAGGAGGAGGCCAGGGCGGTACGTCCGCAGGGGCCAGCGGTGGCGGGACCGGGGGCACCGCCGGAGCAGGTGGCACGGCGGGGGCCGGAGCAGGTGGCACGGCGGGTGCTAGCGCGGGAGGCACGGC
>CAZSDX010000888.1:0-1821 GCA_964605685.1 uncultured Polyangiaceae bacterium
CTCCGCCTCGGCCCCCGCACTCGTCGCGAGCGCCCCGGCGTCCGCGAGCGCCTCCATCGCTCCGGACGCGGGGCCTCCGCCGGACGCGGGCGCCCCGCCCTCCAGCGAGAAGACACCGGCGCAGCTCTTCAAGGAGCTGGCGCCCTCGGTGGTCACCCTCTTCCTCAAGGGCGACAAACCGGGGGAGGAGGGGAGTGGCACCGGGTTCCTCATCGATACCAAGGGGACCATCGCCACCAACCATCACGTGATCGAGCACGGAAAGACGATCCAGATCCGGTTCCAGAACGGGGCAACCTTCGACACGGCGGATCTGCTCGTGGACTCCCCGGCGGTGGACCTCGCCCTGCTCGCCATCGACATCGAGCACCCCGCCGACGCCGGGCCGAGGGTGGACGCGAAGCCCCTCCTCCTGGGCGACTCGGAGACCGTCGTGGTGGGGGAGCGGGCCATCTCCATCGGCAATCCTCTGGGGCTAGAGCACACGCTGACCGACGGCCTGGTGTCGGCGCGGCGGATGTACGAAGGTCGCGCGTGGATCCAGATGTCGGTCCCGGTCTCCCCGGGGAACTCCGGCGGCCCCCTCTTCAACATGCGGGGCGAGGTCATCGGCATCACCACCCGCCAGGTGCTCGGCGGCATGTTTGGCCGAGCGCAGAACCTCAACCTCGCGGTCCCGGTCAACGAACTCAAGAAACTCATCGCCCCCTCGTACCCCTCCCGGCGTAAGTTCGGCGAGCGTGGGACCAACGGGGGTCACTGGTTACCCATGCGCGAACCCATCGTCGCCGCCCTCACCTTCCTGGGGCTCTCTGCGCTCGGCATCACCGTGGCGGTCCGGCCCCGTATCCCTCACACGCCCACCGTCGCCGCGCCCACCTCCACGGCGGCCTCCACCTCCTCGGCTTCTCCCTTGGCTTCTCCGTCGGCCTCGGTTCCCTCCGCGGAGGGCTCGGCTCCACCTTCCGCCGCCACGTCTCTGATCCCGGCTGGCTCCGGAGACACCCCGGCGGCTTCCGGCTCCAGCGGGCCTGTTCCGGAGGCCCCGAAGATGGACCGCGCCCTCCAGGTCGCCGTCTTCGGCTGGGAGCTAGCGGTCCCCCTGGTGGTGGCCAACCAGGGCCTCGATCCGTCTCCCCAGAGTGCCTTCTCCAGGGCGGGGGTGGGGGTGAAGATCGGCGTGACCGACCGGCTCTCCGCCATCGAGAACGCCCTGGCCCGCGGCGGCGCCGACCGGGACGGCGCCGATGTCGCCATCCTCCCGCTCCCGTCGTTCGTCGCCGCCTACGAGCGGCTCCGGGCGCTGAACCCGGAGATCTTCTTCGTCGTCGGCTGGTCTCGGGGCCGGGACGCCCTGATGGCCAGCAAGGACTGGCTCTCCTCGCCTCCCGCCGGGGAGCTCACGCTGGCGGGCGACGAGAACACCGCCTCCCTCTTCCTGGGCCTCTTCGCCCTCGACCTTGCCGGGTACGCTCCGCCGAAGCTCAAGATCGCCCCGTCCTCCAAGGCCGCCGAGGCCCAGCTCGCCGCCCAGGACCGGGCCTCTCCCTTCGAGGGCGCCCACCGCCAGACGCTCCTGAGCACCGCCGACGCTTCCCGCCTCATCCCCTACGTCGCCGTGGCCCAGCGCTCCCTCGTGGAGCGCCACACCTCCACCCTCGCCTCCTGGGCCCGGGGCTGGATCGCCGGCCAGGCGCAGGTCGAGAGCGACCCTGCGGCGGCGGCGCGGCAGGTGGGGAGCGCGCAGGGGGCTCCGGGGCCGCTGCCGTTGCTGAAGGGGCTGGGGGAGATGCAGCCCTCGTCGCTGGCGGATGGGGTCCG
>CAZSDX010000889.1:0-1821 GCA_964605685.1 uncultured Polyangiaceae bacterium
CGGTGGGCGCAGCGGGCGGCGCTGGGGGCGGCGGCGGCGGCGCTGGCGCTGGTGGGCCTGGATCCGATCAAGGTGGTCGAGGGGCTGGACGTGCTGGCGGCCCGGCGAGGGCTGGCTCCGGTGGACCTGAGCTACCTGCATGCGCTCCGCGTGGAGGTGCAGCCGCCGGAGTACCTGCGGGAGAAGCCGAGGCAGTACGTGGACGAGGCGAGCATCCAGGCGCCCCACGGCAGCGTGGTGACCTTCCGGGGGGCGGCGATGCACGGAGGGCGGCGGCTGGTGCTGACCGACGGGAGCACCGAGATCCCCTTCGTCGAGGACGGCTCAGGGAAGGTGGCCGCCCGGTGGCCGCTCAAGGAGGGGGTCACCCTCGACGTCGCGGCGCGCCTGGGGGACGTGCGCATCCGCCAGGGAGAGCCGGTCCGGCTGGTCAGCGTGCCGGATCGACCGCCGGAGGTCGTGGTGGAGGGGGCGCCGCGCACCGTCAAGATCCTGGAGATGAGCGAGCTCCCGATCCTCTACCGGGCGACCGATGATCACGGGCTGCGGGAGGTCGACCTGGTGCTCCGGGCAGGCCCCCGGGAGGAGCGCCGGGTGCTGGCCCGCCTCGACGGCGACACCCGGCAGGACGAGGGCGGCTACCAGCTCCGCAGCGCCGATCCTTTCCTGAAGCAGGCGTACCTCCCGGTGGAGGTCACCGTGGAGGCCCGGGACAACGACCCGCTCACCGGGCCCAAGTGGGGGAAGAGCTCGCCGCTGCTCCTGCTGCCGCCGGCCCTGGGCGAGCCCGAGGCCCTGCGCTACGAGGCCGTGGTGGAGGTGCGCGACGCCCTGGTGGACCTCCTGGCGGCGGCGCACCAGGGGCCCGAAAAGGCGACCAGGGCGGAGCTCGCGAGGCTCCACGACGGGTGGCTCGCCCCGGCGCGCAAGGCGCTCCGGCGGGCGACGGAGGAGAGCTTCGGGGGGCTGGTGGTGCCAGGGCGTACGAGGATGTTCCTGGAGGGGCAGCTTCGGAAGCTCACGGACGCGCTGGCGGCGGAGCAAAAGAGCCCCGGGGCGAAGGCCCACGGCGAGGCGATCCAGACGCTGGAGGGCGTGGTGCTGGCGGTGGACCGGGTGACGCTGGCGCTGGCATCCGGGGACGCTCGCTCGGTGTCGAAGCGGCTGGCCCGGGTCGCCCTGGACGCGGCGGACAGCCTCCAGCGGGTGAGGCTGGGCTCGCAGCGGGCCGAGGACGGCAAGGCCCGGGTGCAGGCGGCGAGGATGGTGCTGGAGCCGAGCGGCAAGGCGCTGGCGCGGCTGGGGGCGCTGGGGGCGGACCTGGGCTCCATCGTGGCCAACGACCTGCGGAGGCTGAAGCGCGCCCTGGACGCGGACGACCTGTACCACGCGGAGCTGGTGGCCTACGACCTGGGGTTGAGGCTGTCGAAGGCGAACCCCTCCTTCGCGGGCGGGGCCGGCGGCGTGGGCGAGGGCGACGGACACGGCAAGGGCGGGGCCGCCGACGAGGCCGCCAGCGGCGAAGGAGAGGGAGCCGGAGGCGAGGAGGAGGATTCGTTCAAGGCCGAACAGCAGGCGCTCCAGGAGCTGCTCCGGGACCACGGGGGCAACATGGAAAGCACCCAGCAGGCGCTGCGCAAGGCGTCGGAGGGGGCGATGACCGACGATTTCCAGGAGGAAGCCCGGCGCCGCGCGAAGGCGGTGAGGGACGCGGTGCGGGGCCTCCCGGGGCGGGACGACGGGGACGAGATCGCCCGGAGCGCCCGGGAGCAGGCGGAGCACGCGGCGCAGGCCCTGGAGCGGGGCGACGTCCGCGGCGCC
>CAZSDX010000890.1:0-1806 GCA_964605685.1 uncultured Polyangiaceae bacterium
CGGCGATCAGCGTCGGCGGTCTGCACCCCGCGTGGGCCGGGGCGCTCGCCGCGGGCTCCGGGCGCTCTGGGGCGCCGCTCCGTGCCTTGAGCCCGATCCCCGCCACCCCGAGGCAGGCGGCGAGCGCTCCGACCCCCCACCAGGCTCGCTTGCCGGGTCGCGGGGTTCTCCGCAGCGTGGCTGCGTCCTCCGGATCGTGGCTGGAACTCGGCGTGGCCACGGAGACCCGCCCCGAGCCGAATGGCGCCAGCGCCGCCGCGAACGCTGCCATGGACGGGATGCGCTGGTTGCGATCCTTCACCAGCGCGCGCTGCACGACCTCCGCGAGTCCTGCGGGAAGATCCGGGCGCAGGGAGTTCAGGGGAGGGAACGGGTCGACCATGATCGAGGCCACGATCGCTGTCGCGGATTCTCCGAGGAAAGGGGTACGGTTGGCGAGCAGTTCGTAGGCGATCACGCCGAGCGACCAGACGTCGCCGCGGGCGTCGGTCTCCCTGGTCGAGCGGACCTGCTCGGGAGACATGTAGAGGACCGTGCCGAACCCCTCGGTCGTGGCCGTGAGGCGGGCCTCGTGGGGGGAGGTGATCTTCGAGATCCCGAAGTCGAGGATCTTGATCGTGCGGCGCCCCTCCTGTTCCGCGAGGAAGAGGTTGGAAGGCTTGAGATCCCGGTGCACGATGCCGCGCCGGTGGGCCTCGTCCATCGCGGAGCAGACCTGGAGCAACCAGTCGACCACCTCGGGAGCCGGCAGGGGTCCACGGCGGGCCAGCTCGACCGACAGATCGTGGCCCTCCAGGAATTCCAGGACCATGTACGGTAGGCCCTGGTGGTGATCGATGTCGAGCACCTCCGCCACGTGCTGGCTCTTGATCTGCGCCGCCGCCCGCGCCTCCCGGTCGAACCGCTCGACGGCTCCCGGCGACGACAGCGCCTCGGGCAGGAGCATCTTGATCGCCACCGGCTTGCCGAGCCTCAGGTGCGTGGCCCGGAACACCACCCCCATGCCGCCGCGCCCGAGCTCGCGCTCCAGCCGGTACTTGCCGCCAAGCACGGCCCCGAGGGACAGGGCAGGGATCTCCTGGAAAGAAGGCAAGGACACGCGCGGGCAGTCTACCCGAAGCAACCGCGACCACCCGATCTTTTCTCGGCGCCCCCCGGCTACGGAGCGGGGCAGTGCCCAAGCTTCGCCCCGAGGCTGCATTTCTCCTCGGTATCGCAATCGCCGACGAGCTTGGGGACTCCCGTTTCGTCGCAGTAATGTAGCTTGGAGCCTCCGCAAAAGTAAGTGTTTGGTATGCAATTCCGGCAAGCACCCTGGACGGGATCGCAAACGCTGTTGCTCTGGGTGCAATCCGAAATAACGCTGGAATTGTGCAAAACGTTCTGTTCGCAATAAGGGCTCCCTTGCAGGAAATTTCCGCAAATTCCAGCGAGCTCATCGCAGGTGTCGGGTTCACAATACGCCTGCACAGTGAACTTGGAGCCCTCCTTGTTGCACATGAAAAGAACGCTTGCAAGGCAACGAAATACCCCTGGTTCACAGCCACAAACGTTTGGATTTGCCAACGAGCCGCAGCTCAGATCGTTCGGACATCCTTGGGGGGTACAGCTCCCTTGCTCCGAGCAATCCTTGTGCGCGCAGTTCAAGGGATTGCCGCAGCCGTCGTCCACGATCCCGCAGTTCTTGTTGAGCTCGGCGCAGCTCTTGGGGACGCACCCGCCAGCCCCGCCTTGCCCCGCGCCGCCTTGCCCCGCGCCGCCTTGCCCCGCGCCACCTCGCCCACCCCCGCCGCCTTGCCCACCTCC
>CAZSDX010000891.1:0-1804 GCA_964605685.1 uncultured Polyangiaceae bacterium
CGCGCCCGCATCGCCGCCGAAGCCTGCGTCGCCTCCTGCTCCAGCGCCGCCGTCCCCAGCGCCGCCGTTCCCAGCGCCCGCGGTTCCGGCGAGGGTGCCTGCGTCTCCGCCCTTGCCCGCGCTGGAACCCCCGGAGGAGCCGCCAGCGCCGCCCTTGCCGGCGATCCCGGCGGTACCAGCGGTGTTCTGGAGGGCGTTGAGGTCAACATCGTCCTCGTCGGCGCAGGCGAGCAGCGACAGGGCGAGGACAAGCGAGGGAAAGGAAAAGAGACGGAAGGTGTAGGGAAGAGAGCGCATCGTTCTCCTTGCGATTTGCGATTCAGCGTTTCTGCACGACCAGGATGGAGCCTTGCTGGGAGAGGGTGAGCCCCCGGGACTCCGCCAGGGCTTCCAGGGCTTCTGCCGGGTCCACGCGCCGCAGCGACAGCGACACCTCGCCGCTGATCCCGTCGCCCAGCACCAGGTTGATCCGCGCCTCGTCGGCGAGAAATTGCAGCGCTTCGGTCAGGCTGGCCCGGTGCAGCTCCACGTTCACCCTCCGGCCGCTGCGTTTCTTCGGGGCGGGCGCTGGCTCCCGGATGCGGACCGTCCCGGCCAGGGGCGCCGAGGGCTCCCGCAGCGTCCGGGACACCGGGGCGGCGCTCGTGGGTCTGGGGTGCTGCATGGCGGCGTCCACGTCTTCCAGGGAAGGCTCCGCCTGGCGAGGCGTAACGGGAGCCGCCGGGGCCGCTGCGCCTGCGCACCCGGCCCCCAGCGCCGCCACCAGCAGGAGCACCGTCGTCCGCGCCATGAGCCCAGGATAACCCAGACCTGCGGCGAGGGCGTCGTGCCCTGGTCGTTGTCTCGAGCAGAGCCGCAGTGGACGCTGCGGAGATCGCACCGACGAGCCATCGGTCCAGCTTCTTGAGGTCGGTACAGGCCTGGATCTGCGCCGCCTGCGTCTTCGTCACCCGCAGCCCCCGACTCTCCAGCAACAGCACCACCGCCTCCGCCTTCCCCTTGGCTTCGCCTCGGGCTTCGCCTCGGGCTTCGCCTCGGGCTTCGCCTCGTGCCTCGCCCTCGGCTCGGCCCTTGGCTTCGCCCTCGGCTTTCCCTTCGAGCCAGGCCTGGGTTTTGACGCGCTTTTCCCAGCGTTCGTAGGCTTTCTGCCAGTTCTCCATCTGTTCTTGCTCCTCGGGCAGTTGGTCTTGGGGAGGTGGGAGGCTGTCGCGCCAGGAGGCCACCAGTTGCATCGTAGCATCGGCCAGAGGCTCTTGCCGGAGGCGAGCGAGAAGCTCGGCGATAGCACGACGCTGGACCTTGCCCTTGCCGAGCAGCCGCAGCCACAGTGTGTCGCTTCCTGGAGGGAGTTCGTCGACGACGACGAGCACAACGCCGAGGGCGTCGGCCAGGGGATAGACGCCCCCTGTAGCCAGCTCCGACACCCCGCAAGCGCGCTTCTTGTCGGGGGAAAGGCAGGGGGTGACGAGGCAGGCGAGGGGCCGCGCGACGGACTCGGCAGGGAGCTGGTTGCGTCGCGCCTCGCGGAGTCTGCGAGCCCAGAGCTCGATGCGCTTGGCCAGGGCGCTGTCGAACTCCGGCAGCGTGAAGGGGTTGCGGAAGAGCTCGAAGAGCACAGTGCCGCGAGCCAGCTGTCCCAGCAGGCCGAGGCGCTTGCGGTAGGCGGGATTTTGGCGGCGCTCGACGAAGAGGACATCGCCGCGACGAGGTTCGCTCCTGAGGTGAGCGTCGAGGGAGACGTCGCCGAGCGGAGAGAGCCAGAGATGGAAGGCGCTCTTGGCGAGGTCGTCGTGGCGGTGGCGAC
>CAZSDX010000892.1:0-1802 GCA_964605685.1 uncultured Polyangiaceae bacterium
CGCCGCCCCCGCCAGCCTCGCCCCCCGCGTCCCCCACGACGCCCTCGCCCCCAGGACCGCCACGGATACCGCCACGACCGCCGCCCCCGCCGTCGCAAACCAGGGCCACTCGCCCCGGACGCCGAGCAGATCCGCGAGGTGATGAGGGAACCGCCGCTCCGCCAGCAACGGGAGCGCCACCTGGAGCAAGGGCCGCTCGATGCTCTCCGGCAGGGTCACCACGAACAGCGCGATGAACCCCGTCCGCACGAAGGAGGCCGCTGCCAGCCCGGAGGCCAGGGCGCGCACGGCCTCCCGCGGGAGCCGCCTCGCCAGCGAGGAAAGCAGCGCCAGCCCCGGGACCACCAGCAGCCCCGGCGCCGCACCCAGGTACCGCGGGCCGATGGTCCAGCCTCCGCGCCACATGTTCCCCGACGCCATCAGCAGGGTCAGCGCCCAGAACATCGCCGCCGCCACCAGCAGGTGGAGCTGTCGCTCGCGGCGTCCTCTCCCCTGGCCCCACGCCAGCCACGGCGCCGCCAGCCCCAGCAGCCCGAGCCACAGCCAAGGGCTCGTCCCGAACAGGCCGTAGCCCCCGTCGAACAGCAGACCCAGCAGCGCCTCCTTCTTCGGGGAAGAGAACCCCAGGAAACCCTGCCCCCAGGAGGCCCGGAAGGCCGGGTTCTCCATGAATAGCACCCCCGTTCGCCAAGGCGACCCGAAGGAGCCCCACTGGAAGATCAGCAGCGCCGCCGCGTTCGCCGCCGCACCGCAGGCGAAGGTAGCGAGGGGGCCTGGGCGGCGAAAGATGGAGATTCCATACAGCCCGAGGATCAGCGAGAGGACGGCGCCCTGGTACTCCAGGAGCGTCGGGAGTCCGGCGAGGAGTCCGGCGAAGAGCGCGACGCGGGGAGAGGCACGAGCCGGGTCGGAGCGTACCCGAAGACGCTCCCGAGCGATGGTGTCGAGGGCGAGGAAGGCGGCGACGGTGCTCCAGGCGTGGCTGACGAAGGAGAAGCTGTAGGCGAGGAAGTTGGTGCCCAAACCGAGGGCAACGACGGCTGACAGGCGGAGGGTGAGGTCCGAGGACCAGCGGCGCAGGCGCCTCTCCAAGACGAGGAGAAAGAGGGCACAGGGGAGGTGGACACCGAAGAACTGGAGGGTCAGGGTGGTCTTCTTGAGCCAGGCAGCCGCCTCGGCGGCGGTGGCTTCCGGGCCGGGAGGGCGCTGGCCGAAGAGGGCGAGGATGCCGCGCTGCGTCGCGTAGATGGGGACGCCGAGGTAGCCCATGAACGGCCCCTTGGCCGCGGCGTAATGGAGGGTTCCGTTCGCGTCCGGCACCCGGGCCATGTCGTTGGTCCAGCCATGGCGGCGCACCACCTCGTCGAGGCGGAACGTCCCGTGGTCGACCAGGGCCATGGCCAGGTAGACCCGGGTGTTTTCGTTGGGGTTGTTGAGCGCCGGAAGGAAGGGAAATACCGTGAGGAAGACCACCAGCACGGCCCCCCGGAACAGCGCCAGCAGCGCCCGCTCGCTCATGGCGCCATCCTACCCAGGGCACCCTCCCCGGGGAACGAAAGCCCAGGGCGCGCTCGGGGCTGCACGGCCCCCCGCCGCTGGGCTATCCTGCTCGCCCATGCGCGCTGCTTCACGCTTGCTTGTCGGTCTGGGTCTGGTGATCGCGGGTCTGGTCGGTTGCTCTGAGGGCGACGACGCGCCGCCGCAGCAGGGCATCGGCTCCGGCGCTGCAGGGGGCTTCGCCGGCGCCGCGGGCTCGGGCGGTAGCGGCAACGCCGGCGGGAGCAGCGCAGGCTCGGGCGGGT
>CAZSDX010000893.1:0-1779 GCA_964605685.1 uncultured Polyangiaceae bacterium
TCTGAGGTACAAGCCGTGTGGAACAACCCTCCCCAATGCTCCCGCGCCCGAGGCTCGCCTTCCCGGAGGGGATGCCCACAACGAACGCACTTCTCCACTGGATGCACCACCACCATGCCGCTTTGCATGATCAGCCGTGCGGCTGAGAGAGCCGCCTCCGAGCAATTGTCGTTGGCAGCCTTGTACAACAACGAGGTCACTTTCAACTCCCGGAGGGACATCTTGGCCATCTGAGGGTCTCCCATGATTAGAGCGTAGCGTGCAGCGCCCCCTTGACTTAGCTAGCTCTGGTTCTCCGTCAAGCCCCTTGGGGTCTTTTTTGTGAGACTTGTCGTACCTTTGCCTTCATGCCTTTGGGCGTTGAGCACAGTAGAGCGCAACGTGCTTTTGTGCGGAATCCAGCTTCAACCGTGATGCCTTCGGGCGTTCCAGTAACTCTATTCCCCCCCTGTCTCATCAGGGTGAGACAACTCGAAGGAGTGCCCCTCCAAGAGCGCGGCGGGGAGTGGATCTGACAGCGGAGGTCACTCCGGGGGAGCGTAGGTGGCCAAGGCGGCGGTCAGCTCCTCCTGGAGGGCCTGGCGCAGTTCCGGCGGGGAGAGGACCGTGGCGTCGCGGCCCCAGCTCAGCACCCATTTGCTGACCTCCGCCAGCCCGGCGACCACAGCCTTCACCCGGACGGAACCATCCGCCTGGGGGAACGCCTCCTGCTGCTCCGACAGGGGCCACTCCCGGAGGAACCTCGCCTTGCGGGGGGAGAGGACAATCTCCACCTCCACGGGAGGAGCGCTCCAGGTCTTGAGGGAATAGGCGAAGGGCTCACTTTCCTCGTACTCGGGGTGCTTGGCGGCGCGCTGCTCGGTCACCTCGACCTGGCTCATCCTCGGGGGCTTGTAGGTCCGGAGACCTTTTTTCTCCGTGTCGAACGCGTCCAGGTACAGGTGGTTGTCCCGCCCCATGCGCAGCCCCAACGGGTCGACCAGGCGCACGGACGGAGGGCCCGAGGCTCCCTCGTAGAAAAAGCGGAGTTGTCGTCCTGCCGAGAGCGCCTCCTCGATGGCCCGGATCACCTCCGGATCTCCTGCTCCTGCGGCCTGCGCCGCGCTCACAGGGAGAGCTGCCTGCGGAGCTCGGGACCACCGCCCCAGCAGCGCGTCATACTCCTCCACCAGGCGCGTCCCCTCCAGCGGGCGCAGGAAGGTGCGCGCCAGCGTCAGCGCCAGGTGCTGGGCAGGGGTTGGACGAAGCGACGGCGGCCCCTCGCTCTCCAGGCGGTACCAAGCCTCTCCGTTGCGCATCTCCGAGGAGATCGGCACCCCCGCCTGCTCCAGCACCTCGAAGTCCCGGTAGAGCGTGGGCCGGCTCACGCCGCAGGCCTCCATCAGATCCTTGACGCTGCGCCCGAATTTCCTCCCGCTCAGCATTTCAAGAAGACGCCACTGACGGACCAACTGACGCTTCGACGATTCCTTGGCCATCCCTGAAGGGTACCCAAAGGAGACGGAACGAGCACCAGCACGGCCACGACGAACGAGCACGAGCACGGGTACGAGGACGCGGCTTACACAGAACTTCCCTACCGTGGCGAGCCCCGAGGGCCCCGCGCCGAAGGCGTGGGCAAGGGGCGGAGGCGGTGATCCCCCGGAGTACCGTAGGGATCCTCCGGATACGTCGTACACGGAGCGGGGGCCGGGGTGGGGGGATGCAAGGGGGGCGGGACGGGGGTGCGACTTAAATCCCCGGCTCCCGCCCCCCTTGCCCCCGGGTGCAGGGGCGGGG
>CAZSDX010000894.1:0-1767 GCA_964605685.1 uncultured Polyangiaceae bacterium
GCTTTGAGCGGTCCTCCTCAACAAGCCCCCGGCTCTGCCGGGGGTAGTTTGACTGATGTCGGGCTGTTACCCTCCGATGGTCACGCCTAAGGATAAGGTGCTCTCTGACACCGATTCCATCCTATTCCTTATCGCTTCGCCCAAAGACGTTTCCTGGGCCTTGTTCAGATTCCCGTCCACGTTCCACGCCACGTCCACGAAGCTCGTCCACGGCCACGTCCACGGCCACGGTGCGGGAGGAACGGTGGGAGGCGCCGAGGGGTTCAACCCGGGGGCTGCGGGAGCGGGGGGATCCAGGCTTTCCTTGTTTTGAGGGTGGCGCGGAGGGTGCGCAGCCCGTCGAGGTCGAGGGAATCCAGGTGCGCTCGGCGTTCGGGGGTCACCTCGATGGATAGCAGCTCGCACAGGTCCACGATGGCCTCGCGGGCGGTGATCACAGCTTCCTCCTCCGCCTTTCGCTTTGCTTCTTCCGCCTTCCGCTTCCCCTCCTCGGCGGCCTGGCGAGCCAGGGACTCTGCCTCCGCTCGCTTCCCGTTCTTCTCTTCCCTGGTCAGAACTCTCGCGCGCCCCTCCTTGTCTCGCGAGAGGACCACCCTTCCTCCCTCCAGCCTCCACCATACATTGGTTTCTTCGCTGAAGACGGGGCCAGCCCCCGCGTACACGCGCTCCAACCGCGCTCCGTTTCCCTTCCGGTAGAGCTGAAATACATACGCCGGATTCGCCGGGCTCTTTCCTTCCGCGGCCAGCGGGTCCACGAGCATCAGCTCGTTGACGCCGAGCGCCGTGTATTTTTCCGGTGCGTCCAGGTAGTCTTTCTCCCAGTTGGATTCCGAAACGAGCTCGAAGGCGAAGAGGGGTGCGGGAACGCTGGGGTCGTAGGCGGGCCAGCGTTCGAAGTTCCGTTCGGTGGGGTTTCCCGGGAGGATGTAGCCGTCGGGACGGACGCCGACCCGCAGGTCATCAGCCCGCAACAGCATGTCTTGCTCCCAGCCGATGAACCAGCCGCGGTTGTCTTCTTCGCCGAGGCTTTCGAGGGTGAGCAGGAGGGTTCGTATCAACCAGGCGATGTTCCAGGAAGTTCCCACGTCTTCGTCATCCAGCGGCAAGTACCAGCGGCGAAGGTCGTCGGGCCAGGCAACTTGCACGGCAGCCGAGGGCTCCCACGAGGACACAACAGGCGCGACCGAGGCCATGGGAGAGCAGGGTAGCATTCCTGGGGGTCTGCTGGCCACCCTGCTCGGGCCACCACCGAAGGGAGCCGCCCGGAGTGGGTGATCCGCCAAACTCCGCCTCCTCCGGGGGCTTGCGGTGGGGGCTCCGGAAGCCAGCGGGGCGGGCCTTGTTCACAAGGCCGACCACGGGCCCGCCGACGAGGCCGCCGGGGTGAACCCCGGCGCCGGGACGTGGGGGAAGGGAAACGAGGAGGGGAAGCCCTCCTTCGAGGGCTCGCTTCGGCACGAATCGAGGCCGCCACAGCGGCCTTCTCCCTGGCGTTGCCCCCTGCACATGTTCCGGCGCCGGGCTTGAGCCCGGCTGCCTCGTCGACGGGACCCCTCCCCGTGGACAGGCCCGTGGACGGCCTTGGGAACAAGGCCGCGGGGCGCTCCGGTTCACCCCCCCTCGGGCGGCCAGGAGCGGTGGGCCTTGAGGTGCTTGCGAAGGGAGGCCAAGGCAGGGAGGTCCATGGCCTCCAGGGCCTGGAGGCGTTCGGCGCCAAGCTCGATGGCCAGGATCTCGCACAGATCCTTCACCGCTTCCCTCGCTTCT
>CAZSDX010000895.1:0-1761 GCA_964605685.1 uncultured Polyangiaceae bacterium
GGGGGGGGGGGGGGGGGGGGGGGGGGGGGGGGGGGGGGGGGGGGGGGGGGAGGAGAGCTCGAAGTCGTCGGGGACCAGCTCCTCGTGCTCGGAGAGCACCCAGGCGTTGAGGAGCACGTTCTGGAGCTGGCGGACGTTGCCGGGCCAGTCGTGAGAGGCGAGCAGGCGCAGGGCCTCGCGGCTGACGGAGCCCTTGTCGCGGCGGTAGCGGGCGGCGAAGAGCTGGAGGAAGTGGTCGACCAGCAGGGGGATGTCCTCGGGGCGCTCGCGCAGCGGGGGGATCCGCAGCTCCACGACCTGGAGGCGGTAGAGGAGATCTTCCCGGAAGGCGCCTTGCTCGACGAGGGCGGCGAGGTCGCGGTGGGTGGCGGCGACGACGCGGACGTCGATGGGCTCCTCGCGGGTTCCGCCGACGGGGCGGACGGTGCGCTCCTGGAGGACGCGCAGGAGGCCCGCCTGCATCTTGGTGGGCATCTCGCCGATCTCGTCGAGGAGGAGGGTGCCGCCCTCGGTCTCCCGGAAGAGGCCGCGGCGCTCCCGGTCGGCGCCGGTGAAGGCGCCGCGGACGTGGCCAAAAAGCTCGCTCTCCAGCAGCGTCGCCGGGATGGCGCCGCAGTTGACGCCGGTGAAGGGGTGCCGCGCCCGGGGGGAGGCCTCGTGGATGGCGCGGGCGACCATCTCCTTGCCGGTGCCGCTCTCGCCGGTGATCAGCACCGGGACGTCGGTGTCCTTGACGCGATCCATCAGGGCGTAGAGGCGGCGCATGGGGGCGCTGGTGCCGACCAGGTTCCGGTAGCCGAAATGGCCCCGGAGCGCCGCCCGGGTGTCCTTGAGGTCGCGGCGGGTGGATTCGAGCTGGGCCCGCTTCTGCTCCAGCAGCTCGCGGAGGCGCTGCTGGGCGGCCTCGAGCTCCCGGTTGGCGGCGGCGAGGTCCTCGGCCCGCTTGCGGTTCTCCTCGTGGAGCCGGGCGTTCTCGATGGCGATGGCCGCCTGATCGGCGAAGGCGCGGAGGATGGACCGCTCCCGCTCGAAGAGGGCGCCGGGCCAGGAGCGAGTCTCCAGGTAGAGGGCGCCGATGCAGCCTCCCCGGGGCGAGCGCACCGGGACGCAGGCGACGGAGCGGAGGGACAGCAGGTGGACCGAGGTGAAGCCCCGCAGCCGCTCGTCGTCCTGGGCGCTGCGGGTGATCAGGGGCTCGCCGGTGGCCAGCACCTGCTGGGCGACGCTGCGGGAGAAGGCCCGTCGCTCCTCGTCAGCCCCCACCCCCCGGGACGCCCGCAGCGCGATCTCCCCGGCCTCGTCCACCAGCAGTACGCAGCCTCGCTCTGCCCCCAGGAGCCCCGCCGCATGCTCCAGCACCCGCTCCAGCAGCGCGGCCAGCTCCCGCACCGCGGCCAGCTCCCGGTTGATCTCCAGGATCCTGGCGAGCCGGTCCTCGGCGGGAGCCGAGGGGGCGGCGCCGGTCTGCCCCGCCTGGGCCAGCGCCCGGGCCTCCTGCCGCTCTGGATCGCTCCAGAAGACCTGCTGGAGATCCGCCGGGAGCCTGGCCGCGGCGTCCTCCAGCAGCGCCAGGGCCTCCTCGCCGTCGCGGCGCCCGGCAAGGGTTCGCCCGGACTCCAGGGCGAGCTGCCCCCGCGCCACCAGGATCCGCCACCGGAGCGAGCGGTCCTGGCCTGCGCTGACCAGCCGGGCGGCCTCCCGGAGCTGGACCTCGGCGGCCTGGGTGTCCGGGCCGATGTAGTTGACGACGACGTTGGCGCC
>CAZSDX010000896.1:0-1747 GCA_964605685.1 uncultured Polyangiaceae bacterium
TGACGAAGCCGGTGATCTGGATCGCCAACAGCGCCGAGGGGACGATCTCGAAGATCGATACGCAGACGCTCCAGGAAATCGGGCGGTACTGCACCGCTCCGGGGTGCAAGTCGGATCCGTCGCGGACCACCGTCGGCCTCTCCGGCGACGCGGTGGTTGCCAACCGGGCGACCAGCGGCACGGCCTCCGCGGTGCGGATCGCGACGGACGAGGTGAACTGCATCGACCGCAACGGCAACGGCGTCATCGACACGTGGAAGGGCGCGGGCCCGGTGCCGCCGCAGTTCCAGTGGCAGGCGGGGCAGCCCTTCAGCCCCGACGAGTGTGTGCTCTGGTGGACCGATCTCTCTGCTTACGGCGGCCTGGTCCGCGCGGCGGGTTTTGACGCGGAGATCGGCGAGAAGGGGGAGCTGTCCACCTACGTCTACCTGGGCGTGTTCGACACCGGGAAGCTGCTTCGTCTGGACGCGACCACCGGCGCCGTCGTCAAGGATATCCAGGTTCCTGGTAACCCTTACGGGCTGGTGGTCGACAAGGACGGCAACGTGTGGATCCAGGCACTCTCTGCCCTGGTGAAGGTGGACGTGAAGAACGGTGATGCAGTGAGCACGCACCCGGCGCAATGCATGTACGGGATCACGGCGGACCCGCAGGGGCGCATCTACACCTCCGGCTACGGCCAGCAGTGCGTCCGCCGCTACGATCCTGCCACCGGCGCCAACGAGACCATCAGCATCCCGAACAACGGCGGGGGCGTAGCCATCGACCAGAACGGTCACCTCTGGACCGGGCAGAAGGGCGTCCGCATCGACACCAACGGCCCCCTCAAGATCCTCGGGACGGCGCAGGCAGGGGGGCACGGTTGGGCCATCGACTACGACGGCTTCCCCTGGTCCATCCCCATTTCCGGGAGCTACACCGCCTACAAGCACGACCCCAACAGCGCCTCCCCCTACAGCAACCAGGTCGCCAAGCCCGGGCAAGGGACGTACACCTACAGCGACATGACCGGGTTCCAGCTCATCAACGCGGCGTCGAAGGGGGGCATCTTCCGCAAGACGTTCCAGGGGTGCTCGCCCGACACGCTCTTCGAGTCGCTGGACCTGAAGCTGCTGGCGCCGCCGAACACGGCGACGACGGTGAGCATCCGGGTGGCGCCGTCGGTGGCGGAGCTGCCGAACGCGGCGTGGAAGAAGGTGGCGTCGCTGCCGCCGGACGTGATGCCGATCCCGCTGAACGTGAGCGGGGGAGCGTTGCAGGTGGAGGTGGCGATGAAGTCGCAGGACCTCAACGCCTCCCCCATCCTGTCGTCCATCACCCTCACCCAGAGCAACTGCGGCAAGGAGTGAACGCGACCGTTGCGCTGGTGTCACGAGCCCCCAGGTGCGGCGTGGATCCATGTGTTTCTGTGCTTGACCGTGGGAGGGTGTGTGGTTCACTAGGTTCATGTCCTGGAAGCATTCTCTCGCCTGGTTTGTCACGGTGGGTTTGCTGGCTTCTGGCTGCGGTGGCGGCGAGGAGGCTGGCAGCGAAGATGGCGGCGGTAACAAGACCATCAAAGGCTCCGGTGGGAAGGGAGGGGCCGGCGGTTCCGGTGGGACCAGCTCGGGAGGGACCAGCGGCGCGGGCGGCAACACGGGCGGGACGAGCTCCGGTGGGACGAGCTCCGGCGGGACGAGCTCCGGCGGGACGAGCTCCGGCGGGACGAACTCCGGCGGGACGAGCGTGGGCGGAAGCGGAGGCTCTG
>CAZSDX010000897.1:0-1734 GCA_964605685.1 uncultured Polyangiaceae bacterium
AAGCGGAAGATGTTGTCGACGAAGAGGAGCACGTCCTGGTTTTCCTCGTCGCGGAAGTACTCGGCCACCGTCAGCGCGGTCAGCGCCACCCGGGCGCGGGCCCCCGGCGGCTCGTTCATCTGCCCGTAGACCAGCGCCGCCTTGCTGATGACCGGCGCCCCGGACTCCAGCAGCGACTCGCTCATCTCGATCATCAGGTCGGTGCCTTCGCGAGTGCGCTCCCCGACGCCGGCGAAGCAGGATACGCCGCCGTGGGCCTTGGCCACGTTGTTGATCAGCTCCATGATGAGCACGGTCTTGCCCACGCCGGCGCCACCGAAGAGGCCGATCTTGCCGCCCTTCCGGTAGGGAGCCAGCAGGTCGATGACCTTGATCCCGGTCTCGAAGATCTCGACATTGGTGCTCTGGTCGGTGAACTTCGGTGCCGCCTTGTGGATGGGCGCGAACTTCTTGGCGTTGACCGGGCCGGCCTCGTCCACCGGCTCACCCACCACGTTCAGGATGCGCCCCAGGCACTCGTTGCCCACCGGCACCATGATCGGGTTCCCCGTGTCGGTGACCGTGGTACCCCGGACCAGCCCATCCGTGGAGTCCATGGCGACGGCGCGCACGGTGGACTCGCCCAGGTGCTGGGCGACCTCCAGGACCAGGTTATCCGGCTTGTCCGAGATGCTCGGGTTGGTGACCCGAAGGGCGTTGAGGATCTGGGGGAGCTTGCCAGGCGGGAACTCGACGTCGACGACTGGTCCGATCACCTGGGTGATCTTGCCTGTCGTACCTGTCGAAACGGTCGGTTGCGTCATCGGCTACGGTGCCTCCGGGGGCGCTCTCTAGTGGCATCCCCCGGGAATTTCCACCACGAACCGCAATATTCTCATTTTCCACGGCAGATCCGCGGCCAGCCCCCCCCGCCGCGACGCCGACCGGTGACCGGTCGCCCGGCGCTCGTAGGCGGGCTCGACAGGCCAATCTCGGCTCGTCTACCTTTGTCCCTGGATGCTCCCCTTGCTTCGCGCCCCTCGCTTCCTCCTTCTCGCCGCCCTGGCCGGCTGCCGGGCGCCGACCCAGATCACCGTGCACCTCCTCTCCGATCTGGACTGCGACGTCCTCCAGAGCGGCGGAGTCTCCCTCTCCGCTTCCTCCCCGGAGCGCGCCGAGTCCAGCGCCCCCCTCGTCGTCTCCCGCGAGTGCAAGAGCAACGGCCCCGGCAACAGCCTGGGCACCCTCGTGCTCGTGCCCAGCGGGGAGCCAGACGCCCTGGTCGGCATCCGCGCCGTGGCAGGCGTCGGCAAAAAAGCCGAGGACTGCGCGGCTCCTGGCTACCAGGGCTGCATCGTCGCCAGGCGCGAGATCCGCTTCCAGGAGAACGTGTCGCTCGTCGTCAAGATCGACCTCAAGACGGAGTGCCAGGGGAACCCCTGCGATCCCCAAAGCACCTGCGTGACCGGCAAGGAGTGCCGCGGGATCAAGATCCCCGAGGGACAATGCGAAGGGAGCGGCTGCGGCGAAGAGGTCCTCCCCCCGGCCAGCGGCGGCGCCGGGGGCCAGGGGGGCCAGAGCGGCCAGGGTGGAAGCGGTGAAGGCGGGCTCTCCGGAGCCTCCGGGCAAGGCGGGCTCTCCGGCGAGGGGGGCCTCTCCGGGCAAGGGGGCGCGGGAGCGGCCCAGGCGGGCGAAGGCGGCCAGTCAGGAGCAGGCGCCGGTGATCGTCGAGCAGATGGCGAAAACCATCCTGCA
>CAZSDX010000898.1:0-1730 GCA_964605685.1 uncultured Polyangiaceae bacterium
AGGGGGTGATGGAGGGGCGGGCGGCGACGCGGGCAGCGCAGGCGACGGGGGGGCCGCGGGGGATGCGGGGCAGGGGGGGGCGAGCGGATGCACGGGGGACGGCGACTGCGTGGGATCTCCGGATGGGGCGGTGTGCGACACGGACACGAGCACCTGCGTGGCCTGCAAGGTGGCCTCGGACTGCGCGGAGCCTCAGGGGTTTCCTTGCGTGGTGGCGACCTGCACGGCCCACCAGTGTGGGGAGCAGCCCGCCGCTGCCGGGGTACTCTGCTCGGGGGGGCCAGGGACCCACTGCAACGGGCAGGGCGCGTGCTCCGGCGAGTGCGCCCCCGGGGCGAAGAAGTGCATCGGAAACGCGGTAGCGACCTGCCAGGCGAGCGCGAGCTACGGAGGAACGACCCCGTGCGCGGGGGCCACCCCGGTCTGCGAGGCGGGGGACTGTCGGGGTTGCAAGAACGACGGCGAGTGCGGCGGTGATTTCTGCGATATTCCCTCCGGGCGTTGCCTGGTGCCTGCGGTCGGCGCGTCCGCACCTTCCTGCGCGGGGATGACGGACACCTGCGGCGGGAGCAACGAGAATTGCTGCACCTCGCTGCTGGTCAAGGGCGGGACGTTCCCGATGGGACGGAGCGAGACCACGGGGGCAAGCGACTATTTCCCCAGCGGCGGGGCCAACGAACTCCCGGAGCACCTGGCGACGGTCTCCTCCTTCTACCTCGATAAATTCGAGGTCACGATGGGGCGCTTCCGCAAGTTCCTGGAGCAGTACCCGGGGAACATGCCGGCGGTTGGCGCAGGGGCGATCCCGGGAAAGCCTGGCTCGGGTTGGCAGGCAGGGTGGCCCGTGGTCCCCAAGGCAGATCTGATCACCGCCCTCAAGAACGACACCTACGCCATCTGGACCGATCTCCCCTCCAGCAGCGAGACCAGACCGGTCACCATGGTCACCTGGTACGAGGCGTTCGCGTTCTGCCTCTGGGACGGCGGTCGCTTGCCCACGGAGGCCGAGTGGGAGTACGCCGCCGCAGGTGGAGGGTTGAACCGCCTCTACCCCTGGGGCAACGCCTCGCCGGATGGTCGCGCCTCGTTCCATTGCAAGGGGGATGGCTCCGTCGCCGGGAACTGCAACAAGACCGACATCCGACCTGTAGGGAGCTTCTCCATGGGCAGCGGCTTCTATGGCCACCTGGATCTCGCCGGGAACGTCTGGGAGTGGGCCTTCGATGACTACGATGCTGGGTACTACGCCACGGGGCCCTGCAACAACTGCGTCAACCTGACCAGCACCGGTAACAAGGTCTTCCGCGGAGGCTCCTGGGTCGATACCTCGGCGTTGCTTCGTGGGGTCTTCCGCAATCAGGTGCTCCCGACCGTCCGCGCTTCCAACGGTGGAATTCGCTGCCTGCGCTCCCCCTGATTCTCCGGTGCCACGGGGGAGTATCGCGGGTATCATCGAAAGATGAACCCATCGCTTCGCACCATCCCCTTGCTTTGGTTCCTCGCCCTCGCCACCGCCTGCGGTGGAGACGGTGGAAGCTCCGAAGAGCCCCCCCCGGCGGCTGGTGGCAGCAGCGCGGGCGGCTCCGGAGGGCAAGGTAACGGTGGGGCCGGAGGGAGCGGCGTCGGAGGGAGCGCCGCAGGCTCGGGGCAGGGAGGAAGCGGCGCTGCCGGGGCACCAGCGGGCAGCGGCGGGAGCGCGGGGCAAGGTGGCTCCTCGGGTGCAGGCGGTG
>CAZSDX010000899.1:0-1729 GCA_964605685.1 uncultured Polyangiaceae bacterium
CGCGCCGCACGGCGGCTCGCGAGGGCAAGGAGCACCCCGCCCAGCAGAGCGACGCCCGCGCGGCTCGCTCCCCGGCGTGTCAGCGTACACCCGTCGTCGCCGGCGACCGGGGCGCCGTCGTCCCCGCAGACCTGTTGCCCGCCTCGCGGCGTCGGATCGCAGGTCACTTTCCGGTCCGGGGGGTAGACGGCGCAGGCCGCGTCGATGTCGTCCTGGTCGAGGGTGCGCAGATCGAGGGAGCCGGTCTCGTAGGCCGCGTACATGGTGGCCTCCGGCACCGGCGTGTGAGCGAGCCCGATGAAGTGGCCGACCTCGTGGGTCATGATTGACTCCAGATCGTAGACCGCGTTTTGGGCGGTGAAGGTGAGCTCGTTGAAGGCGGAGTTGATCTCGATGTCCGCGTCGAGGATGGCCCCGGTCTTGGCGTCGTAGGTCACCGTGGTCTTGGCCAGGGTGTTGTCCTCGTCCTTGTAGGGGAAGTCGTCGTCGCGGAAGAGGACCACGTTGACGTTGGGCCCCTTGTCGTCGAAGCCGGAGGCGTTGCAGGCCGTGTCCTCGTTCTCGCTGAAGGTGAGCGTCGAGGGGCCGCCCGGGCAGGGGAGCTGGGTCCAGGCGAAGAAGGAGCGGCGGATCGCCTCCCGGAGCAGGTCCGGGTCGTACTTGGCGGAGAGGTCCCGCTGGAAGCTGAAGCCGACGCAGCCCCCGGGCCAGTAGAGCGGGAGCCCCTCGGCGGGGCAGCCGTCGTCGTCCCGGGCGCAGCCGGAGCCCTTGCAGGTGCGGGAGCGGCAGAAGGCTCCGGCCTCGGCGGGCGCCAGCCAGACCCCCAGCAGGATCGGCACCAGGAAGCGAAGGAAAGCGCGAGGATGCACGGGGGTAGTGTACCTCAGCCGGGTCACCTCAAGGCAGCTCGACCTTGAGGCGGATCCAGGCGCTCTGGAGGTCGACCGGGAAGGGATCCCAGATCCAGTCGGGGCGCTCGTTTCCCTCGGGGAAAGCCGTGCACAGGTCGGCGCCGCAGCCCCAGGGGGTCGCCTGGCCTACCAGGGTCGAGGGCGAGTTTGCGGCGGCGGCCGCCATCGCCGGCCCCCAGGTGCTGTCGTTGAAGTAGGCGTCGCACCAGCCGGACTTGTCTTCCTCCACCTTCTTGCCGAAGTAGCGCCAGGGCGTCTTGTCCCACTCCGGGTCCGTGGGCTCGTAGATCTTCCCGGCGGGCACGCCGCGGGTCGGGTACGAGGCCCCGTTGACCTTGAGCAGCGCCGCCATGGCCGTGATCACCTTCCCCTTGTCCACCCCGGAGATCCCCACCGCGTTGGCCCCCGACTCCAGGACGAAGGTGTAGCTGTCGGTCGCGGTCCAGTTGCCGTGGTTCCCCTTGAGCGGCAGCTGTACCCCGTTGGCGCAGATCTCCGTGGCCTCGTCGTCCACCGTCACGATCAGCGTCGCCAGGTACTCCTTCTTCCCGTCGCAGTCGTAATCGACTCCCTCCTGGTGCGTCGTGGAACCCGGGTAAATCTCCGGGTTCCCGTCGTCGCAGTCGCCTGGCTTGCAGGCCGCCGCCGGGGTCACATCCATCGCGGTGGTGCAGTACCCGTCGCCGTCCTGATCGCATCCCTCGTCCACCTGCCCGTCCCCGTCGTCGTCCTTGCCGTTGCAGAACTCGACCGCCGCGCCGCCCTGCCCGCCTTGCCCCGCGCCGCCTTGCCCCGCGCCGCCCTGGCCCGCCTCGCCG
>CAZSDX010000900.1:0-1722 GCA_964605685.1 uncultured Polyangiaceae bacterium
AGCGCCGCGCTGGACTCCGCGTGGCGCGCTCGCGCCAGGTCCAGCGCAGCCCGGAGGCATTCCGTGTCCTCGCTCAGCGAACGCGCGAGGCTCGCCAGGTCCGCGAGCAGCGCGTGGTCCTCGCCCTCGCCGCTCCACCAGCCGGGGCGCAGGGCCCGGCGAAACTCGACCCGCCGCAGCGCCGCCGCCGCCACCGCCAGGTGGAGCACGTCGAAGCCGTGCTGAGGGTAGATCCCCACCGCCAGGTGCACGGAGACCTCCCCGGGGAGCGCTTGCGCCTCGTGGGGGAACCCCCGGGGCACGTAGAGCAGCGAGCCTGGCCGCAGACACACGTCGAGGAGAGGCGCCTCGGAGGCGGCCTGGCCCAGCTCCCTCAGGTTGTAAGGGTAATCCACCTCGGAGACCGTCGCCTCCGGGGTCGGCAACGGGACGAGCCCGTCGAAGACCTGCCAGCGCTTCGACCCCTCCAGCTGCAGGACCAGCACGTCGTGGGTGTCCGCATGCCGGGCGAGCCCCTGGCAGCCACCCGGCGTCAGGTACACGTTGATGTGAACGCGCGCGTCCACCTGCTGGCGGAGCCGGTGCGCCAGCCCCGCCAGCGGGAGGGATGTCTCCTGGATCCCGTTGATCTGCAGCGTCTCCCCCCGGAGAAATGCCTCCGCGATCTGCTCGATGGAGGTGCGGGACGGGGCGCGCTTCTCCCAGCGTAGCCCGGGCGCCGTCAGCAGGAGCACCGGATCGTCGCAGCGCCGCTGCGACCACAGCCACGACTCCACGTCCATCAGGCCGAACCAGCGCGGATAAAAGTCCTGATCGCGCTCGCCGACATGGAGCGGCGCCTTCTCCCAGTGGTCCCTCAGAAATTCCTCCGGCGTCCTCGGGCGCAGCAGCTCCTCCAGCCCCCAGCTCCCTCCTCGCTCCTCACCCATCCCTAGTAATCCGCGTCGGTATGGCTGCAGCAGGTGCTCGCCTCGTACGATTCCTGGGGAGGAACGCCCCGGGGATCTCGATCCAGCTCCTCCGCCCGGAGCGACTCCTTGCTGGACGCCAGCGTCACCTTGGTGGAAGACGAGACCTCCCTCGGCGCGGTCGTCTCCGGCTCCCTGGAGGGCTCAGGGGCCACCTTCCCCCCGGTCGGGAGCGGCCCCGAGGCGATGGCAGGCAAGGAGCGGCGGTAGTCCTCCGCGGAGAAGGGAAACCCGAATTCCCTCCCGATCTGCACCAAGTCCGCGATGGCCTCCTCCGTGCTCCCGGAGCGGATGGTCTTGAGCCTCGCCTGGAGCACGGGATCCCAGCTTGCACGCTTCCAGAACGCCTCCAGAACCTCGCTCATGCTCCGAACCTCGCGCCGGTAGGTTAACCGAAGCGAACCGCCGGCACCAGGGGCGACGCCTGGTTGCGTAACGCGGCGGTCCCCACCAGCATCTCCCCGATCCGCACATGACACCACGGATCGAGACCGAGCGCCCGACCGAAGTCCGCGGAGTCCCCGGCGCCGAGGAGGCACGAGCCCAGCCCCATCGCCGTGGCGACCAGCCCGATCTGGTGCATCACCACCCCGGCCTCCTTCAGCACCGCGGCGTAAGCCAGCCCCCGGTAGCGCGCCTGGACCCGCGCGATGTGGGCCACAAGGACCAGAAGAACCTGCACCTGCGCGGGCCCCCCGGTGGCGGCGCTGGCCAGGCGCGTCGCCCTGCGGAGCGCGGCGTCCGGGGCCGCGAG
>CAZSDX010000901.1:0-1715 GCA_964605685.1 uncultured Polyangiaceae bacterium
CCGGAGCCCCCAGCGTTCTGGGTCTGGATTCCCTCCGTATCGCCGTCGCCACCGTCGCAGCCGGCGAGTAGCGCCAGCGCCAGCAGCGAAGAGACCCCGAAGAAACCGCCGATCTTTCCGAAAGAACCCCTCATGGTAAGCCTCCGTGTCCAGGTCCGAGGGTAAGAATACCCCCCGGTTCACGGATGAGAAGCGTGTCTGCGGATTTCTTCCAAAAGGTCCGCGAGATGCGCGAGGGAGGTCTCCGGATTCATCAGGCTGACGCGCAGCCAGAGGCGCCCCACGAGGCGGGTCTTGACCAGGTAGAATCGGCCTGACCGGACGATCCTCTCCCGGACGCGCTCCTGGAGCGTATCAAGATCCTCGACGGCGGCGGGGGTGTGGCGGAAGCACACGATGTTGGCGTCGGGCTCGGTGGCCAGCTCGAAATCCGGCGACGCCTCCAGCAACCGCGCGAAGGAGCGCGCCAGGTCGAAGCGAGAGGTGATGTGCCGGTGGAAGGCCGCCGTCCCCCGGCAAAGCAGCGCCGCGTACAGCTCGAAGCCCATGGCGCGCTTGGTGCACTCAAGGGTGCGTAGGCCAATGTCCCACCAGGGGCGCTCCTCTCCGAAGAGGTAGGAGGCTTGCTGGGAGAAGATCTGGTACGAGCGGGCGCCTTCGCGGAAGAGGACCGCGGTGATCAGCGCGGGGAGCTCCATCATCTTGTGGGCGTCCCACACCAGGGAA
Organism: uncultured Polyangiaceae bacterium; assembly: GCA_964605685.1. Taxonomy (GTDB): domain Bacteria; phylum Myxococcota_A; class Polyangia; order Polyangiales; family Polyangiaceae; genus JANWXX01. The sequence continues at coordinate 727 of CAZSDX010000901.1, forward strand.
TCTGCGAGCTCGACCCCATCGAGCAGCGGCGCGTACGCGGGGGAGAGCGCGGCGGCCGCCCCGTGGGCCCCGTCGACGTGGAACCAGAGCCCGTGCCGCCGGCAAAATTCGCCGATGGACCGCAGCGGATCGAAGGAGCCCGTGGCCGTGCTGCAGGCGCTCCCGACGACCGCCAGGGGGCGGCGACCCCGGCGCTGGGCTTCCTCCAGGGCACCGGGCAGCGCGGCTGGCTCCAGGCGAAAACGCCTGTCCACCGGCACCGGAACCACGCCCCCTTCGCCCATCCCCAGCACTCGCGTCGCCCGCTCCACGCAGTAGTGCGCCTGCTCCGAGGCCAGCACGCAGAGCCGCCGGGGCTCCTCCTCCCGGGCGAGGGTCTCCCGGGCGGCCAGCAGCGCGGTCAGGTTCCCCAGCGACCCGCCCGAGGTGAGGACGCCGTCCGCAGCCTCCCCCCAGCCCAGCGCCCCGGCGAGGAAGCGCACGACGGCGCGCTCCGTCGGGGCGTTGACCAGGCCCATCTCGTAGATGGCCATCCCGTTGTTGAGCAGCGCGCCCACCATCGCCGCCAGGGGAGCCTGCCAGGAGGGCGCCGCCACCTGATGCCCGACGTAGCGAGGCGTGTGCAGCCGGGTGGAGGCGGGCAGCACGCGCTCGACGAGGTCACCCAGCGAAGCGCCCCCTTGCTCCGGGAACACGCCCGGAAACCGGGCCTCGTTCTCCCGGGGGGAGGCCCAGGGCATCACCGGCAGATCCTCCCGCGTCGCGCTCTCGCGCAGGTGCTGGGCCAGGAGATCGATCAGCGCGTGCCCTTCGCTCCGGAACCGCTCGATCTCCTCGTCGTTCATCGCGCCGGACGCCGGGGACGACGCCCGAGGGCCGCCAGCGCCGCCAGCGCCCAGAGCCAGGCGCCACCGGTCGCCGGAGCAGGGACGGCGCTGCATCCGCCGCTGTCGCCGCTGTCCTCGCCTCCGGCGGGCTGGGTGGTGGGG
>CAZSDX010000902.1:0-1704 GCA_964605685.1 uncultured Polyangiaceae bacterium
CCCGGGAGGCGCTGCGCCCGTTACCGCCGCGCTGCTTGCCTGTGGAAGGCGACGCCGGGGAGGCCCGCGAAGCGGCGGCGCATCACGGCGATGGCCTCCGGGTTGTGGTCGACGAGGACCGCGCGGCGCCCCAGCTCGACGGAGGCCGCGCCGGTGGTGCCGCTGCCGGCGAAGAAGTCGAGCACGCTGTCGCCGGGGTTGGAGTGGACGCGGACGATCCGCCGGAGGATGGCGAGGGGTTTCTGGGTCGGGTAGCCGGTCCGCTCCTTCCCGCCGGGGCTGACGATGGTGTTCCACCAGGTGTCGGTGGGGGTCTTCCCGCGGCGGGCTTTCTCGGGACCGACCAGCCCCGGGGCCAGGTAAGGGATCCGGTCGATGTCGTCGAAGCGGTAGGTGTAGCGCTCCGGATCCTTGGCGTACCAGAGGAGGTTGTCGTGCTTGGGGGACCAGCGCCTCGTGGACCGGGCCCCGTAGTCGTAGGCCCAGATGATCTCGTTGAGGAAGGACGCCCGGCCGAAGATCGTGTCCAGCAGCACCTTGCAGTAGTGGACCTCCCGGTAGTCGATGTGGAGAAAGAAGGATCCGGAGGGCTTGAGCAGCCGGTACGCCTCCGCGAGCCGCGGCGCGAGGAAGCCCAGGTAGTCGTCGAAGCGGTCCGCGAAGGACCGGGTCTCGTGGCGCACGGTGCGGTACCGCTTCCCCTGGAACCCGACCCGGTCGCCTTCCTGATCCTGGATGGTCTGGAGCCGGGTGCGGGCCTGGACCTTCCCGGTGTTGAAGGGCGGATCGACGTAGATCAGATCGAAGAACGCGTCGGGAAATTGCCGCAAGACCTCCAGATTTTCCCCCTGGTGGATGGCCAGCACCGGCTCCTTGCGCTCACGACCGGGTGACGACATAGAGGAACTCCTTGTTGCGGAGGTGGCTCACCGCCCCGACCTTCGCCCCCTGGGGGTTGTAGATGCCGATCTGGGCGCCGACGTACCGCTTGAAGGGTACTTGATCAAGGGAGACCCACTGCATCTCGCTGCCGTTGCACTCGAGGGTCGGTGTTTTCCGTGGGATCGTTGGGGTCATGGGGTCTGCCCTGGGCGGTGGTAGAATAGGGGAATGGCGCAGCTGGTGTTGACGGGGCTCCCTCCGACCGTGTTGGCGAAGCTCGAAGAACGGGCTCGGATCCTCGGGCTATCGACCCCCGAGATCGCAGAGCGCCTGTTGCTCCGGGCGCTGGAAGAAGACGAGATCTGGACGACGGGGGCCGATGGCCTGCCTCTCTACACGGGGCCGCTGGACGCGAGCGCGTTCGATCACCGCGCCGCCCGCGACGTGCGCATGGATCACCTGATGCGGGGCTTTGGTGAAGATCCTCGCTGACACCTCGGTTCTCGTCGCCGCGCTCGCCGCCTCCCACGTCCACCACGCCCGCGCCCGTCCCTGGCTCAAGGCGGCCGAAGAGAAGCGGTTCGACCTGGGGTTGTCGGTTCACGCGCTCGCGGAGACCTACTCGGTGCTGACCCGCATCCCGTACCCCGCGAAGTTCTCGGCGGTGAAGGCGAAGAAGGCCCTTGAAGAGATCGCAGCGATCGCGACGGTGCTCGACGCGGACGCCGCCCTCTACTTCGCGACGCTCGATCGTTGCGTGTCGCTGGGGTTGATCTCGGGCGCGGTCTTCGACGGCTTGCACGTCGTGTCGGCGGAACGATG
>CAZSDX010000903.1:0-1704 GCA_964605685.1 uncultured Polyangiaceae bacterium
CATCATGGCGTCCAGCAGCACCAGGTCGGGCACGGATTCCGACATGGCGGCCAGCAGGGGGCGCTCCTCCGCGTCGCAGAAGGAGACAGCGGCGCCGCTGCGCTCCGCGCGTCCGGTGCGGCCGATGCGGTGGACGTAGCTCTCGGGGACATCCGGGAGGTCAAAGTTGAAGACGTGGGTGACCCCGTCGACGTCGATGCCGCGGGCGGCGATGTCCGTGGCGATGAGCACGGGGATGGATCCGGCGCGGAAGCCCTCCAGGGCGCGCTCGCGGGCCCCCTGGGACTTGTTGCCGTGGATGGCGGCGGCGGTGATCCCGGCGCGGACGAGCTGCTCGGCGATGCGGTTGGCGCCGTGCTTGGTGCGAGAGAAGACGATGGAGCGCTCCACGCCTTCCTCGCGGAGGAGCCGGTGGAGCAGCGCCCGCTTGGCCCCCTTGTCGACGAGGTAGACGCTCTGGGTGACCCGCTCCGCGGTGGTGACCTTCGGGGTCACGGACACGCTGACCGGCTGGTCGAGGAGCCCCCGCGCCAGGGACATCACCGCCGGAGGGAGCGTCGCGGAGAACAGCAGCGTCTGGCGCTTCTTCGGGAGCGCCGCGATCACCCGCTTCACGTCGTGGATGAAGCCCATGTCGAGCATGCGGTCCGCCTCGTCGAGGACGAAGAACTCGACGCCATCGAGGCGGACGAAGCCCTGCTGCATCAGGTCGAGAAGCCGACCCGGGGTGGCCACCAGCAGGTCGGGGCGCCGCTGGAGGGCCTCCTCCTGGGGGCGCTGGCCGACGCCGCCGTAGATCACCTGGTGACGGATGCCGGAGCCGCGCCCGTAGACCTCGGCGCGCTCGCCGATCTGCGCCGCGAGCTCGCGGGTGGGCGCCAGGATCAGCGCCCGGATGGCGCCGCTGCGGGGCGACCGCTGGAGCCGCTGGAGCACCGGCAGCAGGAACGCCGCGGTCTTGCCGGTGCCGGTCTGGGCGCAACCGAGCATGTCGCGCCCCTCCAGGAGCGGCGGGATCGCCTGGAGCTGGATCGGGGTCGGGGCCTCGTAGCCCTCCTCGGCGACGGCGCGCACCAGCGCGGGCAGCAAGCCCAGCGCGGCGAAGGAACGAGGAGCAGGGGCGGAAGACGGAGGGGCGACAGGCGGCGCGGCAGGGCGCGGCGCGGCGGTGCCCGTGGAGGGAGAAGTATTCATCAGTTCCTGGTGGCCACGGGCCTCGCGGGCCTGAAATTTCAGGACGTGAGGGTCGAACGCACCTCGCGTCGGACACCGTGGCGGGGCGCAACCTAGCTCCCGGGATCGCTTCACGCAAGGAGAATGAGCCCCGGCGCGGCGATGGCCTCCGGTCAGCCCCAGCCGCCGCGGCGCGTGAAAACGACGTTCCCGCAGGGCGTCATGTCGGGTACCCCTGCCGGGCGCCTTGCGAACGCCGACCCTCTGGCACAACCTGCTGCTCTACGGGCCCCTGCTGGCGCTCTTCTCCTGGCTCCTCTGGCTGGCCGCTCGCCACGGGGCGACGCCGACGCTCCACGCGCCTGCGCTCCAGGCGATCCCGTCGGATCCGCTGCTGCTGGCGACGGTGGACCTCCGCGCTCCCCGGGGGCCGGCGCTCCGGGCGCTGCTGGGGGGCGACGGGTTGCCCTCCGCCCCCGAGCTGCGCTCCCTCTGCGGGGAGGATCCGCTCGCGCAGGCCGCCCGCTACCG
>CAZSDX010000904.1:0-1700 GCA_964605685.1 uncultured Polyangiaceae bacterium
GCTTAAAGGGGGAGATCCCTTCGTCTTCGGCCGGGGAAGCGAGGAACAGGACTACCTGAAAAGCCGGATGGTGGACACCCGGGTGGTTCCGGGGATTTCCAGCGCCCTGGGGGCGGCTGCGGCGGGCGGACTCCTCGCCGGGGTTGGAGCCGGGAGGCCACTGGAAGGGATCCGCAGGGGGCGTGTGGATGGGCTGATCCTGGGCCGAGGTGTCGTTGAAGTTCATCGCGGCGCCGCCCAGGTCGATCCGGTGCCATAGCTTCCCGTCGTGGACCTCGACCCAGGCGTGGGCCTCGTTGGTCACCATGCGCGCCGGGATGCGGAGCGCCAGCGCCGAGATCACGAAGGCGAAGGCGCGGTGGCGGCAGACCCCCTTCTTGGAGAGCGCCACGTCGAGGAAGATGTCGCCCCGGGCCGGAAGGGGCGCCTCGGTGGTCACGAAGGAGCGGTAGTAAGCCACCAGCCGCTCGACCACCTCCCGGAACGCCTGCGTCCGGGCCACGCCGATCTGCCGGTTGACCTCCTCGGCGGCGGCCTGGAGCCCCCCCGGGAGCCCGCTGGTGGGCGGGAGATCACCCCAGAGGGCGTCCTGGAGCGGGCCGCCCAGCGAGGCCCGGGGGATCGACGCGTGCAGCAGCACCCGGACCCGCTGCCGGCTCGGGCCCCGGACGAAGTAGTTGTCCGCCCCGTCCCGGAGCACCTCCAGCGAGGTCTGCGGCACCGTGTGGAGCCGCAGGATCCGCATCCTGGGCCCGACGGTGGGGATACGGACCGCCTCGCCAGCCACCAGATCGACGGTGAGGTCGCCGTAGAAAGGATCCTCGCCGGGCTGCAGGTTGCCGCCGACCGGGACGCGCTCCAGCTCCGGGCGGGCGACGAAGAAGGAGGCCGACGCGGAGACGGCGTCGAAGGCGTTGAGGCGCTTGAAGGGAGCGACGGAGGGGGCAAAGGGGTCGTCGTAATCGACCTGGGTAACGGGGCGGGTGTCGCGGTCCGGGATGAAGGTGTTCCCGTCGGCGGAGCGGCCGTAGGCCTTCTCGCTGGGGGAGGGCTGGCGGAAGGGGTCCGGGGCGCTGACGGGCCCGCCGGGGGTCTCAATGGCGGCAGGCAGGTCGCCGACGGTGGTGGTCGCGCCGAGCTGGAGATCCTCCCGGGGGTCGGGGGGGATGAACTCGTGGAGCATCGGCCCCGCCGCGAAGGCCGTGGCGGCGAGGGTCGCGGCGGTCAGCAGCGCGATCCGGGCGAGGCGGGGGGGATCCAGGCGCACCAGAGCTTTATTCCTTATCCACCTCGATGCAACCGAAGGCCCCCGGCCGGTAGAGGTGGCGCCCCTCGGCGGTCTCGGCGTAGCGGGGAGGGTACCAGCGCTGCCCCGGCGGCGTGCTGGCCCAGTGGGAGGGGCTCCAGACCCACCGGAGCCCGTCCCAGTGCCAGTGGCCGGCGATCCAGGACATCCCCGGGGCCACCGGGGACTTGCTGTCGGCTTCTTCGAGGGGCATCGGGGGGGCCGTCGGAACCTGCACCACCGTGCGGGGCTCGCAGGCAGGACGGCTCGCGCAACCGACAAAGACGGTCAACAACAGCAAGAACAACCAGCGCATCCAGGGGGACCGTACCGCGCGGCCCGGTCAAGGTCCAGGCTCAGCGAGGCCGCCCGGTACGCTCCGCGAGGGCCAGCAGGGCCGCCGCCAGCGCCGCCG
>CAZSDX010000905.1:0-1694 GCA_964605685.1 uncultured Polyangiaceae bacterium
GGCGCACCGCGTCCGGGATCGAGAGCCGCGGCGGGAGCGGCTCCGGATCGACGCCCCCGCGCCGGACCACCGCCAGCATCGGGGGCGTGACGCCGGTCACCGTGGCCCCCCGGAGCAGCGACACGACCCCCTTGACGCCCATCACGTTCCGGCTGGCGCGGTCGACCGCCGCCTCGATCGCCGTCGCCGCGGTCTCGACCCGCACCCCGGGGGCCACCAGCACCGTGTACGTCCCCTGATCCACCGTGGAGGTGGCCTCGAACAGGGCCAGGGCGCCGTCCTCTCGGACCAGGCGATCGAGCCGGTGCTCCCCCAGGACGACCTGCCCTACCAGCGCTTGCATCGGCGTGCTCATCAGCGCGCCAGCCTAGCACGACCTCCCTGCGCCGCGACGCCTCAGCCCCTCAGGAAGAGGCGTTCGAGGAAGGGGTTGAGGAGGAGACCGTCCGGGTCGAGGCGAGCGCGGAGCGCGGCAAAGTCGTCGAAGCGCGGGTAGAGCGTGCGCAGGGTTGGCCCCGTCGACCGGAAGGACTTCCCCCAGTGGGGGCGCCCCCCCAGTTCCAGCATGCGCGCCTCGAATCCGTGAAAGAACCGGTCCCGGTCCCGGCGGGAGGCGGTGTACGCTCCGAGAAAGCAGGTGGAGCGGCCATAGGAAGGGCTGAGCCAGGCGTCGTCCCCGGCGCCAAAACGGACCTCCACCACGAAGTTGATCGCCAGCCCCTCCCCCTCGATGAACCCCCGGAGCCACCGCAGCGCCGTGGCGGTGTGCTCCACCGGGATCGCCGCCTCCGTCTCGTCGTGGAGCGGCGGCATCGCGATATGGAAGCTCCGGTCGCTCCGGGCCACGCGGCGCGCGGGGCGGAAGTAGAGCGCCCCCACCGCCCGGTTGAGCGCCGGGATCCGCGCTGGCTCCGCGTCCCCTGCCCCCAGCACCGCCGCGAAGACCAGCCCGTTGAGCACCCGCTCGTCCAGCCAACGCAGCGCCGGTCGGAACGTGGAGCGCCCCCGGGTCCTGCGGTAGCAAGAAACCTGCACCCGGTCCGTGTGCGGCAGCCACCAGAGCTTGACGAATTCCTCCCGGTCGAGGAGACCGGGCAGCGCCGCCAGCGCCTCCTCGAAGCCCAGCGGGAAGCTCTCCTCCTCCAGATCGAAGGCCGGAACGCAGCGGAAGGTCACCTGCGTGATGACCCCCAGCGCCCCCAGGCCCACCCGCGCTGCCTGGAACAGCTCGGGGGCCCGATCTCCATCGATCTCCGCCACCTCTCCATCTGGAAGGACCATACGAAGGCGTGCGACCAGGCTGGCGAGGTTCCCCAGCCGGGGGGCGCTGCCGTGGGTGCCGGTGGAGATGGCCCCGGCCACGCTCTGCTGATCGACGGAGCCCAGCACCGGCATCGCCAGCCCGTGCCTCGCCAGCAGGGTGTTGAGCGCGTGGAGCCGGGTCCCCGCCCCCACGGTGACCTCCCCGGAGCGGCGGTCGATCGAGACGGGCCCCGCCAGGCGATCCAGGCTCATCCCGTGGAATTCCGGGAGGGCCGCGTCGCTCCAGGAGTGACCGGCGCCCACCACCTTGAGCCGGCGCCCGGCGGCGCGGGCGCGGCGGACCGCGGCGACGACGTCCTGTTCGCGGGCCGGCCAGGACGCCTCCGCGGGCAGGGAGCCGATGTCGTCATCGCGCTTCTCCATGGCGATCG
>CAZSDX010000906.1:0-1672 GCA_964605685.1 uncultured Polyangiaceae bacterium
TGGAAGATCCCTACGAAAAGGGTACAAAAGAACCCGTCACCCGAAATCCACGATCTATCCCTCCCCGCTTTCCTCGCTGGACTCTCCGCTGTTCCCCCTGGTCATTCATCAAGGTGATATCGATGGTATTCTCTTCATTCCCCTTCCAGAAAAGCCATCGCCCTTGGTCCCCTTGAATTTCCTGCCTCCTCTCCAGGAGAGGCGATGGAAATTGCTGGTCTTGACTCGCTCGGGCGCAAAAAAAGATGGCCTCCAGCAGCGAGCTTTTGCCACATCCGCTGGGCCCAACGAGCACCGTGAGCGGGGAAAGTCCTCCGACTTCCGCTCTACGGATACCCCGGAAGTTGAGGCATTGAAGACCGACGATCATCGGGGATCAGAGCGTAGCACAGACATCCCGCCCTCCGGTACCTGGTAGATCGTGGCGCCGTGGGATCAGAGCCCCGTGGTGCAGTCGCCAGCCTCGGGGGCGCCCTCGACCTCGGCGGGGTCGCCGGCGTAGGAGTAGGTCCGGGCGCAGGTGCTGGTGTTGATGGCCTTCTCCTGGTCGAGGATGCGGAAGGTGCCGTTGACGCCGTCGAACTCCACCAGCCAGAAGTTGTCCGCGTCGTAGCGGGTCGCGCCGAGGACGTGGTGCGGGACGCCCTTGTTGAACTTGGTCATGTCGATCCAGCGGTGCGTGTGCCCCGCCAGGAACGCCTTGACGTTGGGGTGCGCGTCGAGGGCTTCCGGCATGCTCTTGAACGGGCCTTCTTCCTGCTCCGAGTGGAGGATGCGCATGTAGTGGCTCAGGACCACCGTGGGCTTCTTCTGGGCGAGCTGGGCGGTGAGCCACTCCATCTGCTCGCGCCCGAGGGACGCGGTGCTGGTGGCGCAGCCGGGGCCCATCGCCTCCCAGGTGGTCCCGAGCTGACCGTTGGTGAGCAGGAACTTGAAGCCCCCCAGGTCGACCGCTTGGTAGGGAGGCGTCCCGAGGAATTCCTGGAAGAGCTGGTGGGTCAGCTCCCGGGGGTACGACCCGGCCTTGCCGCAGTCGATCTCGTAGTCGTGGTTCCCCAGGACGATGTGCACCGGCATCTTGAAGCCCTGGAACAGCTCCCGGGCCCGGGAGAAGGCGGTCTCGTTGTCCCGGTACCAGGCGGCGTCGCGCTCCGTGTAGGCCGCGTGGACGATGTCCCCCAGGACGAAGGCCGCCTCGGGGGGAGGCTGGATGGCGTTGATCGCGTCCCGGGTCAGCGCCAGGCGCTCCACCGTGCGGACGATGCTGGCGTTGTCGACGCCGTCGGACTCCTTGCAGCAGACGTACTGGGGCCCGATGACGTGGGTATCCGAGAGGAACACCACGCGGAAGACCCGGGGAGCGTCCCCCGCGGCAGGGGCCGGGGCCTCCGGCTCCGACGAGCACCCGGAAGCCTGGGGGGCCGCCCCAAGCAGCGGCAACAGCAACAACCAGGGAGCAACCACCCGCAGACCCACGACGCGCATGGATTCGAGCGATAACGCCCCCCCCGCGGCGCCACAACCGGAACCCGACCGCCGCCCGGTAGCCTCCGGGGCGGACGTGTGGGTAGCATCGCCCCGTGCTACGCCGTGGATTCCCCCTCTCGCTGGCCTTCATGACCGCGCTCTCCTGCTCCCCCCCCGACCCCGCCGCGCCGCCGGCGCCCCCGCC
>CAZSDX010000907.1:0-1668 GCA_964605685.1 uncultured Polyangiaceae bacterium
GAGGGAAAGGGAGCGGCGAGCTGCTGGCGAGCACCGAGATCTACGACGTGGCCAAGGACCAGTGGACCCAGGGGCCCTCGCTGGGCGCTCCACGGCACAAGCCCGCAGCGACGGCGCTGCCGGACGGGCGGGTGCTGATCACCGGAGGCATCCTCGCCGATCAGATCAGCCTCAAGGACGCGCAGGTGATCTCCCCGGCCACCGGCAAACTGGAAAAACTCGCGGACATGCAGACCTACCGGGGCGGTCACCGGGCCGTCGCCCTGGCCGACGGGCGCGTGCTGCTGGTGGCGGGCTCCGGCTTCGTCGATTGGCTCCCCAGCGCGGAGCTCTACGACCCGCTGGCCCCGGGATCCCCGCCAGGCGCCAGCGTCAGCTACGTCACCCAGCCCCGCCGCGACCACGCCCTCGCCTGGCTGGGCGGCCTCCGGGCGCTGGTGGCCGGGGGGGATCGCTACTACAGCGTCACCGATACCGCCGAGCTCTTCCGGCTCCACCCCCAGGGCACCCCCTGCGCCGAGAACGAGGAGTGCCTCTCGGGTCACTGCGTCGATGGCGTCTGCTGCCAGGAACCCTGCCAGGGCGAGTGCGAGGCATGTAGCAAGGCCCTCCGGGGGACCGACGAGCCGGACGGCGTGTGTGCAGCCCGCGCCGCAGGGGTCGCTCCCAGGCAGGTGCCCCAGCCGCTCTGCACCGACAGCACCAAGGTCAATGCCTGCGGGACCACCGGGCGGTGCAGCGGCAAGGCTCGCTCCGGGGCCGAGGCCTGCCAGCTCCAGAAACCAGGGGTCCGGTGCAGCGAGCAGACCTGCGGCGCCCCCGCCTTCGTCTTCAGCGTCTGCGATGGTCAAGGGGATTGCAAGCTGACCCAGTGCGCCCCCTACGCCCGCTGCGACAGCCCGGACGCCTGCGCCACCTCCTGCCTGCTCTCCTCCGACTGCGTTCCGGATCACCACTGCACCGCCGCTGGCGCCTGCGAGCCCCGGAAAACGAACGGCACCCCCTGCGAGGCCGCGGACGCCTGCCAATCCGGGTTCTGCGTGGACGGGGTGTGCTGTGATACGGCCTGCGAAGGACTCTGCCGCGCCTGCTCGGCCGGGGCCAAGGGGGGCGGCCAGGACGGCGTCTGCGGCCCCGTCGCCGCCGGGAAGCCATCCCCCGAGGACTGCAACCAGGAAGCCCCGGAGACCTGCGGCCGCACCGGCGCCTGCGACGGTCAGGGGGCCTGCGCCCTCCATGGCGCCGATACCCCCTGCGGCGCGGGAGACCTCTGCGAGCAGCAGGCCACCGGCGCCGCGGCGGTCTTCTCCTTCCGGTGCTCGGCGGGCGCCTGCGTCCCCCAGCTCAAGGTCGCCTGCGGCCTCTACCCCTGCGCGGACGCCCTGGCCTGCGCCACCTCCTGCGTCAAGGACGACGGGTGCAGCCCCGGCGCTTACTGCGAAGGAGGCTCCTGCCTCGCCCGGAACCCCACAGGGCAGCCTTGCACCAGCGGGGGCGAGTGTGCCTCCGGGGTCTGCTCGGAGGGGGTCTGCTGCAACACCACCTGCGAGGGGCAGTGCGAGAGCTGCGTCCAGCCGGGCCTGGAGGGGACCTGCGTGGCGGTGGTCGGGGCTCCCCCCGCCGGGCGCGCCGCCTGCCCCGCCGGAGCGTCCGGCGGGAAAGAGTGTA
>CAZSDX010000908.1:0-1667 GCA_964605685.1 uncultured Polyangiaceae bacterium
GGTACTTCCCGCCGACGGACGACCCGGAGGTTCTGGAGAACCGGGAGCAGATCGCGCGAGGGCTGGTCAAGGTCTTCCCCAAGCTCCGCGAGGAGATGATCGAAGAAGCGGAAAAGCGAGGCATCGACAAGGGGGCGAGGGCGGGGAAGGTGGAGGAGGCCCGCAAGGCGGTGGAGCGCGTGCTACGTCGCCGGAACCTCGCGGTGAGCGAGGCGCAGGCAGCGCAGCTCGCGACCTGTGACGATCTCGCCACGCTGGAGCAATGGCTCGACCTCGCCATCACCGCCGCCAGCGCCACCGAGGTCTTTGGCTGACCCGGGCGCGGGGAGGGCCCGAGGCCCATCCCACCGCAACAACCCCTGCCACCGCCGTCGAGCAGGGCTGCCCGACGTTGCTGTGGTTTGAGAAGCTGGTGCATGCAAGCGTGATGGGGAAGGGGCAGCTTCACGAGCGCAGGGAGGGCCTTGTCCACAAGGCCGGCCACGTCCACGGCCACGGTTCCCGTCCACGTGGACGAGCTTCGTGGACGTGGACGCGCTTCGTGGACGTGGCCGTGGACGTACTTCGTGGACGGGGAGATGAGAACGGGATCTTGATGTCAGGAGAGGGCGAGCATGCGGTCGATGGGGAGGCGGGCGCGCTCGCGGAGCGACTCCTCCATCTCGATGCGAGGGGCGAGGTCGCGCAGCGCGAGGTAGACCTTCTCCAGCGTGTTCCGCTTCATGTGAGGGCACTCGTTGCAGGAGCAGCGCTCGTTGAGGGGGGGTGCCGGGATGTACTCCTTCTCCGGGGCCTGCTTCTTCATCTGGTGGAGGATGCCGGGCTCGGTGGCGACGATGAAGCTGGTCCTGGGGCTGCTGACCGCGTACTTCAGCAGGGCCGTGGTGCTGCCGATGAAGGCGGCGTGACGCAGGATGCCGTCCTCGCACTCCGGGTGGGCGATCACCTCGGCGCCGGGGTGGCGCTCCATCAGCGCCAGGATCTTCCGCTCGCTGAAGGTCTCGTGGACGATGCAGCTCCCCGGCCAGTGGACCATGGTGCGCCCGGTGAGCTTCTCGACGTGGCGGCCCAGGTTGCGGTCCGGGGCGAAGAGGATGGTCTTCCCCTCGGGGATGGCGCGGACGATCTTCTCCGCGTTGGAGGAGGTGCAGATGTAGTCGCTCTCCGCCTTCACCGCGGCGGAGCAGTTGATGTAGGAGACGGCGACGGCGCCCGGGTGGCGGGCCTTCCATTTCCGGAACCGCTCGGCGGGGCAGCCATCCGCCAGCGAGCACCCCGCGTCCATGTCAGGGATCACCACGATCCGCTCCGGGTTGAGGATCTTCGCGGTCTCCGCCATGAAATGCACCCCGGCGAAGCAGATCACGTCGGCCTTCGTCGCCCGCGCCGCCTGGGCGAGCTGGAGCGAGTCCCCGATGAAATCGGCCACGTCCTGGATCTCTCCGTCCTGGTAGTAGTGGGCCAGGATGACCGCGTTACGCTCCTTCTTGAGGCGAAGGATCTCCTTCTCGTGATCGATGACCGGCATGGGAGGTCCATAGAGCCTCCCCTCGCGGATCGCCAGGGCTCACCGCGAGCGAAGCCACTGAGGCTCCGCCGAGGTGGACGCCGACGGCGCCGGCTCCCCCAGCGGCCGGCGCGGCGCCACCCCCGCCGGGGCGCAGGCC
>CAZSDX010000909.1:0-1666 GCA_964605685.1 uncultured Polyangiaceae bacterium
AGCCCCGGCTGGCGAGCGCGCCCGTCGACGGCGCGGATCCCGTGGCCGCTGCCGGCCACCAGGATCGTCAGCGGCGCCAGCAGCCCCCAGGGCGTCGCGCCGGCCAGGGCGAAGTAGGCAGCCAGCACCGCGTCGACGGCGGTCCCTCCGGCCAGGAGGCACTCGTCGGCGGCGTCCTGAGCGATGGGGTGGTTGGAGATCGCTTCGCGGGGGCCTCGTGCCATCACTGTTCCTCGTCGTCGGCGCGCACCTGCGGGCGGAGCACCGTGGGGATCGCGGGGCGCTCGCCTCCGTCGAGCGGGAGGCGGAGCGCGTCGGCGATACGCCTGGGGTTGTCGGCCTCGACGACGACGAACACCTCGCGGCGATCCACGAAGGCCGCGCGCACCCGGTCGATCACCCCGGCGCTGAAGCGCGTGTTGGCGCCGATGCCCCGGAGCCGGGTGTAGAGCGTCGCCCCCCGGGGCGAGTCCCCCTGGGAGGCGTCCCCGATCAGCTGGACCCCCAGCTCTCGCGACCAGCGGTCCATCTCCTCCGGGGACCAGATGCCGCGGGGCTCCCAGCCCACCAGCGTCGCGTCCCGGGGGAGGCCCGCCAGGAGCGCCGCGAGCCGCTTCTTGTGCAGCGCCGTGGGCGTGACGCTGGCCGGGGTCTGGATCACCAGGCAGCGCGCCTCCAGGGCCTCGGCGGCCTCCAGGGTCGCCTTGAGGGCCTGCTCCTGCTCCGGCGAGGGGGCGCGCAGCTCGGACAGGATCGGGGGCAAGACCACGCTGAAGACGAAGGCAGGGGGTACCTGCTTGCGCCACTGACGGAGCTTGGTTGGCTTCGGGATCGAGGTCGCCACCGGGCGGACCTCGACGAGATCGAAGTGGCTGGCGTAGCGGGCCAGGCTTCCCAGGTGCGAGGGGAGGCCGACATGGACGGTCGTCATGGCAAGGGGACGCGTTCTGCCAGAGTGGCGCCAGGATGCAAGACCCGACGGACAGACCCAACCTCATCCACCGCCTTCAGGGCAGCAACCAGAGCTGTGCGGCGAAGTCCCCGGCGCCCTTGTGCGCCGAGACCCGGAGCTCGTGGGTCCCCCCGGCCACCACGCAGATCGTCCCGTCCGGGGGCAGGATAGGCCAGCGGTCGTCGATCCCGTCTGCCCCCAGCAGCGCCCCCTTCGGGTCGTGGATGGCCAGGTCCAGATCCAGGAGCCCCGGGCTGGCCACGGCGAAGGCCCGGACGCATTGCCCCCGCTCCAGGGAGAAGGAGAACGCTCGCTCTTCGCCCTGGGTCAGCGTCCCCTGGTAGGCCGGCGCGACGGGGCGCATCCCGCTGGCCGGCCCGCAGAGCAGCCCCAGCCGGGTGACGTCCCGGAGCGGCGTGCTGGTGGGGCGAAAATGGGCGTAACAGCCCACCCAGGGCCCCCCCGGCCCCGGCGGCAACCCCGGCCTCGACGCAGAGGACGACGGCCCGGCCTCGGCGCTCGCCGTGGGCGCAGGCAGCGAGGCGGTCGGAGCCCCGGGCACCCCGGAGGAAGACGAGGGCGGCGCGGGAGCCGCCGCGCATTTTGAGGCTGGCGCGGATGGCCTGGGCTTCCGGGTCGTCGCTGAATTCGCCGACGAGCTTGTCGGCGAGGGCGACGGCGTCGCTCCGGCGGCCGGAGAGGTTCATCACTTCG
>CAZSDX010000910.1:0-1660 GCA_964605685.1 uncultured Polyangiaceae bacterium
GGGCGGGCTGGGGCTGAGCGGCGTCGGCGAGGGCGGCGGCGGGCGCGGCGAGGGCATCGGCCTGGGCAGCGTCGGCACCATCGGACACGGCTCCGGCACCGGCTACGGCTACGGCTCTGGTCTGCTGTCGGTCGGGAACCTGGCCAGCACCGCCCAGTCCTCCGGCTCCGAGCAGGGGGCCCTCTTCTCTTACGCCGTCGAGCGCCCCCTTTCCCTGCCCAACCACAGCTCCGCCCTCGTCCCTTTCCTGGAGCAGCGCGTCGCCCTCGAACCCATCACCTGGCTCGAAGACGGGGCCCGCATCGGGGTCCGCTTCGAGAACACCACCGGGCAGACGCTCCCGGCGGGCACCGTCGCGGTCTTCCACAACGGCGGCTTCGCTGGCGAGACCACCCTCGACCGCATCAAGCCCGGCGAGCGCCGCTTCCTCACCTTCGGCGCCGACCTCGACGTGGAGCTGAACGAGCACAGGCGCTCCTCGAAGGACGAGACCGCCCGCGTCGTCGCCAGGGACAAGGACCTGGAGGAGCATTTCCTCCGCACCACCAACCACACCATCACCCTCCAGAACCGGAGCCCCCTGCCCCGCTCCGTCTACCTCGTCCTCCGCCTCCACTCCAACGCCAAGGTCACCGGCGCCGACGCCCTCGACTACGATACCGCCCAGAACAAACCCGTCGCCATCTTCCGCCTGGAGCCCAGGCAGAAGATCGAGCGGACCTTCACCTCCGTCGAGGGCCTCGCCACGCGCAGCCCCGTCGAGCAGCTCTCCCCCGAGCAGCTCGAAAAACTCGCCCAGACCCCCGTCAGCGCCGACGAGAAGGCCGCGCTGCGCGCCCTGGCCGCGCGCCGCTCCGAGCAGGTCGAGGCCCAGAAGACCCTCGACTCCATCTCCGCCGAGGTCGGCGAGATCCAACAGGAGATCGAGCGCCTCCGGAAGAACCTCGAGGCCCTCGGCGGCGACCGCAGCCAGCGCCCCGAGCAGAACCCCTTCGTCCGCCGCCTCCTCGCCGCCGAGGACCGCCTCGCCGAGGCCAGGAAGAAGCAGGATAACCTCCAGAAGCAGGCCTCCGCCCGCAAGGACGCCGTCCTCCTCGCCCTCAAGAAGCTCCCGGAGAAGTGAGCCACCCCGGCGCAGATGGCCCTCAAAGGCGCCCGATCCTCCGCTTGAGGGTGCTGTCGTCCATGGAAAGCAGCCGGGCAGCCTCGCTGAAGTTGTAGCCTCGCGCCTGCCTCGTCTCCTGGAGCGCCTTGAAGATCCTCTGGAGCGTCAGGCTCCGGGGCAGGGTTGGCCTCGGCGCCTCCTCGGATCGGAGCTGCTTCCAGGCCCAGTAGCGGAGCTCCGGGGGGCCGCCCACCGCCCGAAGCAACCTGTCCAGGGTGTTCCTCAGCTCCCGGGCGTTCCCGCTCGCCCAGGGGTGGAGCAGCAGCGCTTCCACCAGCTCCACCTCCACGGGGAGGTTCCCCACCTGAACCGCGCTCATCCCTCGACGGCGGAGGAACTCCTTGCAGAGCTCCGGGATGTCTTCGGCGCGATCCCGCAGCGGGGGGATCTCCAGCTTGACGTACTCCAGGCGGGAGCGCAGGTCGTCTCCAACAAATTGCTTCAGAGGCATTCTAACTGGCGAAGACGTGCCGAACGTCCGAAGAGTCGACGGAG
>CAZSDX010000911.1:0-1652 GCA_964605685.1 uncultured Polyangiaceae bacterium
CCCGGCTCGCCCCGGAGCTGCTTCGCCGGTGCGCCCTGCAGCACGGGGCTCCGCCGCCGTTGCGCTGGCCCCGGCCCAGCCCGAACCGCAGGAGCAAGCCGACGCCGGGCCAGCCTCCAGGTCGGGCGCGGACGCAGGCGGGCTGGCCTCTGCGTTCTCTCGCTCCGTGGCCGCCGACCCTCCCCGGGAAGAGGCCGCCCCCCCAGGCGCCTTCGACATGGGCGACAGCGAGGCGAACGAGGAGTGGTACGCAGGGATCGGCGGGGTTCCGGTGGGTCCGGTGCGCCTGTCCGAGCTGCGCTCCAAGATCTCGGCGGGCCAGGTGACCGAGGAGACGCTCGTCTGGCGCGAGGGCTTCGAGGAGTGGGTCGCTCTCAGGACGGTCCCCGTGCTCAGCGAGCTCATGCGGTCCCTCCGCCCAAGCGATCGCACCTCGCTCGTGGGGCGCCTGCCCGGCAAGGAGAAAAGCAACGTCGTTGCGCTCCGGCAGGAGCCCAAGCCGATGAACGACGAGGCGACGGCGATCTTCTCCGGCGCGGCGGGTCTGGGCCTGTTCGCCGACAAATCCGCCGAGGCTCCTCCGGCCGCCGACCCCCCCAAGGCGGCGTCCTCGGCGCCGATCACCGTCCGTGATCCCTTCGCGTCGCCGGACCCCTTCGCGGCTCCCTCACCCGCGGCGGCTCCGACGACCCCTGCGGCTCCGGCGCCTTTGGCGGCCCCAGTAGCCACGGATTTCCCTGCGCCGGCTCCGGCCCAGAACCGCATCCCCCCGGCTGCGTGGGTCGTGGTGGTGCTGGCGCTGGCGGTCGGCGTGCTCGGCGGAACGATGCTGGTACCCAAGGAGAAGACCCAGACCGAGGTGCAGGTGGTCACCATCGAGAAGGTCGTGTCTTCTCCGGCACCTCAGGTCACAAACGACACCACCTCGGAGACCCAACCTCCAACCACCGACGCCTCTGCGTCCGCGAAGAAGGTCGCGATGGTGCCGGGTCCCCTGCCCAAGGCGACGGCGACAGCGACGGCGGCGGCCACCTCCGTGGCGGCGGTGGCGGCACCGCTGCCGACCTTCAACACCCCGGCGCCCTTGCCGACCGGCGACGCACCACCGACTTCCACCGAGACCATCCCCAGCAGCAAGCTCAGCGAGGTGGTCAACAGTCACCGCACCTCGATCCGCCGCACTTGCTGGGATCCCATCGTGGCGTCGGGGGCCGCCACGGGCTCGGTCAAGGTCACCGTGAACCTGACCATCGTCGCGGGCCGGGTCACGACGGTCTCCGTGGGCGGCGCGGACGGGCGGCTCGGCGGGTGCATCCAGGGGAGGGTGCGCGGGTGGCAATTCCCCACCGGATTCGCCCCCACCAGCACCTCCTTCACCCTCACCTTCGTCGCCCAGGGGTAGCAGGCGCGAGCCAGAGCCCCCGGGTTGGTCTAGCGTTCCAGGGTGCTTGTTCCGCTGCGCTCTCGCCTGACCCCCGGGCGGCTACCGTTGCGGCCGCTGGCCCCGGCCGTTGTCCTCCTGGTGGGGGTGGGGGTCGCGGTGGTCATGGTGGTCTTTGGCCTGGCGCAGCTCCGAAAGACCAGCGACGAGGGCGCGCTGGAGCGAGCCTCGGTGCTGGCCCGGGTGCTGGCCGCGCGCGTGCGCCCCGCGG
>CAZSDX010000912.1:0-1651 GCA_964605685.1 uncultured Polyangiaceae bacterium
CCGCGGACGCCGCCGCGCTCGCGGCCCCGGAGCCGACCGGCGCCGCGTCGCTGGCGGCTGCCTCGTTCTTGCGGCAACCGGATATGCCAACAAAGATGGCAGCCATGACAACAAGGTTGGCAAGCGCGGCGGGGCGCCGGGGAGTCTGCGGGCGTTGCTCGCGGGAAATCGTCGTCATGCGCGGGGCGCAGCATGCCGTGTGCCAGCGGAAACGCCAGAGCCTTGTTGTCGGGGGGCCTGGCTGGCGGCGGCTTGCCGCAGGGGCAAAGCCGGCTTACCCCGGCGCCATGAACGAACCTGCCTGGCCTCCGGTGCTGGTCCGGGGGGTGGTCGCCGCGCTGATCGAGGCGAGCCGCCCGGGGGAGCGCGTCTCCGTGGACGCCATCGCCGAGCGCCTGGGAGCGTCGGCGGTGACCCAGGCGGAGATCGAGGCGATCTTTGACGCCCTGGAGGCCCAGGGGCGCGAGGTGTGGTCCCCCGCGGGCGGCGACGGCGCGGCGAGGCTCCGGGAGGTGCTGCTCACCGCGCGGGCCTTGCGGGCGGAGGGGGGCGGCGCTCCGACCCCGGAGGTCATCGCCCACGCGCTGGGCTGGCCCGTGGGCGAGGTGCACCGGGCGCTGCTGTTCGGGAAGATCCTGGGGCGATGAGCGCGACCTGGCCCCACCGCCTGCCGGTGCAGATCTACTACGAGGACACGGACCACTCGGGGATCGTGTACCACGCGAATTACCTGAAATATTTCGAGCGAGCGCGGGAGCACTTGCTGGGCACCGACGAGCTGGTGCGGCTCTGGCGCGACGAGGGGCTGGGGTTCGTCGTGTACAAGTGCGAGATGACCTTCCGGGAGGGGGCCGTCTTCGGCGACACGCTGGAGATCCGCAGCACGCCCCGGGCCGAGAGCCCCTTCCGGGTGGCCTTCCAGCAGGATGTCTACCGGGGCGACAGGCTGCTGGTGCAGGGGGTCGTCCACATGGTCTGCGTCGACGCCAGCAAGACCCTGGTGCCCATCCCCCCCGGCGTGATGGCGCGGCTGTAAGCAAACCCCCCGGAGGAGCGCCAGGGGGTCGCCCTGGCTTCTCCGGCGGTGCGGGTCAGGGCTGCGGGGGGGGCGAGAACTGGAAGACGCTCAGGTTCCCGACCGCGCCACCGGCTGGAGGGGCGATGGCGGCCTGCGGCTGCCCCAAGGGAGCTACGGACGCGGACTCCCCCTGGTTGGCCCACACGAGGACGGCGCAAGTTTGGCCACCCTCCTTGCAGCGTGCCTGCACGTGCTTCCCTTCCGTTCGGAAGCCGCTGAGCGCCAGCGCGTCGCCCTGCTCGTGAAGCCCCAGGAAAACCCCCTTCGAAGGAGTCCCAGCGTGGAAGACAGACGGTGCCTTTCGGAGGATGATATCGTCGCCGTCTTGAAACTCCACGATCTCGGTTTCTGAGTCGAGCCCCTCCACGTTCCTGCTCCCGGTGCTGTCGGCCCACCCGAGGGAAAGGCCACCCTTGCTCTGGGGGGAGCCATCGGGCGGCAAGGTTTCCGCGAACCAGAAGCCCTTGATGGTCTTCAACACCTTCCCGCTGTTATCGAACACCGAGGCCCGACGGTAGCTGAGAGGGTTTCTAACACAGAATTTGTGATATGCTTTCGGCATGGATGAGTCAG
>CAZSDX010000913.1:0-1632 GCA_964605685.1 uncultured Polyangiaceae bacterium
GAGGAGCAGCGCGGCGGCGGCCTGCCCCCGGGCGGCGTGGCCCTGGTGGAAGGCGGCGGATGCGTCGTCGAGGAGCTGGCGAAGCTCGTCGCGGTTCAGGGCGCCGGGCCAGCGGAGCAGCGGGCGCTCGTCCCGGGGGTCGATGACCCAGAGGGTGGGCCAGACGAGGAGCGGGAAGCGGGCGAGGAAGGGCTGGTTTTGCGCCCGCTCCGTGTCGACGGAGAGCCAGACAAAGCGCCCGGCGAGGGGGGCGAGGGAGGGGTCCGCGAGCACCTGGCTCCTGAGGCTGAGGCAGGTGTGGCACCAGGGGGCCCAGGCGTCGACGAAGAGGGGGAGGTTGCGGCGGCGAGCCTCGGCGAGGGCCAGGTCGTAGCGGTCCTCGTGGAAGGCGAGGGCGCCGACGAGGTGGGTGGGCGGGGCGGGAGGCTCGGAGGATTTCCGGCCACAGGAGCCCAGCAGGGCGAGGAGCAGGGGCGCGGCGAGGAGGTGCGCACGAGGAGAGAGCACCGGCGAAGGGTGGCAGAGCGCAGGGCGCCGCACCAGCGTGCGGGTGCAAGGAGATCCAGGGGGGGGCCGCGTTCCCCGGAGCGGAAGGGCGCCGCGGTCCACTTCCGGGGGTGCCGTCCCGGGAGATGGTGGTAGGTTGTCCGGCGACGCCATGAGCGAGGAGTCCGCAGCGTTCGACCACCTTGTCGGCACTGTGCTGGCCGACAAATACCGGATCAACGCCCTGCTGGGGGTGGGCGGGATGGGCGCGGTCTTCGACGGCGAGCACACGCTGATGCGCAAGCGGGTGGCGATCAAGCTGCTGCTGCCGGACGTGTCGCAGACCGGCGAGGTGGTGGCGCGCTTCGAGCGGGAGGCGATGGCGGCGGCCAACATCGACCACCCGAACGTGGTGAAGGCGACCGATTTCGGCAAGCTCCCGGACGGCTCGTTCTACCTGGTGCTGGAGTTCGTCGAGGGGCAGAACCTGAGGCACCTGCTGGCCCGCGGCCGGGTGGCGCCGGAGCGCGCCCTGGGCATCATCGAGCAGATGGCGTCGGTGCTGGTGAAGGCCCACGGCCTCGGGATCGTCCACCGGGACCTCAAGCCCGAGAACGTGATGCTGGTCCGCCAGGAAGAGGTGCTCGGCGACTTCATCAAGGTGCTGGATTTCGGCATCGCCAAGGTGCCCGTGGAGGCGCTCAGCGGCCAGGAGGTGCAGACCTCCCAGGGGCTGACCCGCATGGGCGTGATGTACGGGACGCCGGAGTACATGGCCCCCGAGCAGGCCATGGGCACCGGCATCGACCACCGCGCCGACCTCTACGCCCTCGGCGTGATGCTCTTCGAGCTGGTCACCGGCGCCCGCCCCTTCGACTCCGAGAACGTGATCTCGCTGGTGACCATGCACATCGTCGAGCCGCCGCCCGCGCTGACGGAGCGGCTCCCCCCGAGCACTCCGCTGCCGGAGGGCCTGGAGAAGCTGGTCGCCGATCTCCTGGAAAAGGACCGGGAAAAACGCGTCCAGAGCGCCCGCGAGCTGGTCGACCGGATCCGCGCCATCCTGGGCGTCTCGCCGCCCCCTTCGGTGGTGGGCTCCTCCGGCGCCTGGCCCTCGGCGGGGCCCACCTCCGCCGGCACCGCCCC
>CAZSDX010000914.1:0-1625 GCA_964605685.1 uncultured Polyangiaceae bacterium
CTTCGAGGTTTTTGCAGAATGCATCCCTCACAAAACGGCGAAAGTCGAGTCTGAGCCCGTCCCCGAGCCGCTTCAGGTGCCGCAGAAGGTCCGGTAGCGCCGCTGCTCTTCCCCCGGCGGCTCCGCCAGCTCCGCGTGCTCCGGCTGGTCGTCCCACGGGCGCGCCAGCACTGCGCGCAGCCGCTCGAAGGGCGCGAGGTCGCCCTGCTCCGCGGCAGCCAGCGCCTCCTCGACCCGTTGGTTCCGGGGGATGTACGCCGGGTTGGCCCTCCGCATACGCCGGGAACGCTCCTCCGGCGAGGTCGCCTCCGCGGCGAGGCGCTGGCGCCAGGAGGCCAGCCACGCCCCGATGCTCTCCTGGTCCTCGAACAGCTCGGTCAGCGTGTCGCCCTGCCCCTCCGCGAGCCAGGTGAGCCGCCGGAACGCCAGCGTGTGGTCGACCCGATCCCGCGCCATCCGATCCAGGAGCGCCCGGGCCAGATCGAGGTCGCCTTCCTTCTCCTCCGCCAGCCCGAGCTTCTCCCGGAGCACCGCCCCGTAGGCTCGCTCAAACAGCGACGGGAACCGCTCCAGCCGCGCCTCCAGCGTGGCGACGGCGCTCTTCGGATCCCCGTCCAGCAGCGGCAGGAGCGCCTCCGCCAGCCTTGCCAGGTTCCACAGCAGGATCCGGGGCTGGTTCCCGAAGGCGTAGCGCCCGTGATGATCGATGGAGCTGAAGGTCCGCCCGGGATCGTAGACGTCCAGGAAGGCGCAAGGCCCGTAGTCGATGGTCTCCCCGGACAGGGAGCAGTTGTCCGTGTTCATCACCCCGTGGACAAACCCCAGCCCCAGCCACCGGGCCACCAGCGCCGCCTGCGCCTCCGTCACCGCGTCCAGCAGCGCCAGCGCCGGAGCCTCCGCGCCGACGCGCTCCGGGTAGTGGCGCGCCAGCGCATGATCCACCAGCAGCGCCAGCGCCTCCTTGTCCTTCTGGTGGGCGAAGTACTCCACGGTCCCGATGCGCAGGTGGCTCGCCGCCACGCGGGTCAGCACCGCGCCCGGCAGCGGTCGCTCCCGGTGGACCGGCTCCCCGGTGAGCACCGCCGCCAGCGCCCGCGTCGTCGGAACCCCCAGCGTGTGCATCGCCTCGCTCACCAGGAACTCCCGCAGCACCGGACCGAGCGCGGCGCGCCCGTCCCCTCCGCGGGAAAAGGGGGTCGGACCCGACCCCTTGAGCTGCACGTCCCGACGGACACCGTCCCTACCGATCACCTCGCCCAGCAGCAGCGCGCGTCCATCGCCCAGCCGCGGGGAGAAGCCCCCGAACTGGTGCCCCGCGTAGGCCAGGGCGACCGGTTCGGAGCCCTCCAGGATGCGGTTGCCCGCAAGCGCGTCGAGCAGCTCCGGCGAGCGGAGCTCCTCCGGGGTCAGGCCGAGGAGCTCGCCCAGCGGTTCGTTGAGCGCCAGCCACGCGGGCCGGGGGGCCGCCCTGGGGCGCACGCGGGCGTGGAAGCGATCTGGGAGGCGGGCGTAGCTGTTGTCAAAGGCGAAGGGCATCGGGGTTCCTGGCTAGCGCAGGGTTCCACGAAGGCAACCGGACCGCGAGCGGGAAACCTCACCCCCCCGGCCCCCTCTCCGTCTCCCGC
>CAZSDX010000915.1:0-1624 GCA_964605685.1 uncultured Polyangiaceae bacterium
TTTCCCAGCGTTCGTAGGCTTTCTGCCAGTTCTCCATCTGTTCTTGCTCCTCGGGGAGTTGGTCGTGCGGTGGGGGGAGGTTGTCGCGCCAGGAGGCGACGAGCTGGAGGGTAGCATCCGCCAAGGGCTCGTTCCGGAGGCGAGCGAGAAGCTCGGCGATGGCGCGGCGCTGGACCTTGCCCTTGCCGAGCAGGCGCAGCCACAGCGTGTCGCTTCCGGTGGGCAACTCGTCGACGACGACGAGCACAACGCCGAAGGCGTCGGCCAGCGGGTAGACTCCACCCTTCGCTTGCCCGGAGACCCCGCAGGCGCGCTTCTTGTCGGGCGACAGACTGGGCGTGACGAGGCAGACCAAGGGTCGGGGTACGGACTCGGCAGGGAGCTGCTTGCGTCGTGCCTCGCGGAGCCCGCGAGCGTACAGCTCAATGCGCTTGGCCAGGGCGCTGTCGAACTCCGGCAACGTGAAGGGGTTGCGGAACAGCTCGAAGAGCACGGTTCCGTGGGCGAGTTGTCCCAGCAGGCCGAGACGCTTGCGGTAGGCGGGGTTTTTGCGGCGCTCGACGAAGAGCACATCGCCGCGGCGAGCCTCGCTCCTGAGGTGAACGTCGAGGGAGACGTCGCCGAGCGGAGAGAGCCAGAGAAGGAAGGCACTCTTGGCGAGGTCGTCGTGGCGGTGGCGGCTCACCCACGGGAGGGTACCACGAGGCTTCCTGGTGCCTGTTCCCGTAACAGGGGACGAGGCTTGCGAAAAGGACCAACGAGGCCAGTCTACAGCATCCGGGAACGGGGAGAGGGCAGCCTCGGGGCTGGTCGACAGCGTTCGGGAACGGCAGGGAAGCACCTCCGAGGATGCTGCGGAGAGAGCCCGGGTGGTAGGTTGCACAGGTCTCTCCAGGAGGGCTCATGGGTACAAAAGATCTCGAGTTGGTTCGTTTTGCGATGATCCCGACGCTGGACGTGGCCGCGACGGTGGCGATGGCGATGGAGGGGCCTTGTTCCCAAGACCGTCCCCGCGGGTACGGTTCTCGTTGATGATGAGGCCGCCGGGGTGATGACGGCTGCTTCGTCGGCGGGCCCGTGGTCGGCCTTGGGAACAAGGCCAGCAGGTCAAGGGGAGAGCGAGCGCGTCCGCCCCCGTGGCGGTTGGCCTCTCGCCCTCGCGCATGATCCAGGTTAGCCCGGGGAGGGGGGAACCGAGGGGGGGCTCCGCAAGGCCAACCAGCGGCCCCCCAGGAGAGCTCCCGCCGCCACGACCAGGAGGAAAGGCGCACCGTGGGCCAGGAGCAGGTGCGGCGGGCTGACGACGCGGCAGACCGTGGTCGCGGCGACACTGGCGAGGGCCCCGGCGGTGGCGCCGAAGGCGGCCCCCAGCGACCCGGGGTGCACCGGGTCCCCTCCTCGACCGGAGCGCAGCCCCGCCAGCAAGGGTACGACGGAGAGCAGCAGCGTCATGGCCACGCAAGGGAGGTGTTCCGCTCCGTGCGCGCCGTCGTGGGTGTGATCCATCGACAGCGCGATCAGCAGAAGGAACACCGCCGGCGCGCCCAGCGCGAAGCCCAGCAGCACGGGGCGCGAGCGGCGCATCGCGTCCGGCCCCGCCCGCCCCAGCCACGACAGGCCGGCG
>CAZSDX010000916.1:0-1614 GCA_964605685.1 uncultured Polyangiaceae bacterium
GTAAGCGTGAACGTGAGCGTCCGAGCCTCGCCCCCATCGCCCTGCCGAGCCACCCACCCCCCGGGCCGACGGGCTGGTCTTTCGGGCGGGGCGGAAACTTCGGCGAGGGGAGAGGGAGCGTCCGAGGGAAACGTTGGGAACCCTTCGTTCGCGTTCACGTGTCCGTGTCCGGAACCCGCTCACGGGACCCGGAGGCCGGGGGCCGGAGGCCGGAAGCCGGAGGCCGGAGGCCGGGGGCCGGAGGCCGGAAGCCGACCGGAGCACAGGAAAGGGCGAAAGGCGAGTCGGAGCGAGAGCGTTTGCGCTACCCCGGCGCCAGAGCGGGTAGCGAGCGGCCGGGGCACAAGCGGTGCTGAGATGAGAGGCACCGGGGCGAACGGTTCTGGTAACATCAGCTCCGTGGAGGAAGTTTTTCTCTCGGCGCCGACGGGCGGGGTGGCCACCAGCTTCCGGGGGACGTGGCTGACCTCCTCGCTCCGGGCGGCCCGGGAGCGGGGGCTGATGGAGCGCTACCTGGAGCGCCTTCCCAGGCGCTTCCACCAGCCTGTGCTGAACTCGGTGGTGGGGGAGTGGCTGCCGGTGGAGGTGGCGGTGGCGCACTACGAGGCGATGGATCAGCTCGGGCTCCCGGAGGACGAGATCATCAAGATCGGCCTGGAGGTGACGGAGCGCTTCCACCGGGGGTTTTACCGGACGGTCTTCCAGCTCGCCAAGGCGGTGGGGGCGACGCCCTGGACGATCCTGGCGCAGACGCAGAAGATGTGGGACCGGACCTGGGTGGGCGGCGGCCTCGCGATCTGGAAGTGCGGCCCCTCGCTGGCCCGGGGCCACATCGTCGGCTGGCCCTGCGCTCGCGTCCCCTACTGCCGCGTCGCCATGCGGGGGGTGATGCTCGGTACGGTGGCGTTGTTCTGCAAGCAAGCCTCGGTGAGCGAGATCCCAGGGCGCTGCACCGACACCGAGCTCTGCTACCGGATGACCTGGAGCTGAGGCCTCCGCGCGTTGGAGGTGACTCCCAAGGCCGCCGGAACTCAGGGCTCCCCGAACATCCCCAGCATCTGCTCGTAGAGGTCCGCCTCCCCCGGGCGTCCCTGCTGGCGCGCCTGCTCCGCGAGGCGCCGCAGCACCGCCCTCTGGAGCGGCAGCAGCACGCCCCGCGTCTCCTCGTCGCCCTCCTCCAGCCGGGCGCTCAGCAGCGCGAAGAGATCCATGTCGCGCCCCAGGTGCTCCAGCAGCCCCGCCAGCTCCAGCACCACGCCCAGGTTCGTCGGGTCGGCCCGCACCTGCTCCGCGAGCTGCTCCGCCCGCGCCTCCGTCTCCGCGTCGCCTTCGCCCTCCTCGCTCCCCAGATCCAGCCTCCCGGGGAGCCCCATCCGGTGACCGGGATCGGTCGTCGGCGGCAGGGATTCCTCTTCTCCGCCGCCTTCCCCGGTGACCCCGGACGGCGCGGGGAGGGGCGTCACCGCGGGGGGTGACGGCTCCGCGAGGGGGGGGGCCGGCGTCACCGCAGAGGGTGACGGAGACGGCTCCGGGGCCACCGGGACCAGCACCGGCGCCGGCGCCCGGAGCGCCTCCAGCTCCCGCTCGTGGGCCTCCGCCACCCGGCGGAAGGCG
>CAZSDX010000917.1:0-1613 GCA_964605685.1 uncultured Polyangiaceae bacterium
CAGCGGCGGCTCCGACGCGGGCAGCGGCGGAAGCGCGGGGGCCGGCGGGGGACCGGTGGACTGCGGGAGCGGCTTCACGGAGGGATGCGGCGGGTGCCTGGAGAAATCCTGCTGCGCGGAGGCGGCGGCCTGCGGAGCCAACTGCAAGGCCTGCCTGCTGGGGGACGTGACCGGCAAAGACTGCGCGAACGACGCCGAGGTGAAGGCGCTCCGGGCCTGCTCGGAGGCGAGCTGCAAGGCCGAGTGCGTCCAGGGGAACGGGGGGCCGCCGGTGTGCTCGGTGAGCAAGCCGGTGGCCTCGGGGGGGTCGTGCGTGACCACAGGGAGCAACGGCTTCACCTGCAACCCGATCACCGGCGGAGGCTGCACGGGCGCGGGCGCGGCCTGCGACATCAACAACAACAACAACGGATTCGTCTGTTACGGCAGCGGGAACACGGAGGAATTGTGCGAAGCTTGCGGTTCGGGGGGGGATTATTGCCAGTCCGGGTTCACCTGCATCCAGGGGCAGTGCCAGGCGTACTGCTGCGACGACGGGGACTGCAACGGGGGGATCTGCGACAAGCAGAAGATCTCCGGGCCGGGCAAGGGCGTGGTGGGGATCTGCTCGGAGCCTCTGTTCTCCGGGGTGGACCTCTGCGCGGCGGATCTGCACGAGGTGAACAACACGGCGAACACGGCGGAGGTGCTGGCGCCGCAGGACGACTGCTCCTTCCAGAACAACCTGGTGATCACGGGGGCGCTCTCGCCCTCCGGCGATCAGGACTGGTTCCGCGCGGATTTTGTCGACACAAACAACAACCAGTGCGCCTTCGAACCGATCTTCCGTTTCCAGGGGAACGCGGGCATCCGGGTGTGTGCCTACTTCAAGTGCAAGAACGGCTCGACCACTGCGGGGCAGCAGGTGCAGTGCAGCCAGAGCGACTCCTCCAGCAGCAACCCCTTCGGCCCCGGGTGCTGCACCACCGACGGTAACCTCACCCCGCAGCTCAACTGTACCGGCGACGATGACTCCGCCGAGGTGCTGGTCCGCGTCGATAGCGGCAGCAGCAACGCCTGCCTCCCCTACCGGATCCGCTACGGGTACTGAGCCCTTGCCGCTCCCCCGGGGGCAGGGCATAGCCCGGGGCATGCGTGCCTTCTGGGTCCTCACCGCGTGGCTGCTCGCCGCGGGCTGCAAGGAGACGCTCGCGGACGTCGAGCAGAACCTCAACAACGCCGGGCGCGATTTCCGCGAGAGCGAGCCGGTCCGCGCCGTCGACAGCAGCCTCAACAAGCTCCATCGCGAGGTGACCGGCCCCTCCCCGACCCTGGAGCCCACCTCGTCCGCTGCGGCTCCTGGCGCCGGACCGTCCTCCTTGGCGCCTCCGGCCCCCTGACCACCACCGTGCTGTACCGCCCCTCCCTCGCCCGTGAGGTACTGAGGGGCGGTCACCGCCCCCAGTTCACCCCCAGCGCCGCCCCCAGGTACACCCCCTGGAGCCCCACCACCCGCCGCCCGTCCGCCTGCGCGCTCAGCCCCGCCACCGTCGCCCCCAGCTCCGCGGACCCCATCAGCCCCACCGGCCCCGCCGCCCCCGTGAGCTGCCCTACCGCCCCCACGCTGGCCAGCC
>CAZSDX010000918.1:0-1590 GCA_964605685.1 uncultured Polyangiaceae bacterium
CTGCGGGTTGGCCTGGGCTCGTGGCCCCTGGGTGGACCAAAGGATGGGCAAGGCCGGAACCTTCCCCGTGGGCAGGCCCATAAACGGCCTTCTGAACATGGCCCTCCTGCCCGTGGTCGGCCTTGGGAACAAGGCCAGCTCCTCTCTGTCCTGTGTTCCCCTTCGGCTCCGCCTGGGCCTTGCACTACTTTGTTCTTCTTCGCTACGCTCAGGGCCATGCGATACACGACCCTCCTGCTGATCGTGGCGCTGGCGCCGGGTTGCGCGGATCCACCCCCTCCGGAAGAAAGAACACTCCCCCCGGACGAACCAAAGGCCGTGGATTTCGGTCCGTGCGGGCCGGTGACGAGTTCGCCGAGGACGCTCATCGAAGGGCTGACGGGCCTTCAGGCCATCGGGCTCGACGCCGACTCCCTCTACGCCGGCGGCCAGGGGATCCTCCAGGTGCCGAAGGGCGGTGGTAAGGCCAGGACGATCTCCAAAAGCATAGGCATCTACGGGCTCGCCGTCGACGAAACCCACGTGTACTCGCTCACGTACGACAACGCCGGGCCCCTGTCCCGTATTTCCAAGAAAGACGGGACAGGAGAGATCATCGCCATCGCGGAGCGAGGCACCGAGCTCGTCCAGGATGCATCGAATATCTACTGGGTGAATTCTGGAAAAATAGGGAAAGAGTCCACCAAGGGTTCGATAGCGAAATGGTCAAAACTTGAAGGAGGAGAACCAAAGATCATGGTGTCGGGCAGCTACCCACATGACCTTTCCGTCCTCGGAGACTCCATCTTTTATATCGACCAATTCCTGGAAAACTACGAACCAACGAACGCCATCCTGAGGATGAACAAGCAGGGAAAGACCCCGATCGCCGTCGTGAAGGATCCTGGTGTATTTGGCTTTGTGCTGGATGAATCGTGGGTCTATTGGCTCACCTCTTCCCTGGTCTCCGGCACGACCAGCATCCGTAGGATCTCCCACGCCGGAGGCGAGGTGCAGACCGTGCTGACCCTCCCCCGGAACCTCGGAGATCTGGCCGTACATGGGCCCTGCGTTTACTATGTGGACAGGGAAGAAAAAGCTGTCTTCCGCGTCGATCCCGAGCGAGGCAACCCGGCCAGGGTGGCGCCCCTGCGCTCCTCGGCGGCAACCATCGTCTTCGACGAGCAGCGCACCTACCTCGGCGAGCCTGCCATCGGGCACATCTGGGTGCTCGGGAAGTGATGGAGACGCTGGACCGGCACCTGACCCACCTCGCCCGCTCCTTCCCGCTGGTCCATGCGCTCACGCCGATCAACTGGACCGGCGAGCTGGCTCGCCTCACCGACGCGACCCGCCGCGGTGCCCCCGCCGAGCCTCGCTTCGTCTACCGCGCTCTTCGCCTCGACCCGGCGCTCCCCCCGGACCTCGACGCCCTGGCAGACGCCCTGGACCGCCACGGAGCGCCCGCCTCGGCGGCCCGCGCCCGCTCCCTGGCCCTGGAGCTTCGCCTCGTCCTGGCCGCCGGAACCCCCGCCTTCCTGCCCCTGGCCCGGCGGCGCTTCTCCTGCTCGCCGGAGGAGGACCGGCGCGCGGAGGCGTGGGCCGCGCTGC
>CAZSDX010000919.1:0-1587 GCA_964605685.1 uncultured Polyangiaceae bacterium
GTCGCGCCAGAGGTGAACGCGGGCCAGATCGCCGGGGTCGTAGCGCAACACAATCTTCTGGCCGGCCAGGGTCGGATCGACCCAGTACTCGTTGCCGAAGAATTTGACCATCCCCGTCGCCGACACCGTGCGCGTCTCCCACAGCCAGAACGCCTCCTCCAACAGGTCCGGCGTCACGGGCCGAAAGGGATGGTTCTGGAAGCGCTCGTGCGGGCTCTTCTCCGTCTGGCTGTGCACGGTCTGGTGGTAGCGCTGAGCCCAGGCCACCAGGTAGCGGTTCAGTTTTGGCAGCGGAAGCGGAGGCAGGTTCTCCACCTCGTTGAGCAGCTGCTCGCGCAGGGTCCGAAAGGCGCGCTCGATCTTGCCGCGCGAAGCCGGGTAGTGGGGCGTGGAGTGGACCTTGGCGATGCCCAACTGCGAGCAGGCCAGCGTGAAGGCTGTCCCGCAGAAGATCTGAGCGTTGTCGACAAAGACCCGCGCCGGCTTGCCGTGCTTGAGGATGGCCTTGCGGATGGCATCCTCGAGCGCGGCTGCCTTCTCATCGGGGTAGGCCTCCAGATGGCACAGGAAGCGCGAGTGGTCATCGATGATCCCCACCACCCGGCAGCGGATCGTCTTCCCCTCGTCGAGGACTATCGGCCCCACCAGGATGTCGATCTGCCACAGCTCGTTGGACTCCCGCGCCTCGAAGGCCACAAAGGGCCCCGTGGGGCCCTGCCGTCGCCGCTGAGAACCACGGGCCCGCAGGTGGCGGTCCAGGGTCGAGCGCCGAAGCACTTTCTCCCACTCAGGCTTCTGTAGGACCATCAGGCGCAGCAGTTGGGGCACCGAGCGCCGGCTGTCTTCTTCGCGAAGCTGAAGGGCCAGTTCGAGCGCCCCTTCCGGCAGGCAGACCACCCGACCCCGGTCTCTCCGGGGTTGCAGCTTCAGGCCGGCCAGGCCCTGCCGGCGGTAGTTGAGGCACCAGCGGCGCAGCGTGCGCTCCGACACCTGGACCTTCCCGCGCCAGGGATGGTCGAGGGATTCCGCGACCAGGTTCTGGCGAATGCGCCGCTTGTCATCCTCGGTGAGGTTGGCGTCGAGCAATGGGGCCACCACCTGAAACCGCCAGGCAGCCTCCAGCAACCGGCGTTCCGCGTCGGGCAGCGGCCCCGTTTTGAGGAGTGCATCCGGGTCGAGCATCGTCACCTCCAGTTTTGGGATGCTCTGACGATGCCACGCCGGCCACGGCAAAGAAATGTAAGTTCTGTTGGCCACGGAGCGTCCCGCGGAGGGGGCCGGCAAGAAGACGCAGGGAAGCCAGCCCTCGACGGGGAGTCAGGGCCTGCGGAGCGACAGGGAAGCCAGTTGGAGGAAGGGCGAGAAGAGATGCCGAGCCCAGTTCGGGCGGGTCAAGCGGGTCAGAACACGGGCGCTCTGGACGATTTGCCAGGCTATCGGGCGGGTTGACGAAGGCCGCTGCGCGAGCAGAGAGCGCCAGGAGGCGTCCGCCTGCTCCAGGAGCTGGTGCAGCCAGCCCTCGGCCTGCGAGCTCAGCAAGTCCGCTACCCAGCGCGCCAGCGTGCCGTCGTCCGGTCCGTCGCAGAG
>CAZSDX010000920.1:0-1569 GCA_964605685.1 uncultured Polyangiaceae bacterium
CAGAATCCTCCTGAATGGCCGTAGAAAAGAGGCCATGGGGTCGGGGGTTGTGGGGGGCTTCCCCCGAGCGCGACAGCCGTTGGACGACGGGGAGTGCGCTTTCTTCAATCGGGCGTGATCTAACTCCATCGGGGGGGCCCGGGTAAAGCAGATTGCTCAGGGGACCGGGGGGTACGGGGGCCCGAAGGAGGTTTCGGCGGCGGCGGGGGTGAGGAAGTAAGGCGTCTTGTTGGCGGCGCTCTGGAAGACCGGGATGACGGTGCACTGGAGGGCGCACTCGGTCCGCTTGACGCGGATATCAGCGGCCACCCAGAACTTCTTGTTGCAGTCTTCCGGCTTGAAGGTGACAGGCTCGCCGTAGCCGGAGGGGACGAGCTGGTTGTTCACCTTGTCGGAGCCGATGCGGGCCACTTGGCCGCCGTCGCAGTAGATGGTGAGGACGGGGTGCGTGTCCTTGGGGGCGCAGAGCGCGTTGTAGTGGACCCCGACCCGGAACCAGGCGTTGTCCGGCACCTCGTCCAGGTTGATGTTCTCGGGGGCGCAGAACTCGGGGTTGTTCGGGTCGACGATCTTTGCGTCGCAGGAGAACGTGTCGGTGTCGAGCCTCGGGTTGTGGCACCCCTGGCCCAGCGCCGCCCACTGGCCCCCGGAGATCGGCACGCTGTAGCAGCCGGTGTTCTTGGACCAGTTGAGCGGCGGCGGACCGCTGGTGTTGAACCAGTCGATGGGCTTGTTGCCGAAGGGCACCTCGCTGCCGCTGAAGTGCTCGATGCGGCAGTTGCCGTGGTAGCAGTCGTCGGCGGATCCCTTGTCGAGGCCCCAGGGGGTCGTGGTGTCGGGGCGGTGGACGTGCAGATCGAGGTCCGGCCCCTTGGCTGCCCCCTCGACGCCGTCGATCCCGAGGTTGTCCCAGGTCAGCTCGACCCGCAGCCCCTCGGCGCCGACGAAGAGGGCGTAGTTGCAGCTCTGCGGGACCCCGTTGACGGTCTTGGTGTAGGTGACCCCGTACTCGCCGGACTGGAGCGGCTGGAAGGTCGCGGCGCTGGTCTTGGCGTTCGTCACGCCGGGGCAGTTGCCAGTCCCGGGGGGGCACGTCACCGCGTAGGTCTCGCTGCCAGGATCCGCGTCCTTGGAGAACTTCACCGTCCCCGGCGCCAGCTTCACCTTGCTGAAGGGGGCCGCCTTGAGGTCGACGCACACCTTGTTCGCGTTGACGCAGTTGTCGGCGCCGTCGACGGCATGCTTGCCTCCCTCGCAGGGCCCCCAGGCGCCCAGCTCGTTGCACCGCTCGATGCCGTCCTGGCAGGCCCCGGCGAAGCGGTTGGCCGGGTCTCCCTTGAAGCACCAGTGGGACTGCCCCGGCAGGCACGTGCAATCCTCGTCAACCAGCCCGTCGCAGTCGTCGTCGAAGCCGAGGTGATCCGGGTCGCAGAGCTCCTTCGGCCCGCAGGAGCTCTTGCAGGTGTTGGGGGTGACGCTGCTGCCGCCTTGTCCCTGGCCCCCGACGGGGATCGAACCGCCGGAGCCGCCCGAGCCCGCGTCGCCGCCGCCTGCACCCGCGGTACCGCC
>CAZSDX010000921.1:0-1566 GCA_964605685.1 uncultured Polyangiaceae bacterium
GGGAGGCTCCGGGGCGGAGGGCGTGGGGGCCCGGGCGGCGAGCGGCTCCGGGGGGCCGAAGTCGGGGCGGCGGAAGGGCGAGGTGTCCTCGTCCTCGTGCTCCTCGATGAAGGAGGAGTCCAGCTCCTCGGGCTCGTCCTGGAGGTGGTCGCTCAGGTCTTCCTCCTCGGGGATCTCGTTGATCTGGAGGGCGACCTCGGCGTTCTTCTTGGTGGCCGAGGCGCCGAAGCGCCTGGCGGCCCGGGCCAGGTCCCGCTTGAACGTGCCCTTCTCGATCTCCCGAAGGATGCGGGTCCAGTGCTGGGAGAAGGTCGTGTAACGCTGGACGATCTGCTGAAATTTGAAGCGCTGCCCGGTGTTCCGGATGTTCTCCCGGCGCAGCACCTTGATCTTGCGCTCCAGCTCTTCCCGGCGGCGCACCGGCTCGAAGCGCTCGATGCCCGAGAAATACTGGTCGTAGAGGATCCGGAGCTTCTCAAGGCGCTCCTCCACATCCGCGATGGCAAGGTCGATCTCGGCAGCGTCCACGAGAAGTGCGAAATACCCCAGCGGCGCCCCCGGCGCCAGCGGCGTCTCAACCGGGCAGCGGCGTGATCCGCAGGTTGTCGAAGCAGACCGGCGTCTCCCAGTCGTTGAAGCCGAAATGTTCGTGCCCTGGCCCCGCCAGAGGGGACTCATCCGTGAAGCGGTGGAGCAACACGTCGTCCACCACCCACGAGAGGGTCCGCCCGTCGCTCCGCTCGATCTGCACCCGGAGCGTCTGCCTCGGCTTCACGGGCCTCGCCCTCGGCTCCTCCCCGCTGGGATCCACCCGGATCTCCCACCGATCCTCCCCGTGCTCGTTCAGCCGGGCCAGCACATGCCTCGTGTTCTTCCATCCTCCCAGGATGAAAAGGTAAGATGTTGCGTTGTTGTACGACGCGCCCGTTGCTCCCGAGATCCCATCCCCCCAGGCTTCCACCTTCAGGTCTCCGTCCGGCGACGAGGACACCGCGTCGAACTCGATCCGCGCGTTCACCGGGAGCCGCCTGGCCAGCCAGATTCCCCGGTTCCTCGCCCCCTGTCCGCAGAGGCGCCCGTCCTGGATCTTCCACCCGCCTCCCACGGACCTCCACGCCGTCCCCGGGCTCCCCCGCTCGAAATCGTCGGTGAACACCCCCTCCAGCGCCGGGTCCGCCGCGGCCGCCGACGCCGACGGCCTCACCAGCGTTGCCTTCCTGGGAAAATTCGTCTTCTTGGACCCCACCTCGGCGGGCTCCTTGCTTTCGGTCGGGGGTCCGTTGGGCAGGCAGGCTGCCAGCCCCAGCCCGATCAACCAGTAGGCTCTCACGGCGAGCAGCTTAGCACCTGCCCCTCACCGGAGGCGTAGCAAGAACCTCCCTCGCGCGGCACCCCACCAGAGCGACCCCGGCAGCGCGGCCACCGGGATCTGGAGCAGCAGCCAGCTCACCCCGAGGCGCCCCGCGTCCGCCTCTCCCTGGAGCGAGAGGAGCGCCGCGGAGCAGGCTCCTCCCAGCGCCACCGCGACCCAGCGGCGCCCCTCGCGGGAGGCCAGCAGCGCGCCCG
>CAZSDX010000922.1:0-1553 GCA_964605685.1 uncultured Polyangiaceae bacterium
AGGCCCCCTCTGCCCTTCAGGGAGAGGGGGGTCGGGGGGGTGAGGCCCCCTCTGCGACTGCCGGGGGCTCTCCCCCCTCTGCCCTTGAGGGAGAGGGGGGCCGGGGGGGTGAGGTCTTCGACGCCATGGTCCGGGTGCAGCACCTCGCCTGGCTCTTCTCCTCGGTGGAGCAGGCCCTCGCCGCCGGAGATCGCCCCCTGGCGGCGCTCCGCCCGGACGAGGTCGCGCTCCCGGCGCTCCTCCCTGCGCTGCGCAACGACGCCGCGGAGCTCCTCTTCTGCGCCGCGTTGCTGGAGCACGAGCCCTGGTCCTCGCTCCCCGGCGTTCGCCCCGAGGACGACGCGGCGCTGGAGGAGGCGATCCACGAGCTCCGGGCGGTGGCGCCGCGCCTGGAGGGCTGCGTGGTGGCGTCGCTGCGGTCGCTGGGGATACGGGGGAGGGTGGCTGGGGAGGAGATCTGGGTGGGCGCCCCGGGCTGGGGCGCGGCGACGACGGAGCGATGCGCCTGGCAGGCGGCCCACGAGGCGACGGTGCTGGAGGTGACCGAGCGGTGGCCCGCAGGGGCGGCGAGCCACGAGCTGCGGGAGGCGCTGGCGGTGGAGCTGCTCCGGAGCAGGGCGCGCGCCGCAGGCCAGCAGGAGGCCCACGCCCGCTGGCTCTCCTCCTTCACCTTGCCGGCGGCGTGGTGATCAGAACTGGACGCCGAAGGTCCACTCGTTCCCCACCTTTGGAGCCTTCTTTTGCTCCAGCTCGTCCATGGAGAGCGCGAGTCCGCTCCCGGCGAAGAGGGCGAGGCGCCGCCAGAGCTGGATCCCGGCGAGGGCGCGCGCCTTGACCAGGTGCGTAGGCTCGTCCTTCCACCGGGGTGACGAGCCGCTGGTGTCCAGGTGCAGCGTCGGAAAGAGCCAGTGGTAGCCGACGTCGCCGTCCACGAAGAAGCTGTCGATGGGGAAGTGGAGACCCAGCGTGTAGGCCAGCCCGTAGAGCGGCCTGTCGCCCTGCTCGCTGACCCCGGCGCTCACGATCTGGTAGGCGTGCCCCGTCGTCATCTTGAGGCCCAGGTTGTAGTGAGGGCGGGGGCTCACCCACACCACCGGCTGGAGCCGCGTGTTCTCCGCGTAGGAGAACAACCCCAGTGGGTAACCATCCATGCGGTCCGCCAGGTTCACCAGTCCCAGTTGCACGCCCTTGACCTTGCTCCCGATGTTCACCAACCCCAGTTGCATCCCCTCCACGTCCCCTGCCAGGTTCACCAGGCCCGCTCCCTGGAACCCCTCTACGCCGCCCTCCGCCACGCTGACCAGCCCTGCCCCCTGGAACCCGGTCACCTTCCCCCGGGCCACGCTGACCAGCCCCGCCCCCTGGAACCCTTCCACGTCCCCCCCCGCCACCGCCACCGTCCCGGCCCCCTGCGCCCCGAGGATCGCTCCGCGCTGCGCCGAGAATACCCCCGCCCCCAGGTACCCCCGCGCGTCGCACTCCCCGAGCTGAAAGACCCCGCCCAGCGCGGCCCCCTTGATCCCCCCCCCCCCCCCCCCCCCCCCCCCCCCCCC
>CAZSDX010000923.1:0-1551 GCA_964605685.1 uncultured Polyangiaceae bacterium
CGCCCCCCGGCGCTCCGGGCCCCGCGTCTCCGCGCCCGCCGCCCCGCGATCCTCGCATAAACTCCGCCCCATGCAGGATTTCGAGAAACTCGGCCAGTTCTACCTCGGGCGCCGGTACGACCTCTCGGCCAAGCAGGGGGACGACACCTCGCTCATCCTCTACGACGCCAAGGACCTCGTCACCCACGCCGTCTGCGTCGGCATGACCGGCTCGGGCAAGACCGGCCTGTGCCTCGGCCTCATCGAAGAGGCCGCCATCGACGCCGTCCCCTCCATCGTCATCGACCCCAAGGGCGACCTCGCCAACCTGCTGCTCACCTTCCCGAACCTCCGCCCCGAGGACTTCCGACCCTGGATCAACGAGGACGACGCCCGCCGCAAGGGCCTCACCCCGGACGACTACGCCAGGTCCCAGGCCGACCTGTGGACCAGGGGCCTCGCCTCCTGGGGCCAGTCCGGCGAGCGCATCGCCAAACTCCGCGCCGCCGCCGATGTCCGCGTCTACACCCCGGGCTCCAACGCCGGCTTCCCCGTCAGCGTCCTCAGAAGCCTCGACGCCACGCCGACTCCCGGGGGAACGCTCGCCGACGACGCCGAACTGCTCCGCGAGCGTGTCGCCAGCACCACCACCGGCCTGCTCGGCCTCATCGGCATCACCGCCGACCCCCTCTCCAGCCGGGAGCACATCCTCATCTCCAACCTGCTCTCCCGCGCCTGGACCGAGGGCGCCCGCGCCGACCTCGCAACCCTCATCGCCCAGATCCAATCACCCCCCATGCAACGCCTCGGCGTCATGGAACTCGAGGCCTTCTTCCCCGCCTCCGAACGCTTCGCCCTGGCCATGCGCCTCAACAACCTCCTCGCCTCCCCGGGCTTCGCTCCGTGGATGGAGGGCGAACCGCTCGACATCGGGAGCATGCTCCACACCGAGCAGGGAAAGCCCCGCGTCGCCATCTTCTCCATCGCCCACCTCGCCGACGCCGAGCGCATGTTCTTCGTCTCCATGCTCTTCAACCAGGTCCTGGCGTGGACCCGCCGGCAGTCCGGCACCACCAGCCTCCGCGCCCTCGTCTACATGGACGAGATCGCCGGCTACTTCCCCCCCGTCGCCAACCCCCCCAGCAAGGGCCCCATGCTCACCCTGATGAAGCAGGCCCGCGCCTTCGGCGTCGGCATCGTCTTCGCCACCCAGAACCCCGTCGATATCGACTACAAGGGCCTCTCCAACGCCGGAACCTGGTTCATCGGACGCCTCCAGACCGAGCGCGACAAACTCCGCGTCCTCGACGGCCTCGAGGGCGCCGCCGCTCAATCCTCCGCCGCGTCCGGCTTCGACCGCGCCGAGGCCGACCGCACCCTCAGCGCGCTCGGCCCACGCCAGTTCCTCATGCACAACGTCCACGACGACGGACCCGTCGTCTTCGAAACCCGCTGGTGCCTCTCCTACCTCCGCGGCCCGCTCACCCGCCAGCAGATCAAAGCCCTCATGGACCCGGTCAAGGCCGCGTCCGCGCCCGCCAGCGCCGCTCCCGGGAGCGCCGGCCCCCAACC
>CAZSDX010000924.1:0-1550 GCA_964605685.1 uncultured Polyangiaceae bacterium
TGTGATGGAATTCGGCCAAGAAAATTCCCGTGCCGGTGGTGGCTCCGCCGCCTGCGCTGCCCGAACTCGAACCGGAGGAGTCCGGACCCGATACCCAGCGGACCCGCTTCCAGCCCGGGCCAGCGGCGCCCACGCTGGCGAGGGCCCGGGAGCGGCTTCGGCTGGCGGCGGTGGTGCTCGACGCGGGTTTCCCCTGCGACGCGGCGCGGGCGGCGCACCAGGGGCTCGCCCAGGCGCTCACGGTGCTGCTTTGGCAGGAGCAAGGCAACCCGCCGGGGAACCTCGCGCGGGACCACCACGGGCTGGTGGCGGCGCTCTTCCGGGTGCTGGGGGCGAAGGGGAAGCTCCCTCCGGCGCTCCACGGGACGCTGGCGCGGCTCCACGACCTGGCGGCGCTGGACGAGCAGGGGGTCCACCTGGACGCGGCGCTGGCCCGGGACGCGGTGGACGAGGCGACCCGCTGGGTTCAACGAATCGAGGAGATGCTCGCCCCTGCCCCAGAAGGAAACGCTTGATCCACGGCGCCCTGCCCGTCGCCCTCGCCCTGGCGTTGCTCGCTGGCGCCTGCGGTCGCTCGTCCTCCGGCGAGGCCCCGCAGACCCTCGCCGTGAGCAGCTCAATTCCTGACACCATCGCCCTCGGAATCCTTCGCTTACTTGACCCGCGAACCGGGCGCCGCGCGCTCGTCGACGGAGACCAGCGACAGCGCCTCGCTGGGCCCCGTCGCCAGCAGCATCCCGTGGGAGACCAGCCCCTTACCAAAGTCACGTGGGAGCAGGTTGGCCACGACGATCACCCGCCGACCGACCAGATCCTCGGGCTTGAACGAGAGCGCCAGCCCCGCCACGATCCGCCGGGGCTGCTCCTCGCCCACGTCGACCCGCAGATCCAGGAGCTTGTCCTTGCGAGGCACCCGCTCCGCCGAGAGCACCAGCCCCACCCGCAGGTCGACCTCGCTGAACTTCTCGTAGTCGATCGCTGGCAGCGTCGTTGGGGCCTCCGCCTTGGGAACCTCCGCCTTCGGGGCCTCCGCCTGGGGGGCCTCGGCGGCCTTCGGCAGCAGCGCGTCGAGGATCTGCGCCTGCCGCGCGTCGTCCAGCCGGGGGAACAGCGGCGCGGCCTTACCCAGCGTGCCCTGGTGATCGACCCAGGAGAGGGGCCAGAGATCCTGATCGACCGAGGTCGCCAGCGGGGCGAGGCCGAGCTGCTCGCGCATCTCCGCGGCCTTCCGGGGCAGGAAAGGCCCGAGCAGCAGCGCCAGCGCCCGGCAGGCGGAAAGGAGCGTGCCCAGGATGGCGTGGAGCCGCGCGGTGTTCCCTTCCTTCTGGGCCTTCCAGGGGGCGGCCTTGTCGACGTAGACGTTGGCGGCGCGGCAGAAGGCCCAGATGGCGTCCAGGGCCCGGTGCGGGGCCACCGCGTCCATCGCCTCGGCGGCCTTGCGGGCGGCCTCGGCGGCCTCGGCGCGGAGCGCGGCCTCCAGCTCACCGCCCGCGTCGGGGGCGGGAGCCTCCGTGAGCCCTGCCTTGGAGCAGAGGCCGCGGGTGCGGTTG
>CAZSDX010000925.1:0-1543 GCA_964605685.1 uncultured Polyangiaceae bacterium
AACTGGTCAACGATACCCTGGCCGCCATCGGCGACGAGTTCCTCGGGGTGCGCGCCGGCGACCTCCGCGCGGTCCTGGACGCGGTGCTCGACCCCGCGCACCCGTCGGTCCCGGGGGCGCTCCGGGGGCGCCTGGACGGGTCGCGGGTCGGCGTGATGGGCCACAGCTACGGGGCCGCCACCGCCGGCAAGGTGCTCCAGGACGACCCGCGGTTCCGGGCGGGCTTCGTGATGGCGGCGCCGCCGGCCTTCCTGGGCGGGGTGGAGATGAAGCAGATCCAGGCCCCGGTGTTCCTGCTGCTCGCGGGGGAGGACAACAGCATCGGCGCCGTCGGAAACAACCTGATCCGGTCGAATTTCAAGGACGCGCCGGGGCCAGCGTGGCTCGCGGAGGTCACCGACGCAGGTCACTGGTCCTTCTCGGACATCTGCGCGCTGACGCCGTCGCTCCAGCCGGGGTGCGGCGAGGGGAAGCGCCAGTCGGACAAGAGCGATTTCACCTACCTCGACATCGACACCGGCCGAGGGATCGCCGCCAGCTACGCCGCGGCGTTCTTCGCCTGGACGCTCCTCCAGCGCCCGGAGGCCGAGGGCTACCTGGGCATCGCCAGGCC
Organism: uncultured Polyangiaceae bacterium; assembly: GCA_964605685.1. Taxonomy (GTDB): domain Bacteria; phylum Myxococcota_A; class Polyangia; order Polyangiales; family Polyangiaceae; genus JANWXX01. Next base: position 614 of record CAZSDX010000925.1, read on the forward strand.
CGAGACCCAGGTCACCCTCTCCCGGAAGTGACCCCTCCCGGTGAGGAGGGGCTACCCACCGCCCCCGGTTGCCACCATGCTCGGTGGCGCATGGCCACGACCGAAGCGAGTGAACTCCAGGCCCGACTGGACGAGCTGGAGGCGCAGAACGCGGAGCTGCGAAAGAAGCTGGAGCGCTACGTGCCTCCCCCCGAGGGGCTCCCGGGGAGCCGCGTGCTCCTGGTCTTCTTCGGGCTGATCGCGCTGTCGATGGCCCTCGCCGCCGGGCTCTGGGTCTCGGGACGGAAGACCGCCAAGGAGCGAGCGCTGCGCGCGACCGCGGTGGCGGCGCCGGAGCGGGTGGACGAGGCCGGCTGGGCGCTGGTCCGAGGGCTCCACGGGTGCCTGGCGGAGGTGCGGGCGGACGAGGCCGTGGACGTGCGGCTGGAGGCGAGGTTGACCCCGAGCGGGACCGTGGGGCTCATCGAGGCCACCGCCAGGCCGAACAACGAGCGCTTCGTCCCCTGCGTGAGGCGCGTCCCGGCGGGGGTGAAGGTGGCGGCAGAGCCGGAAGCCAGCGCGGGCAAGCAGGCGCCGAAGCTGGAGGTGCGCTACCTGATCGAGCAGACGCAGGAGGGGACGTACCAGTCCCGATGGTCGTGGAGGCCGCTGCCGTGAGACTCGTGTTTCGCCGTTTTGCGGGGAGGGCTCCGGCTCCCGGCCTCCGGCCTCCGGTTCCCGGCCTCCGGGCCCCGGGTCCCGTGAGCGGGTGCCGGACACGTAAGCGTGAACGCGAACGAAGGGTTCCCCCGCACGCTCCCTCCCCCCTCGCCGAGGGGTCTGCCCCGCCCGACAGGCCAGCAAGTCGGCCCGGAGGGTGGGTGGCGGGGGCTCAACGACGAGAGCGCCGAGCTTTCGTTGCTGCTCCAAGCAAGGCTGCCGTCGATTCGG
>CAZSDX010000926.1:0-1539 GCA_964605685.1 uncultured Polyangiaceae bacterium
CAGCGGCGCGACGCCCTGGAGCAGCTCTGGGGGGCCGGCGGAGGCGGGCGCCCCCGCGCCCAGGCCGAGGCGCAGCTCCAGCTCCGCAAGCGGCGGGTGCGCAAGGCCGCCATCGCCGCCGTCGACCAGACCCTGCTGAAGATGGGAACGGTGAACGCGGTGCTGCTGGACCAGCGGGACCGGGCTGCCCAGTCCCTCCGCGACCTTGGCATCAAGTCCCTGGCCTGGAGCTCCGCCCAGGACGACCTCACCGGGCTGCTCGGCGAGCGCGACGCCCTCCACGACACGCTGATCCCGCCGGCGCTGCTCAGCGCCTGGGTGGCGCGGCGGCGCCAGATCACCGACGCGGATCTGTGGGCGGACCGGCTGGTGGAGCAGACCTGGCCCGCCCGCGGGGTCGACGACGTCCCCTGCGCCGACGCCGCCCGCATCGAGGAGCTCTGCCGCTGGCAGATCGCCCCCTTCGTCGAGCAGAGCATGCTCAGCGATCCGGAGATCGCCCAGGCGGCGGCCTCCTCTGTCGAGCAATTCATCCGCCGCGCCGCCGCCGCGCTCGCGCCACCGGTGATCCCGAGGACCGACCTGGGCGACCCCTCGCCGGGCCTCCGCCCCGGGGAGACCTTCGCCGTGGCCCCTCAGCAGGGCGCTGCCGATATCGAGGCGGCGCTCCAGCGCTCGCCTTTCCCCATGCCGGTGCTCTGGTCCCCGACCCGTGCCGCCCGTGTCCTGTTCCTCCGCACCTGGGAGGGGCACACCCTGGCGGACCTCGCCCGCGGCGCCCGCGTTGTCCTCCCGGGGGGGCGCTGATGCAACCCTCGGCCCTCCCGATCCCCACGGCGCCCCCGGTCCCGCCTCCAGTCCCGGTCGCCGCTCCGAATTGCCCCACCCCGGCGGAGTGCGCGATCCCTCAGCCGCTCCTCGGGTCGCTGGTGTGGGGGGTGTGGGCCCTGGCTCTCCTCGCTCCTCTCCTCGCCTGGGGGATCGCCTCCCTGGCGGTGGGCCCTGGCGGCAAGCCTCGCGCGGGCCGGGGGGCCTCCGTCCTGGGTTCTGCGGTGCTTGTCACGGCTGGACTGCTCCTCTTGTTTCGTTTTGTGACAATCCTGCCGGATAGCTTGCAACCTCTGCCGGTGGACCTGGGGGGGGGGCCCTTTGTCTGGCTGGATGAGCTCGGGATCACCTCGCCAGGGACCGCGACCACGGCGGCACGGTGCTGCAAGCGCCCTTCGGGGACGGCTCCCGAGGCGATGGCGCTGCTGGCGGCGCTGGCGGGCTACCTGCTGGCGCTGGTGGCGCTGGTGATCGGGGCGAGGCGCCGGGGAGAGGAGATCACCCGGGCCTTCCGGATTCCCTTCGGCGAGCAGGGGTCGCTGGTGCTGCTGGCGGGGGGCGCGCTGCTGCTGCTCGGCGCGAGGACGCCGCTGTCCGAGGCGGGGCGCTCGGTGATCCTGCTGGACGCGCTGGGGTTCGCCCCGGTGGCCTGCGTGGCGCTGGCGCTCTGGATGCGGGCCCGCTACGAGCCGGAGGTGGCCCCGCAGCCCG
>CAZSDX010000927.1:0-1530 GCA_964605685.1 uncultured Polyangiaceae bacterium
TCGCCGGTTGCCTCTGCGCTGCCGATGCCGGGGGGCCCTCCGCTGGCGACGACGGCGGCGCCCGGGTCGGTGGCGGGGCGGGTGGAGGCCACGCGCCTGGCGCAGAGCCCCGAGGTGGGCGGGGCGCCCCGGCTGCGGGGGGCACTGTTCGAGTTTCGGGGGCCGGGCCACCCGGGGTTCATCCACACGCTGCGGGAGGGGAAGAACGTGCTGGGGCGTGACCCGGCGGTGTGCGATGTGATCCTGGAGGACGACCGGGCCTCCAAGCAGCATGCCTTCCTCTTCATCCGGGATGAGGATGTCTCCTTGCTCGACATCTCCTCCAACGGGAGCACCGTGGACGGGCGGCCGGTGCGGGGCAGCGAGGTGAGGCTCTCCTCGCCTTCGGTGATCCAGGTGGGCGGGCTCCGGTTGATCTTCGTGTTCCTTCCGAGGAGACTGGTCGACGGGCTCTGAATGGCACGACGCGCCGGCATCTTCCTCGCGGTCTTCCTCGGGAGCGGGCTCGCCAGGGCCGATCAGGGCGCCGCCGTTGCTGCCCTGACGCCGGGGCGCGACGGCCGGGCGGAGCTCCACGTCGAGCTTCGGGACGAGTCGCTCCGGGGGGAGCTGATGAAGTCCCCCTCGCGGGAGCGCTTCCGGGTGTTGCTGCGGGCGGGGCAGGGGAGGGTGCTCCAGGCCAGCGCGCTCGACGTGAACGCGGAGGGCGTCCACACGGTGCTCGCCTTCGACCAGTCGGCCTCGTTCCGGCCTTACCTCAACGACGCGCTGGCGCTGGCGCAGAAGTTTCTGGGTGCCTCCCCGGCGCGGGCCTCCTTCACGGTGCTCTCCTTCGGGACCACTCTGGGCGCTCCCCGGGATGCGCCCTCGCCCGCGGAGGCGCAGCGGCTGCTCGCGGACGTGGCCAAGTCCTCGCCGCAGTTCCAGACGCGGCTGAAGGCGAGCCTCCTTGAAGCGGCGGCGCTGGCGGGCCAGCGCCTCCCGATGCCCCGCGGGGTGCGGCAGGTGGTGGTGTTCACCGACGCAGGCGAGGAGTCGAGCGTCTACACCACCGCGCAAGTCATCGCCGACGCGCGGCAGCGCGGGGTGCGGATCCACGCGGTGGTGCTGGGCAACGCCAAGGGCACGACGCTGGCCCAGCGCCGCGACGACATCAAGCGGCTGGCGGAGGAGACCGGGGGATTCAACGTCGAGGTGCGCGACCGGACCTCTGCCGGTTCGGCAGTGGAGGGCGTCGCCCGATCCTCCGGGGGGGTGGTGCGGCTGGGCCTCGAGTTCTGCGACGTGCCGCCGGCGCCGCCGCTCCGGGACGAGCAGATCCAGGTGGAGATCCTGCGGGCGGGCTCGGTGGTGGCCTCGACGAGCTGGGTGACGTTCAGCCAGCAGGCGGGCGGGGCGGCCTCCCGCTCCTGCGTTCAGCCTGCGGCCTCTGCGAGCGCGACCCCGGCGCCACGGGCGCCTTCCCCGGTGGATGCTCCTCCGCCCCCCGGGCGTTCTCCGTTGGTCCTGCTGGGGGCGCTGGCGGCGCTG
>CAZSDX010000928.1:0-1510 GCA_964605685.1 uncultured Polyangiaceae bacterium
GGAGGCCGGGAGCCGACCGGAGCCCTCCCAAAAAACGGCGAAAGTCGAGTCTGAATCAGCACGCTGGCGCTTGGAACCGTTGGCCCTCTATGCAAGGCTAGGGCCTCGGCGCGACGGAGCGCCTTCCGCCATTCCCATCCTCATCGGAGCTTCCCGGGTGAAAGTTGCCATCTTTTTTGACGGAAAAAATTTCTATGCAGGCTGGCGCGAGCAAGCCTACGGCCAGCGCCTCCAGTTCACGCGGCTCGCCCGCTGGCTGGTGCAGCGAGTGGGTGGGTCGACGCTGGTCGGTTGCCACTACTACACGGGGGTCGAGACCGGCGAGGAGGCCAACACCGACGGGCAGAAGAAGCTGGCGGGCTTCCTGGATATGCTCGAACTGCAGCCCGGCTACTTCGTCCACCGTTTCCCTCGGAAGTCTCGATCCTTCCGCTGCTCCGAGTGCGGCGCCGAGAACCGTTTCTCCCAGGAGAAAGAGGTCGACACGGCGATGGTCGCGGACATGGTCCGCCTGGCGGCGGTCGGCGCCTACGACGCCATGATCCTGGTGTCCGGCGACGCGGACTACGCCTCCGCGGTCGAGGCGGTCCGCCAGCTCGGCAAGATCGTCTACGTGGTCTCCTGGGGAGGGACCGGGCTCTCCTTCCAGCTCCGCAAGGTGGCCTTCGATCACATCGATCTCCTCGACGGGCTAGCGGACTTCGAGGACAACGCTCCCCCCTGGAGCCCTCCCGACCCCTCGGGGACGGCCTCTGGCTCCCAGCCGCCCCCCGAAGGGGAGAACGACGACTACCCAGAGCCCTCCCCCAGCAGCAACATCCCCAGCCCGCCCCAGGATCTGGCCGACGTGTTTGTCGAGCAGCTCCGCCTCGCGGAGGCCAGCTTCAAGGGCGGCTACGTGGGCGCCAACTACTTCGTCACCCGCTGGAAAGGCCCCGGCTTCGACGCCTCCTCCTACGACAAGCGGCGCGTGCTCGATCACCTCGTCAAGGAGGGGATCGTCGAGCTCTACGAGGTCGACGGCAACAAGGCGCTCCGCCTGCACCGCGCCGCCCCTCCGACGGACTGAGCGGGAAGAAACCCGGCCCCACGATCGTCAGGGAGGCACGTGTCTGCCACCCGAGGACGGGGCGGGGCCAGCGAGAGTCGCTCCCCGCCGACGCGGGCTGGACCCTCCGGGGCGTAGGCGGACTGTGCGCGCCAGCACCTCCAGGGTTCGTTCGTGGTGCGGGGTGGGTACCTGGCGGGGGCTTCCGCCGCAGATCGCGACTTGCTAGCTGCCCCCAAAGGAGTGTCTTGACGATTCTCTCAAGATGATCCAAACTGAACCGGATGATCCGCATCAAAAAACAACAGTTTTCCTGGTTCTTGGGTGGTCGTTTTGCAACCCCACCCCGCCGCCCCCCACAGCGGCGGGAAAGATCCGAAATTTCAGTGGACTCCCCCAAGGAGATTTCGGCCTTGTTCAGAAGGCCGACCACGGGCCCGCCGACGAGGCCGCCGGGGTGAA
>CAZSDX010000929.1:0-1505 GCA_964605685.1 uncultured Polyangiaceae bacterium
CGGCCCCCGACGCCCCCGCGGCGCCCCCGAGCGCTGCGACGTCTGCGGAGCCCCCTGCTCCTTCTGCCTCGGCGCCGCCCCAGCCCGATCCGCCTCCCCCGGAGTCCGCCGTCCCGCCGCCGAGCGCCTCGGCCCCTGCTCCCGCCGCAACCCCTGCGCCCAAACCGAAGCCCACCCGGACGACCTCCTCGCCTCCCCCCGTCTCCACGGGCCTGGACAACAACCCGTACCGCTGAGACACAAACACCAGGAGAAACCAGCGATGAAGCCGCTGAACTTCCGACGCTACCCACCGGAAGAAATGCGACGGCGTGCAGAAGACCTCTGCGAAGAGCTCAAGGCGCGGCGTTCCGTGCGGCATTTCAGCACGGAGCCGGTGGATCTCGAGGTCATCCGGCGCTGTATCGAAGCCGCGGCACAGGCGCCTTCCGGGGCGAACAAGCAGCCCTGGACCTTCGTGCTGGTGACCTCGGCGGCGCTGAAGAAGGCGATCCGGGAGGGGGCCGAGGAGGAAGAGCGCGCGTTCTACGGCGGCAAGGCCCCGGAGCGGTGGCTCGCGGATCTCGCGCCGCTGGGGACCGACGCGAACAAGCCGTTCCTCGAGGAGGCTCCGGCCTTGATCGTGCTGTTCGCGCAGCGGCACGGGGCCGCTGGCGAGCACCACTACTACGTGAACGAGTCGGTAGGGATCGCGGCGGGCTTCCTCATCGCGGCGCTACACCACGCCGGGCTGGCGACCCTGACGCACACCCCGAGCCCGATGAATTTCCTGGCGAAGATCCTGGGGAGACCTGCTCATGAGCGCCCCTTCCTGCTGCTCCCCGTCGGTTACCCCACGCCGTCCTGCGAGGTGCCGGACATCCAGAGAAAACCGCTGCATGAGGTGCTTATCACGCCCGAAGAAGGTGAACTACTCCCCCGGTGAACCTGGACATCGCCCGCGAGTGGTTCCTGGAGCCTCGGCGCTGGCGTCGCAGCCGGGAGACCTTCGACCGTGTGGGTCTCTCGGCGGTCGATCAGGTCGGCTACGACGCGCTGTACCGTTGAGCAGCGTCGGGTGGGCCCCAGAGATGCCAGCCGAGTTCGAGGCAGGTCACGTACGGAGCGAGCACCCGGTCGAAGCGGCCCGTGGAGGTTTGATGTTTGAGGAGGTCGGCGGTAGGCGACGTGGTAGGATGTGACGTTGAAGCAAACACTCGGAGGGCTGCTGGCGCTGTTCGCGGTGGGCTGCAAGGAGCCCATGGCCAACGACCCGGGGTACCGCGCCACGGTGCTCTGCAACCAAAAGATGCACGGGCGCTCCTCCGCCGGGAAAGGGACGCGTAACGACGCGAAGGCCCTGTGCATCGGCAGGGTCGGCGATCAGTTCCGCGCCGGCGCGAGCGAGCCCCCGGACGCCCTCGCGGACTGCATCCTCGACGCCCCCGACGAGAAGGCCGCCGCGGCCTGCAAGTAAACCATCCCCGGCCTGAAGGCCGGGGCTTTTGGCCACGGCCTCCACGCAA